>JAKFEJ010000237.1:0-12084 GCA_036675745.1 Chitinophagaceae bacterium | reverse complement strand
TTGATATTATGAATATTGTGAGGAGTAAGACGGTTACGGATCTTACCAGCCAGCATCACTTTGGCGATATCCGTTGACAGAACAAATAAAAGACAGATAGTAAAAATAGTTATCCTTTCCCTTACGGTATGGCTTACAAAAGTAGTAGAGGTGGTGATCCAGAAAAGAAAAATAGCCGGGTTCAATGTGTTCATAAAAAAACCGGAAAGAAAAATCTTTGCATAGTCTCTTTTCCGGAAACGGGTTATGACCTGCTGACCACGGTCATCTACTTTTACCTTTTTAAAGAATAAAAAATAAATGCCCATCACGATCAAAAAAACACTCCCGGCAATACCTATTTCGGTACGGCGGCTGCTTATACTGGTAAACAATTCAGTAAATACATTACTGATCAGCACCAGGGCTATATCGCTGGCGGAAACACCCAATACAAAAGCCATTCCCCCTTTATGCCCGTTATTAAGGCTTTGCTTGATAATAGAAAATATAACAGGGCCAACTGCGATGCTCAGCAAAAAACCTAGTGTAATTCCTTTGAGAACAGCTTCAACCATAATGGGAAATACGAAGTTAGAACTGCGAAGTACGTTAATTCGGAGCAGTCTTTATTGTTTGAAAAGACTTTTCAGATGCGAATCACCTGCTATACATTTCCTGTTTCCAGATATTTATTCCACTCTTCCAGCATCTTTCCTTTCATTACCCGTGGAAATTTATGCTGGCTGCCGATCTTACCCTTCAGCTTCATGAATTGCAGGAATTTTTCTTCCGGTAATACTTCCAGGAAAACTTCTTTTAAGGCGCTATCCCGTTCAGTAGCATAATCATCATTGAGCAACCTCAGGTTTTCATCAATCCGTTTTCTCAGTTTTTCAGTATCAACTTTATCATCGGTAGCTACATACCATTTATGAGCAAAAAAGTTTTTATAAGGAAATCCTACTACGGTGTATTCCGGTACGCTGATATTAAATTCTTCACTTACTAATTGTATGGCTTTGTTCATGTTCTCCACACCCAGGTGTTCACCAACCAGGCTCAGAAAATGTTTTGTCCGCCCGGTGATCGCTACTTCATTTCTTTCCAGGTCAACAAACTTTATCGTATCACCAATCAGGTATCGCCAGGAACCTGCATTAGTACTCATTAACAGGGCATACTCTTTTCCTTCTTCTACTTCATGTATCATTTTCGCTTCCGGGTTGGCTGCAATTTTTCCTTCACTATCAAAATTTTTTTCATCAAAAGGAACGAACTCAAAAAAGATATTATTGTTCAATATCAGTTGCATTCCCTTTGCATGCTCCCTTGTTTTATAGCCAATAAAACCTTCGCTTGATAAATAATTTTCAATGTACACAATCGGCTTGCCCAACAATTTTTCAAATCCTTTTTTATAGGGACCGAATGAAACGCCGCCATGTACAAATACGCCGAAGTTTGGCCAGATCTCATGTATGTTTTTAAGTTTATAATGTACTATCACCATTTCCATACACATCTGGCACCAGGCAGGCACGCCAACAATATAACCAATGTCCCATTCTTTGGCATGCTCTACTATTTCATTCAATTTTTGATTCCAATCCTTCATTGCGGCGATACGGCCGCCAGGTTTATAAAAAGTCTGAAACCAGAAGGGTCGTTTTTTTGCCAATATTCCACTCAGGTCTCCCGCATACCAACCCGCTTCTCCTTTTTGCAGGTCAGTAGCTCCCCCCAACATCAAAAACCCTTTTGTCAGCGCTTTGCGGTTGGCATCTTCATAGCCAAAGACACTGATCAACTGGCGTATATAATTAATGCTGTTGCTACGTAACAGTTCTTTTGTTACCGGAATATATTTACTTGCTGATTCAGAAGTGCCGGAGCTCAGTGCATAATATTTTATTTTGCCCGGCCATGTTACATCGGGTACGCCTTCCAGCGTTTTCTTCCACCATTCTTCATATATCTTATTATAATCATGTACCGGTACTAACTCCTGGAACTTTTTTTCCGGTTGTTTACTTAACAGTACATCATCAAAACGGTATTGCTGTCCAAATTCTGTGAACTGCGCTTTTTTCAATAACTTCTTAAGCACTTTTATCTGCTGACGGCGGGCATCGTTGGGTGGAATACGCAATGCGTTAGCGATCGCCTTTGGGATTTTTATATCAATAATATTTGCCATACCTGCAAGATTCGGACAGAGTTGGTTTAAAGTTACACAATGTTACTGTTCAAGGGTTGCGAATATAGGGCCAATTGACAATAGACAATATGCAATTGGCAATATTCAATATGCAAAAAAGTCCTTTTGTTGAAATTCCAATTCTTATTTCAGGCTTCCAAATTGTTTATTGCCTATTGCTTATTGTTTCACCCGCCAAGTCTTTTATACATTCTCCAGATTATTTTAATATCCTGTAATGGATCATAATCCCGGGCATACCAATAGTCAAGCATCTGCAGACTTTGTTTTGGTAGCTCTTGTTTTATGGTTGCCGGTATTCCATTGCAGGTCATTACCCCTTTTCGAAGTGGAGGAAGGTTTTTCTCTTCTGTTGCATAACCTATCCATGTTTTTTGTGCAAACAATACACTAAAACAGTTGACGAAGAATTGAAAAGGTTTTTTTACCCCAATTAAATGAACAGGGAAGCTAAGGAGAGCAAATAAAGAAACAAGAATATCCTGTAAACGTTTTAAACGACGATTATAAGGGTCGGCCAGCTTAAATCCATTTTCTTTTGATACCGCTTCACCGGAACTGTCTTTTGAATCACTTCCTACAATACTGCCGCTTCCGGCTGCATGTATTTTTATTTTTATATCATTACCGGACTGCTGTATGGAATCAATAATATTTTTAAATGAAAGGGTTCCTTCGCAAAATACCGCTTCCCGGAACGACACTGCATCCGAAAGCATATTCAGTTTTGACCAATAACCAATCGCGGACGAATCATTTTCGCTTACTGCTACCCGGCCAAATACTTTTTCCTGCATGCCTGCATCATTCATTACCTGGACAGCTTCCCCGTATTCTTTTGCTGAACCAATAATAAGTGTATTAGCATGTTCTTCCTGCTGCTTGCTGCTGGTTAAAACCTTTGTCGCTATCAATAACCTGCGTAAAAAACCCGTTAATATAAACGACAGGATAGCTCCAAATAATATAATCGCTCTTGAAAAACGATATTGCTCGGGCAATAATGAATACACCGCCAGCAAAACAATTGTTGCAATAAACGTAGATCGGATAAGCTCTGAACGTTTATACCACCGGTCATATAAACCGGCATAGTAAGCTGTTATAAGATACAACACGGTAAACGCCGGAATAGCGATCCAAAGCAACCGGTCATCGTATTGTACATCCGTTCTTACATAATTACTCCATACATTTTTTATTGTCCAGAAAGACAGCATGATCAACCCGGCATCAATCAACGGCAATCCTATCATTCGGATAAATCTTCCTATTCCCGCCAGCATAGCTCTTACCCATATGCCCGTATGAATTAAAAAATTAAAAAAACCAGCCCTGCTCCCGCCATAATGTTTCCGTACAAAAATGCTCATAGCATTATAAAACATCCTTACATAGTTCATACTTCCCCGTTTCGTACTCTCTCCTTTAAAATGTATTATGCTGCTGCCGGAAAAATAATAATTCTTATAGTTCTTCCCGGTCACCGGATCTATTATTTTTTGTATGCGATAACTCAGATCCACATCTTCACCATACATAAAAAAGATCTCATCAAAGCCTCCTGTTTCATACAGCACTTCTTTCCGGACCATCATAAAGGCGCCAGCTAATACATCTACTGCATGATCCATGGTTTTATCCAGATGTCCCAAATGATATCTTGAAAAAATCCCGGAATGAGGAAATAAACGGGACAATCCAAATAATTTAAACAAAGATGTAAGCGGGGAAGGAAAGGAACGTTTTGATTCTTTTAAAAATTGTCCGCTGCCATCCAGCATTTTAATTCCTAAAGCTCCTGCATCAGAATGCGATTCAAAAAAAGCAATACATTTTTGAAAGCAATCCTCCGGGATGATGGTATCCGGGTTTAGAAATAAAATATATTTCCCGCTTGCTTCCTTTACTCCCTGGTTGCAGGCTTTGGCAAATCCGAGGTTCCCGGAATTGGCCTGGAACCGGACGCAGGCAAACCTGGGTTGCAAATAATCGATACTGTTGTCTGAGGAATTATTGTCAATGACAATTATTTCCGCCTCCATGCCAGCCGTAGCTTTCAGAACAGAATATAAACACTGCTCCAAAAAGTGCTTCACATTGTAATTGACTATAATAATTGATAGCTGCATACCCTATTCCGCCGCCCCTGCCTGTTGGCAGACAGGGCGGAGAGTTTTGATGATTTGCTCAAAAATAATAGTTCTATGATAGCATAGAAGAATTTCTTATTCTCCGCCGCCGCGGATTGTGGGTTCGTTATCTTTGCGCATGCTTAAAAATACTCTTATTGAGGCTGCAAGAGCCGGCGCTGCGGAAATCGTACGTTTTTTTAATACGGAATTTAAAATAACAAATAAAGAAGGGATCAATAACCCGGTTACTGAAGCTGATCATGCATCTGAAAAAGCCATCTTTTCAATTATTAAAGAAAAATTTCCCGACCATTATATTTTAAGTGAAGAAGCGGGAAAAATTGTGCAGGATTCGGCATACAAGTGGATCATTGATCCCATAGACGGCACTATTAATTTTGCCCACGGTATCCCGCTGAACTGTGTCTCGATTGGGATTGAACATAATGGTGAAATGGTGATGGGCTGTGTTTACAACCCACACCTGAATGAATTATTTTTCGCTGAAAAAGGAAAAGGTGCAACGCTGAATGATAAACCAATACAAGTAAGCCCTGAAACAGAAACGATAAAAGCTTGTTTGGTTACTGGTTTTCCTTATACCTATTTAGATATTGCGAACGGACCATTGGAAGTTTTTGAACGATTTATCCGCAAAGGAGTACCGGTTCGTCGCCTCGGCTCTGCCGCTATTGATCTGTGCTGGGTGGCGGCAGGACGGTTTGATGGTTTTTATGAACATAAATTAGAAGCATGGGATAGTGCAGCAGGGTTTTTAATGGTAGAAGAAGCTGGTGGCCGGGTAACAGATTTTGATGGCAATAAATATTCGCCATATCAGCATCGTATTTTAGCTACTAATGGAAAAATTCATGATGAAATGCTGAAAGTGATTAATAATCAAAAAAGTTTATGAACGAAAGAACAGAAATAGCCTCCCTTGGAGAATTTGGCCTGATTGAGCATCTTACCAAAAACATTGAATTGCAAAACGTCTCTTCCTTATTAGGCGTTGGAGATGATGCTGCCGTGATTGATCATTTCGGCAAACAAACCGTTGTTACTACCGACCTTTTGGTTGAAGGCGTTCATTTTGACCTGATGTACACCCCATTAAAACATTTGGGTTATAAAAGTGTGGTGGTCAACCTGAGTGATATTTATGCGATGAATGCAGTACCAACACAGATCATCATAGCCTTGGGAATAAGCAATCGTTTCAGCCTTGAGGCGCTGGATGAATTTTATGAAGGTGTTTATGCCGCCTGTACTACTTACGGCGTTGACCTTGTAGGTGGTGATACCACATCTTCACAGAAAGGATTTATTATTTCCGTGACAGCGATCGGCGAAGTAACACCTGATAAGTACGTGAAAAGAAGCACCGCTCAAAAGGGGGACCTGCTATGTGTTAGTGGTGACCTGGGCGCCGCTTATGTAGGATTGCTTTTTATGGAGCGGGAAAAAAAGATCTTTGTGGAAAGCCCGGGTGTGCAGCCCGACCTGGAAGGAGAAGCCTATGTGATTGGAAAATTATTGAAACCTGAAGCAAGAAAAGATATTATTGAATTTTTCGCCAAATCGGAAATCGTTCCCACGGCTATGATGGATATCAGCGATGGCTTGAGTTCGGAAATATTGCATATCTGCAAACAAAGCAACCTGGGCTGTGTTGTGTACGAAGAAAAAATTCCGATAGCGGAAGAAATGAAAACAGCAGCTTATAAATTTGAAATTGACCCTACCGCCTGTGCGTTGAGTGGTGGAGAAGATTATGAATTGTTGTTTACATTACCCCAGGCTGATTATGATAAACTGGTACTAAATGAAAAGATCAGTGTAGTAGGATATATGACGGATCCTGAACAAAAAGCTACTATTATCACAAAAGGGGGGAGCAAATACCCGATCACCGCACAGGGTTGGAATCACCTGAGACAATAAGCAATTAGCAACAGGCAATTGACAAGAATGAACAACGGAAGCATTTTTGCATATTATACTTTGCTATTGCATATTGCCTGTTAAACAAATATATTTACTGTAATAAACCTTATGCGGATATTGTTGATTTTAGTTTGTGGCGCTTTGATTACAGGATGCGGTGTTAGCAATCGTTCCTTTTCTCCTGCAAAAAAATACTCACCCGAAAAATTACAAAAAGATTATTCTGTTTATCAACAGGTGTTGGAAGAAGTACATCCTGGCCTATATTGGTATACCAGTAAAGACAGCATGGATTATTATTTTAAGTGGGGACGGGAACAACTGAAAGATTCATTGACAGAAACAGGTTTCCGGAAAGTGCTTGCCTATGTTACCGCTAAGATCAACTGTGGGCATACATCGGTGAGGGCTTCAAAATTTTATTCGCGGTATATTGATACAACCCGCATTTCAAGAGTATTTCCACTCAGCCTGAAACTTTGGGACGATACCGCCGTAGTAGCGGCCAACCTTAATCGCCGGGATAGTTTGTTGAAACGGGGAACAATGATCACCAAAATAAATGGATGGCCTATAGATAGAATTGTAGATACCCTATTTAATTATATTTCAACTGATGGCTATAATACAACCCATAAATATCAATCGCTGAGTAACCGTGGATATTTTGGTTCCCTGTACACGTCCTTATTTGGTTTCTCCCCCAACTATAATATAGAATATACAGATAGCACAGGCTTACTAAAACAGACTACGATAAAAACATATCGTCCTGTTTCTGATACCGCCGGTCGTTCCACTATTCGGGCTATCCGGAATGTGCCGCAACCTTCCCGTAAAGAAAGAAGGTCCATGCGCCGGAATTCAGTCCGGCTATTGAAAATAGATTCTGCTGATCATGTGGCGATGATGGATCTTAATTCTTTTGGCCGCGGTTATGGACTAAAAGGATTTTTCCGACGCTCTTTCAAAACCTTAAAGAAAAATAAGATCGGCCACCTGGTCATTGATGTCAGGGGCAATGGTGGCGGCAGTGTTACTAATTCTACATTCGCCACCCGTTATTTAAGTGATCATCCTTTTAAGGTAGGCGATTCATTATATGCCATTACAAAAGGAAAAAGATACAGCCGTTATATAAAAAATGATTTTTTCAATCGCCTTTTCATGACTTTTTTTACCAGGCGGAAAGCTGATGGTTTTTATCATTTCCGCTATTTCGAAAAAAATTATTTCAAGCCTAAAAAAAGAAATCATTTTGATGGCAAAGTATATATTCTTACAGGAGGCAATTCTTTTTCAGCTACCACGCTATTTACCAGTTCAATTATAAAGCAGGAAAATGTAACGGTAGTAGGCGAGGAAACAGGTGGTGGCGCCTACGGTAATTCAGCCTGGCTTATCCCTGATGTTACATTGCCTGAAACAAAGGTGCGTTTCCGCCTACCCTTGTTCCGCCTGGTAATTGATAAGAATTACCCAAAAACCGGGAAAGGAGTGCAACCCGAAATTGAGGCAAAGCCGACGATCGAGGCTATCAAGCGTGGAGCTGACTATAAAATAGAAAAGGTAATGGAACTGATAAAAGAAGATAAAAAAAATCATCGACCACCGGGACTTATTCAGAAAACCCCGCCAAGCCTACCCTAAAGGGGTGCAGCCGGTACGTAGCACAGCCCTCGCTTTTCGAAAATTTTTTCTTTATAAAACTATGCCGCTATGCGAAACAAACGGAATACAGTGTATCACCCATTTTAAAGAACTATTATCTATTCACTATTAGTTATTATCTGAAACTCGTCCGCGTCTTTCCAGAAAGGAAATTTTTCTCTTACAGTTTGCAAATGATTTTTATCTAAAGTAAGAGTGAAAATATCTTCTTCCTCTTTCTTATGATATAAAACTTCTCCAAGCGGATCAATGATCATGCTATCGCCGCTGTGGTTAATATCATTTCCATCCTTGCCTATACGATTTACACCCACTACAAAACATTGATTTTCGATAGCCCTTGCCTGTAACAATGTCTTCCAGGCTGTATTTCTTCGTTCGGGCCAGTTAGCCACATATATCAAAAGATCATATTCAGGCCCCTTCCCCGAACTTCGTTCCTTCCCTTCGCTCTGCTTGGGAACCTCTTGTGGGGGAGGAGTTTGGCGGCTCCAGATTGGAAACCGCAGGTCATAACATACCTGTAAATTTATTTTCCATCCTTTTACTGATGCTATCAATCTTTTATTGCCTGCTGTATAATGTTGATCTTCGTCGGCAAAAGCAAAGCGATGGCGTTTGTCATAAATGCCATATTGTCCGTCAGGCAACATCCAGATCAACCGATTAAAATAATTTTCGCCTTCTTTAATAATAATGCTGCCGGTAAGAATGACTTTTTTAGCTATGGCTACCCGCTTCATCCATTGCAAGGTTTCTCCATCCATTGTTTCAGCTAATTTTCCGGGGTTCATGCTAAATCCTGTAGAAAACATTTCAGGCAATACAACAATCTCTGTTTTATCTTTTATGCTGTTGATCTTTTGCTCCAGCATTTGCAGGTTGGCCGCTTTATCTTCCCAGTAAAGGTTTGTTTGAATAATTGTGATTGTGATCGAAGACATACTTAAAAGAATTTGTAAACCCGGTAAAATTAGGCGCATTTGTCAAGTCTTTATTTATAAAGATTTGAATTGTCAAAAATTGCCTGCAATCAGGAACGTATGAACACTGTTTTAAAAACTAAAGGCAAAACCGCCGTACAACCTTCCATTTACTATGCCCGATTTCCCTTTTCTTTTTTCATTGATCAGCCAGTCATTATCATCAATATAACCCAGACGAAAATGTTTAAGCCGGAAAGCGATGGAATAACTCAGTTGTTTAACAGCTAAACCGGCAGAGATCAACGCATCATTGAAGGGCACATAGTTAACGCCGATCGCAGCATCATAAAAATCATCTTCGGTAAATAAAACATCGGCACCAAAATTAAAACGCTGCCATTTATAGCAAAGTCCCAGTCCGAAGGATCTCTGATTCTGATAAGGCAGGTTTTGCTGACCCGGTACAAATGCATCTGCATGCAATTTTGTTCCTGCAAGATTCATGGCATTGAGGCCAACCTGGAATGCTTTGGACATTTTATAGGTCACAGAAAAATCAACATCAAAATTTTGTTTTGTAATAGAATTATTGGTAAAAGTATTGGTGATGACGCCGTCGTTATCCTGTTGTATATTTACCTCGTTAGGAATATTAAAATCCTGCCAAACCGATTTTACAGAAAGTCCAAGACTCAGCTGGTTGTTTATTTTATATGACGGGCTGATATAAATAGCATATTCCTTCAATTTCATAATAACCGAATCTATCAACTTGGATGTTTCAAACTCATCATCCGGGTCCCTTTTAAAATCAGCGTCCCGGAATTCGTCCTGCATCGTGTATATAGCGCCTCCTCCCAAAGAAATTTTATCAGTTAATCGAAAAAAACCACTCAGCTTGCCATTATTCTTCACATTGGTTAATAAACTAACATTATTGGATTTTTTACTTTGTGCAATAGCAGATGAATTCCAGAATACGGCTTCCGAAAGATCACGGGAGGGAGAAAAATTGAATCCTGTATTGGTTGTATGCGTCAATGCGGAAGCAAACAGGAAGCTGCCATAGTTGATCTTCCCTGCTTTTAATTCCAACGCTTTAAAAACTCCGGCTGCGGGTGGCACCGGTACCAATACTGTTGTTAACGTTGTTAATAGATTCAGCAGAGCAGGCGTTCCCGCCACTGCAGTAGCATTGGTCAACTCGCTTAGTTTTTCTTCCGGTTGTTTTTGTATCTCACGTAAAATACTATCCGCCTTAAAGGAGGACAATTCTATTTCATTGCAATTTTTTTCCAGCATCCATTTTTTTATGGTTACATAGGATTTGGAATCGTCCCTGTTTTGCCTGTCCTGATCTTCAGAAATAAAAACTCTTTTCACAATATCCTTGCAACTACTACACCTTGAAACAATATAAATATTAACCTGCTTATCCTGCAATGCCGGAAGAGCAGTTCCTGTATTAAATTCAAAATAACCGGAAGGACTGGATGCCGTAATGGCTGACCTTGATGGCATAAAAGTAGGAACAACAATAATGTTTTCTGCGCCTTTGGTGGAATGGGCACTTTGATTCATACACCTTACTCTTCCTTTTATCACCAGGTTCTGGCTGTAGGAAGCCTCATATAAAAGAAGAAGTAATGCGGAGTAAATAAATTTTTTCATGATAAGTTTATTTAATGATCAATGGGTTGCAGAACAAAATCCATTTCTTTGATCTCCGGCGAATTGATTTTGAGAGACCTTGTTTTGTCTTCAAAATCCTGGTGTGATGTAGTAAGAGTGATCTCATCACCCAGGGTATATTCTTCCAGGCGAAGACTGTAAGTTCCATTGGTAATGGAATGAGCAACATACCTTGTTCCGTCTACATTTATTTCTACATCACTGATTGGCGCATCATTGGCCCTTGTTACCCGCCCGGAAATAAAAACAACAGCCGTTAATGGTAAGGTTAATTCCAATACACCTGATTTATTAAGTATAGTGTCAAACTGCTTGGTTGCATAACCCGGGCTTGACACTTCGATCCTGATCTTGTTTTTAATACCATTGCCCGGAATGCCGGTAAATAAAGCCTGACCCAATTTATCTATTGATTGGCTCCGTATATATTCCTTCAGGTATATCTTCACATCGCCCTGGGTGACCGGATTCTTTTTTTTATCAAATACTCGAATGGTAACAACCTTTTCATCTGGTTTATGCGGAAGATAAAATCCACCAAACACCGTCAAAACAACTCCTACAACAGGGCCTGCCAGTTTGAACCGCGTATTAAATTTTTCACCTTTCAGTGTAGCATATGAGTTCATAATACCAAAAACAACAGCACTGGCCGCTATACCAAACAGAATAAGGATCAAATAAAAAACCCGCTGATCAACCTGGTCACCAACTTTACCCTGAATAAAATTCAGGTAGTAATAAATCGAAAAAATGGAAATAATAAACCCGGTTATGGCTATAGCAATATATCCTGAAACGGAAGAAGGCTTTATGATCTTTTCATCAAGCTTCCATTCCCTATGCTTGCCTGTTTCTTTAGGATTAGTCGTAAAATCCGGGCTTCCGGAATCTTTTTTTGCTTTATTTTTTTGGATGGTTTGCGAAATAGCTCTGAACAAAAGAGAAAGTTCCGGGTGATCCAATTCTCCTTTCCATCCTGCTAACAGGGCTGTTTCTGTACGTTTAAATGCAAGCGGGAGCGGAACATCTTCGAGTAAAAGAGGTACTAATTTTCCCAATTGCGATGCTTCATTAGCTTCGTTTTTCACCCACTCCGAAGCCACGGATCGCCTGGTCCATATTACAATAACGCAATAAGCTTTAACTAATTCTTCTTCGATGATAGAATCAAACCTTTGACCAATAGGAATTTGCCTGTCCCACCAAACCGTCCAGCCTTGCTGTTCCAGTAACTCTGCAATTAGTCTTACATTGGTCTTATCTTCACTCGAATAGCTAATAAATATATCAGCCATAGCGGTAACAATTTATACTTGATAATAACTATAGAGGCAACAAAACCGGGAAATGTAAACTTTACTTAGCCCTTGTATCTCTTGCTGTTTATATAACCAGGCGTTGTTATATACTGCTATTGTTTGGGGTCATGGTGGAGGGTAGGAAGACTACTGAAATTACAACAATAATTTCAAACACATATACCACAAACTGAGTATAGGCTTGATGCCAG
>JAKFEJ010000571.1:0-1681 GCA_036675745.1 Chitinophagaceae bacterium | reverse complement strand
AACGTTGGGGCTTGCTGCTGTGCTGGTATTTTATAATGTCCAGCCCGGAGCCGCAGCCGATTGAAAAACTGATGATGAAGATAACAACAAAAGCTGATAGAATTCCGTCGGCTGGATATGGGCTGATAGCGATATGAAGATGAGTTTATATTCGTCAGCCAGCATAGCAGCAAACCTCGCTGTTAGCTGCATACCCTTCGTCACTACGAACAGCAGGATGTTCCCAATTGCATTGGTGGACATTTTACTGTCCCGTAACTACAATAAACACAACAGTCACCTTCTTTTGGTTTAAGTCGTGTCTTGCAATTTGAACACTCATAAAAATATTGGCAAGCATCTGTTGGCATTGTTTCTTCTTGTCTGTGTCCACAAACAGGGCAAGTAATAACAGATTGAAGTATGATAGTTTTTTCCATTAGTTGTTGATTACTGATTGAGAAGTTACTTTATAGCCAGTTTTATTAATGACGGATACAAGGCTGTCAACGGAAGTTTTACTGTTGTCAAACTTAACAAGGCTGCTGCCTTTTTCATAAGAAGTATTGAACTCAATCACTCCCGATGTTTTTGAAAGTTCGCTGTTTATATGTTCTGTACAGCCTTCGCAGGTCATACCTTTTATTTTAAATTCTGCAGTCTGTATATTGCTTTTATCAACAATAATAACTTTTGCTTCCTGAGGCTTTGGATAAAATATTTTTGCGTAATAAGGAAATGCAATTAACAATCCTGCAACTACTGTAACGATAGCTAAAAATGCTTTTGATTGCCAAAATGATTTTTTATTGTCTGCCTCACAGTCGCAGTCAATTTGTTTTTGCGGTTTGAGTTTTTGATACCAGGCAAATGCAAAAACTGCAATTGTCAAACCGATTAAATATGGACGATACGGTTCAATCCACGAAAACGAGGAAGCAAGTCCACTTGCACCACCTAAGAAAGCCAAAACTGGTGTTATGCAACAAAGGGAAGCCGCAACTGCTGTCAACAGACCTGCAACCCAACCTTTACTATTTTTTGTTGTCGTTGTCATACTGTCGCCAAATTTTGTTGATTAATAAATTTAAAAAACGGTCTTAAAGTTTTTAGATGTTCGCTGCGTAAAGAATAGAAAATAGTTTGCCCTGCTTTTCTGGCTTCAATGATGTTACCGTCTTTTAGTTTGCGAAGATGTTGAGAAATGGCAGGAATACTCATTCCCAAAATATCGCTAAGGTCGCAAGGGCAAAGTTCATTTTCCTCTTCAAGCAGAAACAGTATTTTCAGTCGCACTTCGTTGCCTGCTAAAGCAAGAACCTGTCCCAACTGCAAAAATGATTTTGAGTTAGACTTTAATTTTTCTCGGCAGCTTTTAATTTGTTCTATGTCTGCCTGTAACCTTATGCAAGTGTCGTTTGCCATTGTCAAATTTGTTTGTCGGGTCAAATGTAGCAAAGATTACTTATTTAAGCAAATACTTAAATACAAAGACATCAGCAACGTTACAAGATGGTTTTGAAGTGTCGCAAAAAATGTCCGATTGAGTTAACGGGAAGTGTCCTACAGGGTTGCAGCTAACTCGTAAATTTATGACACTACAACCGGCTTTTCAAGAAAAATGCCATTTGATTTTCAGAATGTTAATCTTCGCCATTTCAATTGTTATTGTACCAATCCACCATTCGCCATTCCTCTTCGC
>JAKFEJ010000357.1:0-1683 GCA_036675745.1 Chitinophagaceae bacterium | reverse complement strand
GTAACAGTAAATGTATAAGTACCGGCAGCAAGCCCGGTTTGAGCAGGCGTGATGGTATAAGGGCCAACACCACCTGTTGGCGTGATGACAACGGAACCTGTGCTTGCACCATTACACAATACGTTTGTTACAACCTGTGTTGCTGTTAATGCTGTTGGTTGTGTAATGGTCACGGGTACATTAAGCGTACAATTATTGGCATCAGTAACAGTAAATGTATAAGTACCGGCAGCAAGCCCGGTTTGTGCAGGAGTGATGGTATAAGGACCAACTCCGCCTGCTGCTGTGATGACAATAGCACCTGTGCTTGCATTATTACACAATACGTTTGTTACAACCTGTGTTGCTGTTAATGCAGTTGGTTGCGTAATGGTCACCGGTACATCAAGTGTACAATTATTGGCATCGGTAACAGTAAATGTATAAGTACCGGCAGCAAGCCCGGTTTGAGCAGGCGTGATGGTATAAGGACCAACTCCACCTGTTGGTGTGATGACAACAGCACCTGTAGCAGCACCATTACACAATACGTTTGTTACAACCTGTGTTGATGTTAGTGGCGGGTTTACTGCCAGAGCAACTAAATTTGATGTTGCAGTCCCACAACTATTAGTTACAACAACATCATAACTGCCATCATCCGCAGATGCTACATTATTAATTGATAATGTTGCTGAATTAGCACCAATAATATCAACTCCATTTTTTCTCCATTGATAAGTTATGGGCTCAGTGCCATTAGCAGAAACAGAAAATGAAGTATTACACCCAGTACCAACTGCCTGGGGGGATGGTTGACTACTAATGGAAGGAGGGGAGTTAACAGTGTGAATTATAGCAGCCGATACACTTCCATTGAATGGTGGTGCTCCATCATAGACAACTGTTATAGTGTGATTGCCCGCTGAAAGGTTAGATATTGTAAGGGTAGCAATTCCGTTGGCTCCTAAAGTTCCGTTACCCAAAAGAACCGGACCTTCCCAAAAATGAACATTTCCTGTTGCTGTACTTTCATTTACTGTAGCCGTTAATGTAATTGCTTCATTCAGGCAAGAGGGACTTGGATTTGAGGTTAAAGTCGTCGTCGTCGTTTGCGCACTAAGAGTAAAGGAATTAAAAACAAATCCGACAAACAGGAATACAAATAGCTGTAAGGCATTACGCAAAGCAATGCCCTTGAGCCTGTTTTTAAAGGGTGATGGATATGTATTCACGACAGAACACATGGAATTCTCATTAAGCGGCCTGGTGGTTGGTGATTTTAATAGGATTTGGTTTAATAGGTTTACATCTGCCGTTTCATTTATTTTGTTTGACCTGTATTGATCTATTGCAGAACAATATCTTTCGAAAAGCTCTGGAATAACTACCGGTCAATCAAAATCGAATGCTAGATGGAAAAGTTTCCCGATACAGGTAATGCCTGGTATGGATATCCCGGGGACTTCCATAACTGCAGTATATTGATAATTTTCGGATGCGCTTTCAAACCTGGGATACGGAGTGGAGAAAAAAGGCTCCTTGCCCGGTGAAAAGCGTTAATGAAAGAATTCCCTGGAGTAAAGTTTTTCATGACCTGGATTTTATGGTTAACTACGTGGTACTACTTAGTATAACGTTGCGTAGGTGATTATTAATATATAAGCAATGATTTAAAAATTATTCTTCGTAAAGTCACCACAG
>JAKFEJ010000461.1:0-1684 GCA_036675745.1 Chitinophagaceae bacterium | reverse complement strand
AGGTTAAGGTTGAGGTTGAGGATAAGGTTGAGGGTGAGGTTGAGGCGGAGGTGGAGGATAAGGTTAAGGATGCTTTACCAGAAATATGGTCTTCTCCGTGTCTCAGTGCCTCTGTGTCCCGATGTTCCAAAACAATCTTCACGCTTGTTTAAATCAACTTAAACTTTTAGACTATTTTAAACCATCTTCAACTACCATAAACCAATTTCAACTTTCTTAGTTTTGATATTACATGTTCAATTTATTTTCCAAAAAGAAAGCCAAAGGCGAAAGAATCGATTATGCTGTTTTAAAAACAGATATCCATTCTCATTTGCTGCCGGGAATAGATGACGGGGCGAAAGACCTGGCAACTTCGCTTGAGCTTATACGGGGAATGAAAGAATTGGGTTACCAGAAATTGATCACTACGCCGCATATTATCTGGGATATGTACCGCAATACACCCGCCATTATCAATGATAAACTGGAGCTGGTGAGGGAGGCGGTAAAAAAGGAAGGCATTGATATAGAAATTCATGCGGCGGCCGAATACTTCCTGGATGAGCATGTGGAAGAATTGCTAAAGAAAAAAGAGCCTTTGCTCACTGTCAGTGGCAACAAGGTGTTGACGGAATTTTCACTGGCTTTTCCTTCAATGAATACAAAAGATATTTTATTTGAAATGCAGATGCAGGGTTATCAACCCATTATTGCTCACCCCGAGCGATATATTTATTTGCAGCAGAACAAGGAATTTTACCAGGAACTAAAAGATATTGGCTGCCTGTTCCAGTTGAATATTCTTGCCTTAAGCGGTCATTATGGCCGTAGTGTAAAGGATCTTGCCGAATATCTCCTCCATAAAGGGTTCTACGACCTGGTAGGAACCGATCTTCATCATTCCCGTCATCTTGAAGAATTACAATATGCCGAAATGACCGCAGCACTCCAAAAGGCCATCGAATCCGGGCAGATCAGCAATAGCGAATTGTAGCAAAATGTCCTTTATTTTTCTCTGGTAGGCTTTTTGATGAAAGATGAAATACTAAAGTAATCTTAATTCTCTTCAATGTCTGAACATTGAATTTTGTTAAGATGCTTGTATTAAGTAAATTTGACTCAAAACGGATCAAGATGGCAACGACTGAATTTAATGACATGCTGGTGGGTAATGCTGATTTCCTCAAACCTTTTGCGGTAAACCTTACCAAAGACTCTGAAGCCGCTAATGATTTGTACCAGGAAACATTGTACAAGGCATTGGCCAATCACGAAAAATATAATGCGGGTACCAATATTAAAGCGTGGTTATTCACGATCATGCGTAATATTTTTATCAACGATTATCGCCGTAAGGCAAAGCAAAAAACTGTTTTTGATAATTCGGGCAGTGATTACCTGATCAACCTCAAACAGGCTACTGTAAGCAATGCCGCTGAAAGTAGTTTGCGGATGAAGGAAATAAACGAAGCTATTCACCAGCTCCCGGAAATATTTAAAGTTCCCTTTCAACTGTATTTTGATGGCTACAAATACCAGGAGATCGCTGATGTATTGGTAGAACCATTGGGAACGGTGAAAAGCAGGATACATTTTGCCCGTAAATTGCTGAAAGAGCGTCTTACGAGGTATTAAGGGTGAGTGGTGAGTAGAACATACAAGTTGTATTAACCAGATACTATGCCGGCAAACGGCAATATCA
>JAKFEJ010000618.1:0-1690 GCA_036675745.1 Chitinophagaceae bacterium | reverse complement strand
GGTAAAGAAAATTTTTACCAGGGTGTGAATGCGGATGAAACTTTTTTGGAAAAATTGGTTGTTGATATTTTAAATACCGGTACTGTACATAGTTCTTCCTTAAAAGAAATAGAACAGGCCGATGCGGTAGTGATACTGGGAGAAGATATCTGGAACACAGCTCCTATCATGGCATTAGCCGTTCGTCAATCCGGAATGAAAACCGCTGCGGCTGATACATTACAGCAAGTACAGATACCTGTGTGGAATGATGCTGCTGTAAAAGAATTGGTTCAGGAGAAAAAAGGGTTCCTGGCAAATAGCACTATTGCTGATTCTCCATTGGATGAAATCGCAACATGTAAACATCGTGCTGCACCGGATGATATAGCCAGGTTGGGGTTTATGATCGCTCATCATCTCAATCCTTCGTTGCCTTCTGTAGTTAATGCTGATGAAGTTTTAATATCAAAAGCGAAAATGATTGCAGAAGCTTTGCAAAAAGCCAAACGACCGATAATTATCAGTGGCATTTCCTGTTACAATGAGGCGATCATCCGGGCAAGTTTTGATATTGCTGCTGCATTGACTACCACAGAAAGACAAGCAGGGCTTTGTTATGTTTTTCCTGAATGTAATAGTATGGGACTGGCCATGATGCAGGCTTCTTCATTTGATGAAGCTGTTACAAGAGTACAAAGAGAAGATAACATTACGGTCATCATTGTAGAGAATGATATTTATCGGTATACGACACCGGATAAAGCCGATGCTTTCTTTAAACGTTGTAAAAATATTGTGGTATTGGATTCGCTGCATAATAGTACTACAGAGAAAGCTCATGTGCTCATCCCCGTTTCAACTTTTGCCGAAGCAGATGGAACTATGGTTAACAATGAAGGGCGAGCCCAACGTTTTTACCAGGCATTTATGCCTTCAAACAAGCATATAAAAGAAAGCTGGAAATGGTTAGGACAAATGGAATGTTTGCTGACAAAATCTGCGAATAACCAGGAACAACATCCGGATGAATTGCTTGAAAAACTGGAAAATGTTTTGCCACAATTCGAAGGCATTACAAAATCAGCACCACCGCATGATTTCCGGATGCATGGGCAATTTATTCCGAGGGAACCACATCGCTATAGTGGCCGCACTGCTATGCTGGCCAATATGAATGTAAGTGAACCTAAGCCTTCGCAGGATGACGATTCACCACTCACATTTACCATGGAAGGTTATAAAGGCATTCCTCCAGGCCCTGCCATCCCTTTCTTCTGGGCGCCGGGATGGAATTCTGTGCAATCAGTTGCCAAATACCAGGAAGAAGTTGGCGGTTCATTACGGGATAGCAATTCTGGTATTAGATTATTCAAAGACAAAACAGGATCAGCTCCTTCGTTTTTTAAAGACATGCCCGAAGCGTTTATGGCAAGAAAACAAAAATGGCTTTTGCTGCCACAGTATCATGTTTTTGGTTCTGGTGAATTGAGTGTGTACACAAAAGCGATTGAGGAACTTTCTCCGGAACCTTATATCGCATTGTCGAAGCAGGATATAAACCAACTGGGAGCAGCAGAAGGTTCTGTTGTGGAGATTGAAGCTGATGAAAGGAAATATTCTTTTCGGGTAAAAATGGAAAAAGATTTGTGTAATGGAATTGTTCTTGTATCTGCCGGATTAAGAGGGATGGATGCAATGAGTTGGGGAA
>JAKFEJ010000500.1:0-1692 GCA_036675745.1 Chitinophagaceae bacterium | reverse complement strand
CAAAATCTTTCACAGTATGAACCGGTGAACAGGCAGTACAATTTGTTAAAAACATATTTGCTCAAATATTATGAAATTGAAAAATCAGGAAACTGGGACAGTCTCATTGCTGATAAAAGATCATACCGGCAGGGTGATTCATCTGCAACCATTTCAGCTATAAAAGAAAGGCTATTCCTTCTTGGCGACCTTGAAGAAAATGATACTACAAAAACATTTACCAGGACAATGACCGAAGCTGTAAAAAAATACCAGCGGCGTTATGGATTGAAAGAAGATGGCATTGTTGGTGTTTCATTATTAAAAGAAATGAATCGCCCCGCTGGTGAACGTATCCGCCAGATCCTTATTAATATGGAAAGAATGCGTTGGGTACCTGCTGAGCCAACCGTTGATTATTTTTTGGTAAACATACCGGAGTTTCGTTTGCATGTATATGAAAAAGGAAAGCTTGCCTGGAGTATGAATGTGGTTGTGGGATCAACAGCACACAATACCGTTATTTTTAACGGTGATATGAAATATGTAGTTTTCAGCCCTTACTGGAATGTGCCGCAAAGTATTATTAAAAACGAGATACTTCCTGGTATAGCAAGAAATAAAAACTACCTGGCCAATCACAATATGGAATGGAATAATGGGAATGTCAGGCAAAAACCAGGGCCACGCAATTCCCTGGGTCTGGTAAAATTTCTTTTCCCGAACAGTTACAGCATTTATTTACATGATACACCTTCTAAAAGTTTGTTTTCTGAAAGCAACCGGGCTTTCAGCCATGGCTGTATCCGCCTTGCAGAGCCCAAAAAATTGGCGGAATATCTTTTGCGAAATGATAGTTCCTGGACCAAAGAAAAAATTACAGCGGCCATGAACATCGGCAAAGAAAAGTATGTGACGTTAAAGCAAATAGTTCCTGTATTTATCGGCTATTTCACCGCCTGGGTCAATAGTAAAGGAGAACTTAATTTCCGTGATGATGTGTACGGCCATGATAAAAAAATGGCTGAGCATTTATTTGCAGATAAGGGTACGCTGGCAATAAAATAAAAGATGCTCCGGAATTGCGGCACAGATAGTAGTCGGTGGCTTTTTCTTAATTAATGCCGATAGGATGTTGTAACGATTTGTGATGATTATCCCGATAATAATCATGGCGGCAGCATACAGGTAAGGCAGGTGATAAAACTCGATATGAAAGCTGCTTACCTTTGTTATCCAAAATCATTTTAACCTCAAAAACTTATTGTTATGCGTAAATTATTAACCTTGCTGCCAGTCTTGCTTTTATTCAGCTTTACCACAGCATCGAATCCGCTTTCAAAAAAAGATAAAAAATTTGCAGTAAGCTATTTTAAACAAACAAAAAAGGATTTACAGGATGCTGTGAAAAATCTTTCAGATGCGCAACTGAACTGGAAACCTGCCGATAGTGTATGGAGCGTTGCTGAATGCATTGAGCATATAGCATTGTCAGAAAAAAATATATTTGACTATGCACAGAGTTCTTTAAAGGAAACCGCTAACCCCGACAAACGAAAAGAATTGAAATTTGCTTCTGACCAGGACGTTATCAAACTGATCACTGACAGAAGTTTCCGCGTAAAAACAAGGGAAGGATTTATCCCATCCAACCAATTTGGATCGGCCCAAAAATCTTTAGCTGTTTTTGTTGAAAGAAGAAATGGCCTGATT
>JAKFEJ010000383.1:0-1693 GCA_036675745.1 Chitinophagaceae bacterium | reverse complement strand
TCTTTTCGGTGTCTTTCTTGTTTATACCGGTTATAAAATGTTTGCCGCAAACCACGAACAAGAATTTGACCCGCATAAAAGCAAGGTGTATAAATTCATGAAAAGCTTTTTGCCACTTGTTCCACATGATGGCGGTGGAAAATACATGATAAGAGAAAACGGGAGACCTGTTTATACTACCTTGTTTGTTGTTGTAATTATGCTGGCTGCTATCGACGTAGTCTTTGCGGTAGATTCTATTCCTGCTGTAATGGGCATATCAAGAGATAAATTGATTATTTATACCTCCAATATTTTTGCTGTATTAGGTTTGCGTTCTCTTTTCTTCCTGTTGCGTGGTGCGGTCAGCAAGTTTGATTACCTGCAGCAGGGTATTGCCATTGTACTTGTATTTATTGGTCTAAAAATGTTGGCGGAACAGTGGGTCAATCAATGGGTAGACAAAACAACACAGGTATTTATCTCATTAGGCATTATCATGGTTTGTATAGCGGGTTCTATTTTCTATTCTATTTTTATAAATAAAAAAGGATTGCCCGCTGACGTAAAAGAAAACGGGGTATATTGATATTTGATCAACCGAAGCAAAACCTGCTGTTCCGGAATCTTCTTTTCACAAATAACCTGTTTATGAAGTGAAATATTCATTGATCCATATTGCCGGTATTATGGACCCGGCTGCCGTTGTTGCCGACAGAACAATCGAACACCTGTTGCTTGACAGCCGGAAAGTTTACTCCCCGCTCAATTCTTTATATTTCGCATTGAAAGGGCCAAGAAGAGATGGGCACCAGTTTATTCCTGAATTATATAAAAAAGGAGTTCGCAGTTTTGTTGTTAGTGAAAAACAGAATGAATCCGCCTATCCTGAAGCCGTGTTTATTATTGTCGATGATACCTTAAAAGCTTTGCAGCAATTAACTATTCATCATCGTAATCGTTTTAATAATTTGTCACGGCCAGGCACAATCCCTGTTATTGGCATTACCGGAAGTAATGGTAAGACAATTGTAAAAGAATGGTTGTACCAGCTGTTACATGAAGAATTTGTTATTGTTCGCAGCCCTAAAAGTTATAACTCGCAGATCGGCGTTCCACTTAGTGTATGGCAAATGGATGAGCATCATACTCTCGGTATTTTTGAAGCTGGTATTTCGCAACCCGGTGAAATGGAAAAACTGGAAAGGATTATTCAGCCAACGATTGGAGTACTAACCAATATTGGCGAGGCGCATAGCGAAGGGTTCATTGATCAATCGCAAAAATTAGCAGAGAAGCTAAAACTTTTCGTTCATTGCCAGCTGGTAATTGCCAGGGAGAAAGATATTGAAAAATATAAAGAAACGATCGCCTCTTTTGAAAGTGCGCCGGAAGTATTGACCTGGGGCTCTTCTCCGGATAATGCGCTTGTTGTAAAGCATATTGAAAAAAAAGAAGGGCATACAATTATTACTGTCTGCCCCGGTTCCGCTGAAAAAGAACTGGTCATTCCTTTTATTGATGATGCGTCTGTAGAAAATGCCATCATTTGTTATTTAATTTTATTGCAGTTGGATATCAGCCATGATATCATTGCAAAAAAAATGAAACAACTACAGCCTGTAAATATGCGGCTGGAGTTAAAGAAGGCCATTAATCATTGCCTGGTCATCAACGATAGCTATAGCGCAGATATTAATTCACTGGAAATAGC
>JAKFEJ010000547.1:0-1698 GCA_036675745.1 Chitinophagaceae bacterium | reverse complement strand
CATTGGGCACATTCGACCGTGATGCCCAATATACCCTTGCTGAATGTTTTTGTTTTATCCAATAAATATTCAATCCGGTATTCTTCTTCTATTACGCCGCCTTCTTCTGTGTATTTATGATTGCGGAAAAATCCTGTTGCCAGTATTTCTTCTTTATTGGCATCGGGCAACATATCACCGGCTATCTGCCAGGTCAGGAATTTATCATAAGGAATATTTTTATTGAAAGCATGAATGACCCAATCACGCCAGGGCCATTGCGTCCTTATATTATCATCCTGGTAACCATAGCTGTCTGCATAACGGGCCACATCCATCCAATGCACTGCCATCTTTTCGCCATACTGTGGTGTTTTTAATAAAGCATCCACCATTTTCTCATAAGCATTTGCAGATTTGTCGGCGAGAAATTTATCCATCATTTGGATAGATGGCGGCAGGCCTGTAATGTCTAAACATATTCTTTTTAGCAAACGTTCTTTGTCAGCTTCTTCATTCGGCTGCAAACCTTTCGCCTTTATTTTATCATAGGTAAAATAATCGATCTCATTTTTAACCCAGTCCTTATCGCTTACATCGGGAAGTGGAGATTTTACGGGAGCTATAAATGCCCAGTGAGATTCATATTTAGCCCCCTGTTGTATCCATTTTTTGAATAATTTTATTTCGTAGTCATTCAATGCGCCAAGATGCGCTTCCGGCAATGGCATCATATAAGATGAATCGGTGGAAATAATCCGTTTAAACAATTCTGATTCTTCCGGCTTGCCTGCTACTAAAGCAAACGCTCCTTTTGTTTCTTTCAACGGTGCAAATGCACTATCGGCTATGTCCAATCGCAATCCCGCTTCTCTTTTATTAGCATCGGGGCCATGGCATTTAAAACATTTATCGGAAAGAATAGGCCGGATATGAAAATTGTAGCTAACGGTTTTTGGTATCACAGTATCATCATTGCCTTTATTTCTAAAGCAGGAAACTGCGCCGATTACAACAGCAATTATCAGGATTATGCAAGCAACTAATCGTCCTTTCATGAAGCAGGAAAAATTTGTCTGGTAAGTTAAATAAATTTTAAGTGCTTATCGGTTTTTTGAGTAGTTAATATTGCATCATAACAAGATAATTTTGACCCGGTAGCTATTAAATAGGCCAGGTAAAACGATTGCGTAAAATGGTTTAGAGAGCAGGGAACTGTATTATTATCATGATGAAAGGATAATTTGCATAACTATTTAAAAATGTTTGTACGATGCGAAAAACCTGCTTGCTGATTTTTCTCTTTTCTATTTCAACGACTTTTTTGCTGGGGGCTGATACTTTGCATATTACGTCGCATAAAGAAGTAACTGTAGTAACCGATCCATCAACGGGTGGCAAGTCATACAAAAGCTGGGTTGTATTTCCTTCTTCCAAAACTCCGGTAAGAAAGATCAATCTGAATATCATCTTTGGATGTCCTGACAGCATGCGCTGCGCCGACTGGGATTATCTTGATCATATTTATATCCGTCGCAAAGGTGGCGTAAATGCTCCCTCTATGGACCATGAGATCGGCCATATGCTTACACCTTATGGCGGGGCTTTTGCAAAAACCTGGGGGTTTCAATGGCAGGTAGATATTACTGATTTTAGTTTGCTGCTAAGGGACAGTGTGGAAATTGAATATTTTCATTCGGGCTACGAACCGAATAACGA
>JAKFEJ010000277.1:0-1700 GCA_036675745.1 Chitinophagaceae bacterium | reverse complement strand
TTCTCCGCCCATTTACGTATACCAGGTTCACCATAAATCTTATAATGCGTTGCATTTAATTCAATAGAGTTATAATGCTGCACATAATGCTGTAAAAAATCTTTTTCTTTTGTTTTAAGCGGGTATATCTTTCCTATCCATTCCTCTCTTCCCCATTTGGCGCAACCTAAATATACTTTTTGGTTCATGGCAGGTTTACCTTTCAATATTTCCTTATTAAAAGCAGGCTCTTCCGGCAATGAGAAATCAATATTCGCCAATTCGTTTTCATCTACTCTTCCAAATTCCATACACTTATATTTGTTGTTTCAAAAGTACAATCATTCAAAACGTGTACCTTGTTTTTTTAATCATCATATCATGCGGATACTTGTCATTCTGTTGTTGTTTTCTATAAATTGTTTGGCACAGCAACGGCCTAATATCATTTATATCATGAGTGATGACCATGATAATGATGCTATCAGTGCTTATAACAAACAATTTATTCAAACTCCCAATATCGACAGGCTGGCGAAAGAAGGAATGAAATTCAATAAGGCATTCGTAGGAAACTCTATCTGTGCACCGGCAAGGGCCACATTATTGACAGGGCAGCATTCGCATAAAAATGGCGTAAAGGATAATAGAACCCGGTTTGATTCTTCAAAAATTACTTTGTCAAAATTGCTGCAACAGTCGGGCTATCAAACCGCATTAATAGGCAAATGGCATTTACATTCTTATCCCACCGGATTTGACTATTGGAAAATATTGCCGGGAATGGGACAATACTTTAATACCCGCATCATTGAAATGGATGGTGATACTATTACAGAACCGGGATATGCTACCGATGTCCTGACCGATGATGCCATCAATTGGCTGGATAACCGTGATATGAAAAAACCGTTTGCTTTATTTTTTCATCATAAAGCTCCGCACCGGTATTTTTTTCCTGCATTAAAATATTTGGAACAATATCATATAAAAACTTTTCCTGAGCCATCAACACTATACACTGATACCGCCGGGCATGGAAGTGCATGGGCTATACAAACCATGAGTATTTTGCCTGATATGCAATTGTGCAGCGATCTGAAAGTAGATCCACAATACCTCATGGACATTCCGGAACTGAAACCTTCAAATGAACAGATAACCTATTATAAGGCCATCATGAAAAGAGTTCCGGCTGAACAGCGGAACCGCTTTGAAGAGATCTATGCAGAACGAGGAAAACTGATCAGGGAAAAAAAATTAAGCGGCAAAGAGTTATTAAAATATAAATACCAGTGGTATATGCAGGATTACCTGGCCTGCATTGCTTCCGTTGATGAAAGTGTAGGCAGAATATTAAATTATCTTGATGAAAAAAAACTTGCTGCGTCCACGGCAGTTATGTACACCAGCGACCAGGGTTTTTATTTAGGAGAAAATGGATGGTTTGATAAACGCTTTGCTTATGACGTATCCATGCAAACGCCTTTGCTGGTGAAATGGCCCGGGCATATAAAGCCAAATGCTGTAAGTAATGCGATGGTGCAGAATATTGATTTCGCCCCTACGATCCTGAATATCGCAGGCAGCAGCGTCCCTGACTGGATGCACGGAATAAATTTTCAACCTGTACTGGAAGGGAAGCAAAAAAAACCTTCCCGAAAATATCTTTACTATCATTACTATGAGTTTGTAAAAGATCACACCGTTATTCCCCATCT
>JAKFEJ010000205.1:0-1707 GCA_036675745.1 Chitinophagaceae bacterium | reverse complement strand
TGTGATTACAAGTATTCATCGGCGAAGTATTACGAATTAAATGAAAAGAATTTTTCTTTTTTGAAAGATTTGTGGGAGGTGTTTTAAAGTTGATGGTTCGTGAGACACGAACCACGGCAGCGGGCAACAGGGTTACGGAACTATAGCCTATGTGATCATGCCCAATCGTGTACATACAATACTTTATTTTCCAAACCCGGGATTTGATCTCAATAAAAGTATTGGCAATGCCAAACGGTTTATGGCCTATGAAATAATCAAAAGGTTGGAACAATTGAACCGGAAAGACATATTAGATTATCTTATAAACGGGTTAACAGTAAGAGAAAAACGAAAAGGGCAACTACAAAAAGTATTTTCTGACTCTTTTGATGCGAAAGGTATTTACAACGAAAAGTTTTTTAATCAGAAGTTTAAATATATGCATCTTAACTCTGTTAGTGGTAAATGGCAACTTGTAAAAGATTATACCGGATATAAGCATAGCAGCGCTTCATTTTATGAAACAGCGGAAGTGAAAAATTATGAGCCTTCATTGTTGAAGTAGTGGAGACCACGCACTAACGAAAAGATAATTTCATAATATTAATCTTTGGCTGCATAGCATTGACAATAAATAAAAAACATTACTTTCGTTCGCATATATATATATTAATATATAAGTTATAAAGCTTGCTCGTGCAAAAGACCCTTACTATTTTACTATTTATCATTTCAGTTACTTCCAATGCCCAGGTTATATGTGGCACTGCAAATGAAAATGGGAGCATTACCCTTACGGCTCCCCCGAACAATACGTTTACAAGTATTGAATTTGCCAGCTATGGCACACCGGACGGAACCTGTGGAAGTTTTACATTAGGTAGTTGTCATGCTGCAAGCAGCCTGAGTATTTGCGAATCAACTTTTATTGGTCAGAATTCTGCCACTATCGGTGCGACAAATGTTGTATTCGGTGATCCTTGCGGTGGCACGGTAAAGCGGTTATATATACAAGCCCGATATTCATCTGCCTTGCCGTTGACATTGGTTTCTTTTGCAGCACAAAATATAGGGGATGGTCAAATAAAGTTAGCCTGGCATAGCGAGGATGAAATAAACACTTCGCAGTTTGTAATAGAAAGAAGTACAGATGGTGTTTTATTTGAACCGGCAGGTTCTGTACCGGCTGCAGGCAGTGGTAGGAACCATTATAGTTTTACAGACATTATTTTAAACATTCCGGCTACTTATTATTACCGGTTAAAGATGGTGGATATAGATGGTAAGTATAAATATAGTAACATTGCCCGCATTAATAATAATGCTGCGGGTATAAAGTTGGCTGTATTTCCTAACCCGGCAACTGAATTCATTACTGTTGTCAGTAGCAAAAAACAAGAAGTTATCATCACAAATACTACAGGCCAAACCATTAAGCACCTACTTTTGATCAATGGTAGCCAGGCTATAAACATCGGTTCATACGTCCCGGGAGTTTATTTTGTTAAAAGCGACGAAGGAGTTATAAAGTTTATTAAGAAATGACTATTCTTTCAGCCTGGGGTTGTTTGTATAGAAGTTGTTCATTAAAGTGAAAATATGTTTTCATTAAAAACATAATCAGAAATTTCATCTGCCATATCCGAAACTGTATACCCCATATACTTCGCTTCGCCAGGGTGAGCTGTTAATAATGTTTTTTCGTTTTATTTCATAATCCAAGTC
>JAKFEJ010000689.1:0-1711 GCA_036675745.1 Chitinophagaceae bacterium | reverse complement strand
TTTATGCAGGTCAAGAATGCCTTCATGCAAATAATGTTTGTTGACATCGCCTCCTAAAACTTCATTTGCTCTGCGAATTCCTTCATTCAATTCTTCAATGGAACCAATACAGATTTCTTCATCGCCTTCTTCTGTTCTCCAGATTGGTAACGGTGTTCCCCAAAAACGGCTACGGCTCAGGTTCCAGTCCACCATATTTTCCAGCCAGTTGCCAAATCTTCCTTCACCGGTTGATTTGGGTTTCCAGTTGATGGTCTTATTCAATTCAACCATCCTGTCTTTTATAGCCGTTGTTTTAATAAACCATGCATCTAAGGGATAGTATAGAATCGGTTTATCGGTTCTCCAGCAATGCGGGTAATTGTGTTCGTATTTTTCTACTTTAAAAGCACGGTTCTCTTTTTTTAATTTCACCGCTATATCAACATTTACGTCAATATAGTTGGGATCGTCTTTATAATTTTTTACATAACGGTTGCTGAATTCACCAAGACCATCTACAAATTTTCCTTGCTTGTCAACCATCGTAAGGATGCCTATTCCATATTTCTTACCTACTTTATAGTCATCTGCACCAAAAGCGGGAGCTGTATGAACAATACCGGTACCATCTTCGGTGGTTACAAAACTGTCAACTAATACGCGGAAAGGTCTTGCACCGGGTGTTATTTCTTGAATTGCTGCTAATGAATTGGCTTCGTAAGGAAGAAGTTGTTCATATTCACAACCTTCGACTTGCGAGCCTTTGAATTCAGCAAGAACTTCAAACACCCGTATTTTATTCATGACAGTTATTGGACCTTCCAACGTATCGCCTTGTGGATTAGTAGCCCAACCTACATTACCAGGTTCGTCTGAAAAAAAGTAGGAGGTAAATCTGTCTTTAGTAAGTATAACATTAATAGTTTCTCCCGTATACTGATTTTTCGTTTTCACAAGTTGGTACGTAATATTTGGTCCAACTGTTAATCCAAGGTTTGATGGCAAGGTCCATGGTGTTGTAGTCCAAGCCATAAAGAAAATTTCATCTGAGCCAGCATTTACTTGGTTCTTTAATGCCTCAAACAAAAATTCGCTTTTTTCATTTCGAATTGCTTTAAACATAGCTATGCAACTCGTATCCTTCACATCCTTATACGTCCCGGGCTGATTCAATTCATGCGAACTCAAACCCGTACCCGCCGCAGGTGAATAAGGTTGTATACTTACGCTTTCATACAACAATCCTTTTTTATACAATTCACTCAATAACCACCAGAGTGTTTCAATGTATTCATTTTTAAAAGTAATATAAGGATCATTGAGGTCAACCCAGTAACCCATCTTACGGGTGATCTCATCCCATTTGTCTTTATAACGTAATACCGCTTCACGGCATTTCTGATTATACTCTTCTACAGAAATTTTCTTTCCAATGTCTTCTTTGGTGATCCCTAATTCCTTTTCTACGCCTAATTCAATGGGTAAACCATGAGTATCCCAACCGCCTTTGCGTTTTACCTGGAAGCCTTTCATGGTTTTGTAACGGCATACCAGATCCTTTAATGTTCTTGAAATAACGTGGTGAATACCGGGCATACCATTCGCACTGGGCGGGCCTTCATAAAAAACAAAAGGTGTTGCTCCTTCCCTTAATGACACACTTTTTTCAAAAGCCTGGCCTTCAGTCCACCGGGCCAGTATTTCCTGCTCAAATGCGGGCAAATTCAAT
>JAKFEJ010000092.1:0-12280 GCA_036675745.1 Chitinophagaceae bacterium | reverse complement strand
GCAGCTATGGAAAAATTGAATTTATCCGCTCGTGCTTATGATCGTATTTTAAAAGTATCAAGAACTATTGCCGACTTATCGCAAAGCGCTGATATAAAACCTGAACACCTTGCCGAAGCCATCCAATATCGCAGCCTGGACAGGGAAGGATGGGCGGGATGAGAGAGGTCGGATGTCAGAGGTCTGAAGTCAGAAATCCGACCACTCATTGTAATTTCGAAGTTCTGACCGGCTTTTCATCTTTCACTTTTCACGTTCCGACCTCCGGCTTCCGAACTCGGACCTCTTTCTGCTATGTTGTCATTTTTTGCGAACTTGTACGATGTTTGATTGTTGATACTCTTTTACCAACCCGCATTCTTTTTTATGAAAATATTATTCCATTACCTGAAACCATATAAATGGCTGGTAGCCCTTGTACTGACATTGGCCGCCATTAATATTGGATTCTCGCTTGTTGACCCGATCATTTTTGGTAAACTGGTAAACCTTGCCAGTTATCACCAAGCCATAACGAATTTTTCCTGGAATGAATTTCTTTATACCCAACAAACGGTCACGATAAATCTTAGCGGGAAACCTGTTGAACAAAAATTATATGGGATCGTTTGGCTGCTGCTTGCTTCGATCACTGTGGCCATGATCAGCCGTATTGCTAAAGCCTTCCAGGATTATTTTTTAAACCTGATCACGCAAAAATTTGGCGCCACCATTTTTACAGACGGCTTACAACATGCCATGAAATTACCCTATCATGATTTTGAAGATCAGCGCAGCGGTGAAACATTAGGCATCTTACAGAAAGTAAGGATCGATACAGAAAAGTTTATTTCAACATTTATTAATGTTTTATTCCCGGTCATAATCGGGATCATTTTCGTTGCCGTATATGCTGTAACCAAACACTGGAGCCTCCCGATCATTTACTTTGGAGGTATATTCCTGCTTACCATCATTTCCAATTTACTAAGTAAAAAAGTAAAGATCATTCAAAAAAATATTGTGTCACAAACTACGTCGTTGGCGGGAGCTACGACTGAATCATTGCGTAATATAGAACTGGTAAAAAGTCTTGGTCTGACGCAGCAGGAAGTGGGCAGGTTGAATAAGAATACATTTAAGATCCTTGGACTTGAGCTGACGAAAGTAAAACGTATCCGGAGTATCAGTTTTGTCCAGGGCACGTTTGTTAATACATTAAGACAGGTAATATTATTTATGCTGATGTGGCTTGTTTTTAAAGGACAATTACAGCCCGGGGAAATCGTAACGATGCAGATCTTTTCTTTCTTTGTATTCGGGCCTTTGCAGGAAATAGGAAATATTATTCTTTCTTATCGTGAAGCAGAAGCTTCGCTCAATAATTTCCAGAATTTGATGCAGAAAAAACCAGAGCCCCAGGCATCCCATCCCAAACACCTGGGAAAAATTGAAACACTTGAATTCACTCATGTTGGTTTTAAACATCAATCGGCCCAGCAAAGCGCTATCAATAATATCAGTTTTAAAGTAAGAAGAGGAGAAACGATTGCATTTGTTGGGCCTTCAGGGTCTGGAAAAACCACATTGATGAAATTACTGGTAGGCTTGTATCGTCCGCAGCATGGGAAAATACTTTACAATAATCTGGATGAAACCGAGATCAATTTTGATGACCTGCGTAAACAGATCGGTTTTGTAACACAGGATACACAACTTTTTTCAGGCACCATTAAAGAAAACCTGCTATTTGTAAATCCTGGAGCAACGGAAATGGATGTGTTAAACGCATTAAACAAAGCTGCCTGCCAAAACCTGCTTGAAAGAGCGGAAAAAGGATTGGAAACAACCATTGGTGAAGGAGGGCTGAAGTTATCGGGTGGTGAAAAGCAGAGACTATCTATTGCAAGGGCCTTGCTTCGCAAACCCAATTTATTATTATTTGACGAAGCTACTTCCGCTCTTGATTCCTTAACGGAAGAAGAGATCACCGATACGATCCGTGATATTTCAAGAGAAGGCAATCAGATCACAATCCTGATTGCACACCGGCTATCCACCATTATGCATGCCGACAGGATCTTTGTTCTGGAAAAAGGTGATGTTATAGAAACGGGTTCGCATGAAAGTTTGCTGGAAGAAAAGGGATTGTACTATGCGATGTGGCGCCAGCAGATCGGCGAAAGAAAAACAAAAGTATTGACTGCCTAAAGTTATCCGATGTCATTTTTTTCCTTACTTGGTTTTGGTAATGGCAAGATCAAAGACGCCTTATTCAGGGGTGCTGTGATCATTGATGTAAGATCAGCAAGTGAATTTGACCGGGGGAAAATTCCTGGCTCCATCAACATTCCCGTTGATCGCATCCCTATCAATTCAGAAAGAATAAAAGCGATGAACAGGCCGGTTATTTTTTGTTGTACATCCGGCGACAGGAGTAATAAGGCTATACAATTAATGAAACAGAAAGGGTTGGAAGAAGTTTATAATGGCGGCAACTGGCATCATTTATTAAGGATCGCAAAAAAATTCTAATCCATTTTTTCTTTCCCCGGCCCTTTCCACAGATCAGTAAAAAAGTTTGATTTTTCCAGGTCTTCCATATCACTTAATTCCAGTTCCAGGGCATGAGTGCTTTTTGAAATTTCGATGATGGAAATGATCAGGGATGCCAGCAGGCTTATCAGGCTTAAAGCAAAAACGTATTTTATCAATACAACCCATTGCTGGTACACACCATACATGGTTATTACACAACATAAAAAACTAAATACACCCAGGCCCTGCATGTACCTTACCAGGTTGATCCGCTGACGCAGTATTCTTATTTGTTTTAAAAGAAGATGGTTCTTTTCGCCACGCATATATTCATCATGCAGTTTTCGGATCAGGTTGGCTAATGCCAGATACCGGTTGGTATAAGCCAGCAACAATAAACTGATGGCAGGGAATAATAAAGCCGGGGTGTTAAAAGTAATTTCCATTTTCTAAAATTATAAAAGTTACCCTATCCATTAATTTTTATTACTACCCGGCGCAACAAAAAACCCTCACCAATTGGCAAGGGTTATAAAATTTTGTTCATTCTTTTTAAAGATTCTCTATCACCCCCGCAATACCTTGCCCCCCACCTACACAAGCCGTCACCATTCCATATTTTTTATTCAAACGCTTCATATCATTCAAAACCTGGATCGTTAGCTTGGCGCCGGTGCAGCCCAATGGGTGACCCAATGCAATAGCGCCACCATTGATATTTACTTTAGCGGGGTCCAAACCTACTTCGCGGATAACAGCTAACGACTGCGATGCAAATGCCTCGTTCAGTTCTATAAGATCTATATCATTCAAGCTCATTCCCACTTGTTTTAACGCTTTGGGTATAGCCGCTATAGGGCCGATCCCCATTACACGGGGCGGTACACCAGCAGATGCACAAGCTACTAACCGGCCAATAGGCTTCAGTCCTAATTCATTCATCATTTTTTCGCCCATCACTATTACAAACGCTGCCCCATCAGAAGTCTGTGAAGAATTACCGGCTGTTACCACACCATTTGCGGCAAATACTGGTTTTAATTTTGACAATACTTCTACTGAAGTATCAGCACGGGGCCCTTCATCAGTATCCACCACATAATTTCTTTTTTGCTTCTTACCTTTTGTATCCAGATAAATTTCTTCAACATTGATTGGAAGAATACCGCTTTTGAAATAACCATTTTGTATAGCAGCTATTGCTTTCTGATGAGAGTTGTAAGAAAATTCATCCTGGTCTTCACGGCTCACTTTATAATCTTTCGCTACTGCTTCTGCAGTCAATCCCATGCTCAGGTAATAGTCCGGATCTTCTTTGGCAATAGAATAAGCAGGAACAGTTTTCCATCCGGCTGTTGGCACAAGGCTCATGCTTTCAGTGCCACCTGCAATGATACAGTCTGCAAGACCAGTCCTGATCTTTGCAGTTGCTATGGCAATCGTTTCCAGGCCCGATGCACAATAACGATTGACGGTTACACCCGGCACATCAAAACCTAAAGCTCTTGCAGAAATGATCCGGCCAAACTGCAGACCTTGTTCTGCTTCAGGTACGGCATTACCTACTATCACATCATCTACCCTGCTTGCTTCCAGTTGCGGAACTGACGCCATCACTCCTTTAATAACTTCTACCGCCAGGTCATCGGGGCGATAAAAACGGAAACCACCACGCTTGGCTTTGCCAACGGCAGTTCTGTAACCGGCTACAATGTATGCTTCTTGCATAGCTAAAGAGTTTATTGTTTACTGTTTGTCGTTTATGTTCTTAAGATCGGGCAATTTTTCATTTTACAGGCGCCCAATCATAAATAACAAATCAAAATCCATTTGGTTGTTTATGCAACTTTCTATTTCAAAATTAACAGATATATCTTTGCCCCAAAAATTTTTTAATACCGACCCTCAAAGGCTCTTTTTGAATTAAACTATTATGAAAAAAATCCCCGTTTTACTCTGGTGCTTCCTCGTCTCTATTACGCTATTAGCCCAAAAAGATGCTTCCCTGGAACGCAGACTGGCCGAATTTATGCAGGCAAACGAACAGTTGGAGCTTAACAAAGTGCTGGACTATACTTATGCAAAACTGTTTACGATTGTACCCCGGGAACAAATGTTTGAGTTATTGCAAAATACTTTTGAAAATAAACAAATGAGTATAAAGCTTGATTCACTCCAGATTGACTCAATTTACCCGGTTTTCAAACTTGAGAATGGTTCGTACGCCAAAGTGATCTATTCCTTTAATATGCTAATGCTTATTAAATACCCGGAAGGAGATAGCCTGTCAGTTGAAGAAAAAGCCGAAAATAATGACCTTATGGTATCCGGCTTGGGAAGCCAATATGGAGAAGATAAGGTAAGCATTGATCCAGTCACAGGATCTTTAAAAATACAAATAACCTCTCCTATGGTAGCTGTAAAAGATCAATATGCTGAACAATGGTGCTTTGTGAACTTAAAGGAAGAAGATCCCCTTATGGATCGTTTGTTTAATAAAGAAGTGTTGAAAAGATTGGCTGACTATAAGTAAATGTTATAAATCCATGTATCGTTTCGTTCGCAATATTCTTTTTTGGTTTCCCCCGGAATGGGCACATTATTTCTCTATGAACTGTATGAAAGCTTTATGCAGTATAGGTTTTATCCGTAAACTGATAGCCCTTAATTTTTCTATAAAAGATTCGCGGTTAAGAACCACTCTGTTCAGATTAGAGTTCAAAAACCCGGTTGGCCTTGGAGCCGGGTTTGATAAAAATGCCAAATACCTGCGTGAGCTGGAAACATTAGGTTTTGGATTTGTAGAGATCGGGACAGTAACTCCCCTGCCCCAGGCTGGTAATGATAAGCCAAGGTTATTTCGTTTGCCCGCCGACAAAGCCCTCATCAACCGTATGGGGTTTAATAATGACGGCGTACAGGTAATAGCTGAACGACTGAAACAATGGGCAACTGGCAACAAACAACAGGCAACAGGCTACCGGCTCATCATCGGTGGGAACATTGGCAAAAATAAAAACACTCCCAATGAAGATGCCTGGAGGGATTACGAGATCTGTTTTAAAGAACTTCATCATTATGTAGATTACTTTGTCGTGAATGTCAGCAGCCCCAATACTCCCGGCCTTCGTGAATTGCAGGAAAAAGAATCGCTGCGCAAAATTTTACGACACCTGCAAATGATCAATAACGGCAAAGCCATATCCAAACCTATCCTTTTAAAAATTGCTCCCGATCTTACACAGGAACAAATTGATGATGTAGTTGACCTGGCCATGGATATACAATTGGATGGACTGGTTTGCAGCAATACAACGATCAGCCGTAATGGATTGATCACTCCTAAAGAAGAAATTGAAAAGATAGGAGCCGGTGGATTAAGCGGTCTGCCTGTAAAAGAAAGATCAACCAGTATTGTAAATTATATTTATCAACGAACGAAAGGCGAAGTTCCTGTTATTGCCTCAGGCGGCATATTCACCGCGGAAGATGCAAAAGAAAAACTGAATTCCGGCAGCTCATTAGTACAGGTATGGACAGGATTTATTTATGAAGGGCCTGCTATTGTAAAACGAATTTGTCAATCATTAGTATAAATTTGCAACTCAATTTTAAGAATGGAACATTTATTTACGAGTGAAAGTATTATCAGTTTTTTGATTCTTGTTGTACTGGAAGTAGTATTGGGTATTGACAACGTGATCTTCGTGAGTATAATCATGAACCGGTTGCCCACCGCCAAAGCGCAGAAACTGGCCCGGCGTATATGGATGATCACCGGTATTATCTCCCGCAGCTTGCTTTTACTTGCATTGGGCTGGTTGTTATCCCAAAAAGGGAAATCTGTTTTCACGATTGCAGGCAAAGGATTTGACCTGGCCAGCCTCGTAATGCTTGCCGGAGGTCTTTTTCTTATTTATAAATCGGTGATGGAGATCCATCATAAACTGGAAGGCGAAGATCCTAATGCTAATGCCGCTAATAAAAAACCATTATCCTTTAGCCAGGCTATATTTCAGATCATGTTGATTGATGCCGTCTTTTCTTTTGATAGCATCATTACAGCAGGTGGCACGGCCAAACATGTAGAGATCATGATCGCTGCCGTGGTGATCGCTATGTTTATCATGTTTACATTCAGCCCAAAAATTTCAGCATTCATTCATAAACATCCTACGTTGAAAATGCTTGCTCTTTCTTTTTTGGTAATGATCGGGTTAAGCCTTGTAGTAGAAGGGTGGAATGCAGAAGCCGCCGAACAGTTACACCTGAAAAATTATATTTATTTCGGTATGGCTTTTTCATTTTTGGTTGAATTGCTGAACATGGTCATGCGGAAAAGACAAGCTAAAAACAGGGTAGTAGAATTAAATGATCCGTTATTAACAGATAAAGAAAACTATTCAGACCAGGCTAAATAGTTTGTGATTTTTTGTTTGTAGTTTATGGTTGCTACCGCGGATTGTAAATACTTTTTGGCTTGATGCGCTCGTATTCGATAATTCATGTTTTGTTCTTATAAAAAGTTTGTACTTTTTTGTTTTATGCTTATACAAGGTGATACAAATCAATAACCCTGATTCGATCTTCTTAACGACAAACCTGTCATTACGAGGAACGAAGCAAAAACTACAGACTATAAACTTTTTAAAATAGTAGCTGCAACTATACCGGCTGTTTCTGCCCGCAATCTTGTTTCTCCTAATGCTACAGCGTCGAAATGATTTGCAATTGCAAAATCTATTTCTTCCTTCGTAAAATCACCTTCAGGCCCAATCAGTATGATCTGTGAAGGGAGGGAATCATTGACAAGATCAGCGAGATTTCTTTTTTCTTTCTCTATGCAATGAGCGATAAATTTCTGCGAGGTATTCGCCACTTCTTCCTGGCGGAAAAGCAATTCATAGGCTATTGGTTCGTGCAATACCGGCAACCAGCATTGCTGAGATTGTAACATTGCACTGATCAAAATGTTTTGCACCCTGTCATGTCTGAATTTCTCTTTTTCCGTTCTTTCACATATCAATGGAATAATTTCATTTACTCCTATCTCCGTTGCCTTTTCCAGAAACCATTCAAACCTGTTGGCAGTTTTTAAAAGCGATATAGCAATTGAAACTTTTCTTGCCTCTTGTTCCCTGTGGCTTGTCCCTTGTACCTCTACTACACAATGTTTTTTATGATCGCTGATAATTGAAGCAGTGAATAGATTTCCTTTCCCATCTGTAAGGTTTAGCTGCTCCCCCTGCTTCATTCTCAATACCTGTACAATATGACGTGAAGTGTCTTCATCTAAAACGATTTCTTTTTTTGAAGGCTCATAATCGCTGGTATAAAAAAAAGGTAATGCCATATGTAAAAATAAAAAATGTCCGATTCAAATGAACCGGACAAATTGATATTTTATTTTTTGCTTTTAAAAAGGATCTTCTTCCTCCGATGGCCGGTCATTCATTTTACTTCCTGCCTGGATATACAATTTCTCTCCTCCTCCTCCATCTTCTACCGGGCGCCAGCCGCCTGATGGCAAGCCAATACCACTGTATGGATCTTCATCCCAGTTAGTAAATTTCTGAATATGCAGTAATGCTTTTAGCTTAACGGTTTCAAGCGTACCGTTTCTATGCTTGGCGATCTTTACTTCGGTCAACCCTTTTATATTCTCGCCTTCCGCATTTGTGTTCATATCATAATATTCAGGACGATACAGGAACATTACCATATCCGCATCCTGCTCAATAGCTCCCGACTCACGAAGATCACTCAACTGCGGAACACGGCTTCCTTCCTTAGCTCCACGTTGCTCCACCGCACGGCTCAACTGCGACAATGCGATAATGGGAACATTTAATTCTTTAGCTAATCCTTTCAGGTTTCTTGAAATGCTGCTGATCTCCTGCTCACGATTAGAGTTACGACCATCACCTGAACCACTCATCAACTGCAGGTAATCGATGATGATCATTCCAATATTATGCTTGTTCTTAAGCCTGCGGCATTTTGCTCTCAACTCAAAAATATTCAGCGCAGGTGTATCATCAATAAACAAAGGAGCCTGCGATAACCGCTGGATACCTTTTGCATACAATTGCTTCATCTCATGTTCTTCCATTTTACCGCGGGAAATTTTTTCCAGCCAGATCTCACTCTCCGCCGAAAGAATACGCTGTACCAACTGGCCGGCACTCATTTCTAAAGAAAACATCGCAACAGGGGTTGGTTTGGTTGGGTGCATGGCGGCATTGCGTGCAAGGTTCAGTGCAAATGCTGTTTTACCAACCGCAGGACGTGCAGCAAGGATGATCAGATCTGAATTCTGCCATCCATAAGTAACACGATCCAATCCTGAAAATCCACTGGGTACACCCGTTACGTCTTCATTACGCTGGCGCAGGTCTTCAATACGTTTGATCGTATTGACAAGAACTGTATCAATGGAATTATAATCTTTTCTAAGGTGATTATTGGTGATCTCGAAAAGTTTACTTTCGGCATCATCCAGCAAGTCGAATACATCCGTAGAATCTTCATAGGCATCACCGATGATCTCACCGCTGATGCGAATCAGTTCACGTTGTATAAATTTTTGTAATACGATCCTGGCGTGAGCATCTATATTGGCAGATGATACAACAGTATTGGTAAGCTTGGTAACGTAATAAGGTCCGCCTACCATTTCCAGTTCTTCACGGCTACGCAATTCTTCAGCTACCGTTAATATATCAATGGGCTGGCTTTTATTGGCCAGGCTTTGCATAGCATTGAAAATACGCTGATGCGCATCAACATAAAAGCATTCAGGTTTTAAAATTTCTATAACCGTGTCAAATGCGTTCTTCTCGAGCATAATGGCTCCCAGCACCGCTTCCTCCAGGTCTTTTGCCTGTGGCGGAACCTTGCCATATACCATTGTTCCCAGGTCTATCGAAGATCTTCTTTTTTGCTTTCTGTCTTTGTTTAAGTTCGTCAGGTCCATCGTTCGGTTATAGCGATAAAAAAGTTAAACCATTGATTTTTTACCAATGACTTTAGGATAAAGACACCAACCTTATATTATGAAAAAATTATTTTTCCGTTATCCAAATGTTTCCTTCCCGTAGTCAGACGGCGAATATAGAATTGAATTATCAATCAAAAGCCCATTTAAAAAACTTTTTCTTTCTTCACCAATTTTCACCACCTGAATGCAGGTTATCCACATACCGTTTCACGCTGACAATCCCAAAAGTCAACTTTCAATTTACCCAAAAATATCCGGGATCATTATCAAAAGATAAGCACATCCGTGCATAAATAGTGAATGGTGAGTGTCTTTACTGAGCTTCCTTCTTTAATAAGAAAAAATAATTTTATGTAACAAGCTGCATTACTACTATCATCGTTTGTTGCGATGCTCCGTTCGGGGTCCTGTTCGCTATTCAGCAGGCCGCATCCTCTTATCCTTCTCCTTGGGAGAAGGTCGGATGAGGCCGTATCTTAGAGTAAAGTTTATGCGATGTCTGCAAAACAATCCACAATCATAAGCAAAGCTGATTTTTTACAACAATCCGGAGTGAATACGATTGTTGAAGAATTGAAACTTCATTTTAAAGACAAACCACTGATTGTATCTGACGTAACAGACAATGCCGGTCATCAATATGTAGACCTGGTGCAGGAAGGAGGTGGCGTATTGGGTGTGGCCCTTGTAGGTTATACATATGTTCTGGAAAAAATGGGCATTCGTTTTTTTAGCCTGGCTGGTACCAGTGCCGGTTCTATCAACGCCATGCTGCTAGCCAGCACCGGCAACAAAGAAGATGAAAAAGTAGAAAAAATCGTTGAGGATTTTTTGGGCCTCGATCTTTTTTCACTGATTGATGGAAAAGAATCCAATTGGAAGTTTACCAAAAAAGTAAAGGCTACTGTTCAGAAACTTTTATTGAAAAAAAATTTCTTCAAAGGAATAATGGCTATTGTCAAATGGTCGTTGATTGTTTTACTCACACTAACGATTGGTTGTTTTATTGCCAATTTTTTTATTCCGGGTATTGCTAAATGGATCGGTGCAGCAGCAGGTATTATTTTGATTGCATTGATAGCAGGGCTTATTTCTATAAAAAATAAATTTACAGCCTTTAGTAAAAACGGTTACGGCCTGAATGAAGGAAAAGTTTTTCATCAATGGATCAACAAAATGGTTTCTTCTAACTATATAGAAGCTGACACCTCCAAAGGGCCTATTACCAACATGGCCCATTTTGCTCAACATTTTATGCGGGTACCACCCGGCTTGATAGTAAACCCTGACATCCGGCGTACCAACAACAACGCTCCGAATATGCCCATGCTAACCATTATTACCTGCGACATTACCGCAGAACGAAAGATTGAATTTCCAAATATGTGGGACCTGTATTGGGCCAAACAGGAAGATGCACATCCCGGAGATTTTGTGAGAGCCAGTATGTCTATCCCAGTTTTTTTTGAAACCTATTGTCTCACCGATATAAGAAAAAAAAGCTCTTTTGCCTTTTGGGACAAACATCTGAACTGGCAGAATGAAAAAAAGAATATTCCTGATAAAGCTCAATTCATTGATGGCGGTACTTTATCTAATTTTCCAATCAATGTATTTTACAATCCAAATTATCCTATACCTCGTATGCCTACATTTGGCATTCGTCTGCAGGATGGCATACTGGATGCTGCCAACAGAACCCAGGGAACCTTTTTTAAATACCTGACTTCACTTTTTTCTACTATCCGTTTCAACTTTGATCGTGATTTTATTACCAAAAACCGGGCATATAATTTTGGTGTTAAGCTGATAGATGTAAAAGAACATAGCTGGCTTAATTTTTTTATGGAGGATAAAGAAAAAATTGAGCTACTTAAAAAAGGAGCCCTGGCAGCGGCTGATTTTCTCCGGCATTTTGATTGGGAGAAATATAAAGCTGAACGATTGAAAAATTTTGAGTTGGGATTGGAGAGATTTGCGAATCCGAATAATGTGTGAGAACTTCATAAACTTAGAAACCTAGTTGTTTAATAATAAAAAAGTATGCTTCAGCAGCAAAGACTATCAGCATTAATAGTAATTAATAGTAATGGTATACTTATTTTGAACTCTCCCACCACTTCCCTCCTTTCCTTATCTTCGCAGCCAATAAAGAAGCAAGTGCATTATGACGATCTCTTATAAATGGTTAAGTGAATATTTGCCTGTAATAGTTGAACCCGAAAGGCTGAGCCGCATCCTTACATCCATAGGATTGGAAGTGGAAAGTATGGAAAAATATGAAGAAGCAAAAGGCGGGTTGAAAGGATTGGTTATTGGCGAAGTGTTAAGCACCGAAAAACATCCCAATGCAGATAAACTGACTTTAACCAAAGTAAATATTGGGAATGGTGAGCCGCTCCAGATTGTGTGTGGCGCTCCCAATGTAGCTGCAGGACAAAAAGTGGTTGTAGCTCCTGTTGGCGCTACTATTTATCCATCAACCGGTGATCCGCTAACAATGAAGGTTGCAAAGATCCGAAGTGTAGAAAGTTTTGGTATGATCTGCGCCGAGGACGAAATTGGTTTGGGAACATCTCATGCCGGTATACTTGTTTTGCCTGAATATGTAAAGGTGGGTACCACCGCTGTTGATTATTTTAAACCCTACGAAGACTGGATCTATGAGATTGGACTTACACCCAACCGTATGGATGCTATGAGCCATTGGGGTGTAGCCAGGGATGTTTGCGCCTACCTGAGCTATCATGATAAAAAAGGAGC
>JAKFEJ010000628.1:0-12284 GCA_036675745.1 Chitinophagaceae bacterium | reverse complement strand
CATCATTTGCCGGTGCACTTTTATATTTCTTCCTTTAATGGCCCGCCAGGCAAACCAGGTGGATAATACTGCAAAAAGGGTGAGCAGGAACATGGAAATGCGGCAGGGCACACAGGCACTTACCACAGAGAGGCGAAAGGCGGAGATGCCTATGAGCAAAATGCCGAACATATAAACCTTGCCTGCCAGACGATGAAAGGACAAAAACTTATTACGTATGAAGGGCCAGAACTGTGTGGGGCCTAATAGCAGTGCCATGGTACCGCCCACTAAATGCAAAACCAGCCAAAGCTGGTTATTAAAAAAGCTGTTGCCGAAATTCTTACTACGATAGCCGGATAAAAATGGCAACACATCCTTATGAAAAAAATAAAGGGATAAGCCAACGACTAAGGCCCAGAAAGCTATCAGCGGAAGTATCTTTAAAATTCTCATTTATGTATTTCCCGTTTTGGTTATTATTTGGTCACATAAAGAATACCTCCGATGCAGGATTATATGAATTTAGACTTTGTTTTTAGAAAATAAAAGTCTTTCCAACCTTTCTTTGGTATTGCCAGGTTCCGGCGGAAAGACTTTTTTCTACGTTGAAAAACTCTGCTCCATCAAAAACTTATTGCTTTATAAAATTTGACTGATATCTCCATTCACCGGATACGATATGCAATTGGTAAGCTCCTGCCGTCAATAATGGCAATTGCAGCCATTGCGATTCATAGTTTACTTTCTTCTTCATGTACAACCGGCCCGTCATATCATACAAACTTATTTCTACCTGTTTCAAATCCAGGTTTCCGGTTTGCATATAAATAGATTGCTGCACTCCTGCTGTTGGGTACAATTTTTCAACAAATAACTCAGCTACATCAGGCCTGATGGTAATGATATTTGAGTAGGAAAATTTTCCATCTAAATCTACCTGATGCAAGCGATAAAATATATTTCCTTTGTTAGCAGCAGCAGGGTCTATCCAATGGTAAGAGGATGGTGACTGCGAATTGCCATCGGCATGCAATGAGTTTTTGACTCCGACAACGGTAAAATTATTTTCGTTGTTATATTTTCTTTCAATAGTAAAATGCCGGTTATTGTATTCAGCCAACGTAACCCAATCCAGTTGTGACGCATTGTTGTGCCAGCGACCCGATAGTTTTAAACCCGTTACCGGTAACGCATTGCCAACAGAACTAAGCGTCCATCTTGAAAAACCCGGGATGCCTGTTTTTTCAACATAGTTCGTTGTCATATCACGGCTGGTATAGCCTTCGTTGGTCCAGTTAGTGTTGTTGATGCTCTTCCATAATACCAGGTTGTTTTCAGCCAGTCCATTGAGCTCCGCATTGAGATAATGAAACCGGAGTGTAGCATTCAATGCTGTATTGTTAGCAGGTATAATATCATAATATCGTAAAATGGAATTACCGCCGCCGGCACCATTGGTTTGCGATTGATGGCCACGTTGAATAATGACTGTACCGAGGTTTTGTGATGAAGAAATAATAGCGCCGAGGTTGCCGGGGTTGGCAGAAGATGGTGCGGACAGGTTAACATCAATTTTTATTTTACCTCCATTGGCACCAATTACCCTGCTGTTTTCATTTTCACCAACGAGAAAACCGGTACCGGCAAGTGCTACATCAAAGTTGTTCAGGTCAAACAATCCGGAAACAAATGTTAACCGGTTTTCAATATTAATATTTCGTTGCAGCATCACTTTATTGACAACGTCTTTTTCAAGAATAATATCCGTGAACTTTGTTAGCTGATTGCCGCTGATTGAAGTATTTTTATTGCCGGTAAACTTAAAGAAACCATCATCCATAATCAGGTTGCCATTGTTTACCAAATCAACATCATTCAGAACTGTATACGTATTGCCGGATACTTTCCAGTAAGTGCCATTTTGAATAGATAGCTGCGCCGGCAATAGATGTACCAGGCAAATGGCAAGAAAAAAAAGGAATATTTTTTTCATAAAATCGTTTTACTTGCTTTATTTGATTTTCTTTTTCAGTTCTTCTATTTCTTTTTGCATAGCACCTATAATTTTTTGCTGTTCCTGCACCGCTTTTACTAATGGCACCACAAATTGTGAATAGGCCAGGCTGTAGGTTTCTTTTTCATTTTTGGGCACAACCACGCCATTAAAATCATAACCGGATTCTTTGGCGGCTTTCTCCACTTCCTGTGCTATAAACCCGGATTGGCGTATGTTTTCAATTCCGGAATAATCAAGGCCTACAAATTTTGTATTATCTGCGGTTTTCCCTGATATAAAGGCATCCATTTTTTTTGCCTGGAAATTGTACAGTACCGGCCGCAGTTTCATTATAAAATCAATTCCCTTTACCGTTTCCGTTACATTGATTTTAAAACGGCCATCCGATGGAAAGGTATAAGCAACCTGCCCCTCAATAACGGTAACAGCGCTGTTTCCTAAACGAATTTTATTGCTGGCATTTACTGTTGCATTATATCCAATAGCTGTTGCATTAGATAAGGTACCGGTTGAAACATTTGCATTATAACCCACTGCTGTATTCCAACTTCCTCCAATGTTAGCTTCTAATGCACCTGTGCCCAAAGAGGTATTAAAGGAGCCACTTACATTGTTGTATAATGCACGGAAACCGGATGCTACGTTTCCTGTACCATTTGTATTATTCCGTAAAGCAGCCAATCCCATGGCGGTATTATCGCGACCGGTTGTATTATTCAGCAAAGCACTGGAGCCGGTCGCTATGTTATTATCACCGGTGGTATTTTTAGATAATGCCTGACTGCCAACGGCTATATTATCTTCACCAATTTCATTTAAACGCAAACTGCCATCACCAATAGCTATATTTCTTTCGCCAATTGTATTTGTATACAATGCTTCAAATCCAATAGCCGTATTACGGAGTCCAGTCGTGTTATTAAAAAGTGTTTTGGAACCCACAGCCGTATTTGCTGTTGCATGTATGATTGAAGTTGCATTCAATCCATTATGAAATAAAGCTGAATCACCAATAGCCACCAGGTTGCTCCTATCGGTATTTGTCTCCAGCGCTCTTTTCCCAATAGCTATGTTTGAGTATCCTGTGGTATTATTAAATAATGCACGGAAACCGGATGCGACATTTCCCGAACCGATTGTATTATTCCGTAAAGCAGCCAATCCCATGGCAGTATTATCGCGACCGGTTGTATTATTCAGCAAAGCACTGGAGCCGGCCGCTGTGTTATTATCACCGGTGGTATTTTTAGATAATGCCTGACTGCCGACGGCTATATTGTCTTCACCGGTTTCATTTAAACGCAAGCTACCATCACCAATAGCTATATTTCTTTCGCCTGTTGTATTTGTATACAATGCTTCAAATCCAATAGCCGTATTACGAAGCCCAGTCGTGTTATTAAAAAGTGTTTTGGAACCCACAGCCGTATTTGCTGTTGCATGTATGATTGAAATTGCATTCAATCCATTATGAAATAAAGCTGAATCACCAATAGCCACGAGGTTGCTCCTATCGGTATTTTTATTCAAAGCGTTTCTGCCGATAGCAACATTAGAATAACCGGTTGCATTATTTTCCAATGATAACGAACCTGCAGCTACATTGTAGTCGCCGCTGGTATTATTGCGAAGCGAATTGAAACCGGATGCAACATTATGACCGCCAGTAGTAGTAAAGCCAAGGGCAAAATAACCGGTTGCTACATTGGCCTGCCCGGTTGTATTGTTACTAAGAGCGGCGGTTCCAATTGCAGTATTAATATTGCCGGTTGTATTATTACCAAGTGCACCGCTTCCCAGGGCAGTATTGCTAATGCCTGTTGTATTAGCTACTAAAGTAGCCTCGCCAATGGCAGTATTTGCGCTTCCTGTGGTGTTATTTAAAAGTGCACCCGAGCCAACGCCGGTATTGTTACCGCCGGTTGTGTTTTTATTTAACACCTGGTTACCCAGCGCAGTATTATCATTCCCTTCAGTATTTACTCTTAATGCCCAATTCCCAAGGCCGGTGTTCCTATTCCCGATCGTATTAAATGACAAAGCATCAAAGCCGAAAGCAGAATTAGCAAACCCTGTCGTATTAGAAGAAAGTGCATTCCTTCCAAAACTTAAGATACTATTGCCAACCGAAATGGTTCCTGCTTTGCCGTTGGCCACTTTAAAATGCAGCGGTTGGCTATCGGTTGTACCAATAAAATTTGTATTCGGATCTGTTCCTGCATTGCCCTGCAATTGCCAGCCTGTGGCTCCGCCACTATTCAATTCTGCCCATGCCGTACCATTATGAAACCAAAAGCTACTGGTTGTATTATCAAAAACCAACAAGCCTTTTAATGGAGTTGCTATTTCGGTTCGCTGTGCAGTAGTCATTCTTGGCACCAGCATCCCTTTGTCAATACTCTTTACATCCAGCATGGCGCTGGCATGAGGTGTGCTGCCGTCGATGTTAACAGCTACTCCCTGCTGAGCAAAAAGTTGTTGACAAAAAATGGATATAGAAAAGAGTAAAATTATCTTTTTCATGTTGAGTTTATAAAAATTAAGCCTATTTAATAATGAACAGAATTTAGAATCTAAAATGATCCTTTATTTGTAAATGATAAATGAAAAAGCGCCATAATAAGAACCAGTGCCATTACTAGTATTAGATAATATTCTTACTTTGGCTTTTCCCGGGGAATCATATACTGCCCCAATAAAAAAACTTCCAGTCTCTATCGCATAAAAAGCATAATTAATTGTAGCAACGATTATACTCGTCGCCGTAATACCAGGGCAATGTATAAGAAAGTATCTCCCATAACTCACTTCAGAACTTGATTCTTTAGTTACACTTACATTATTGGTACCCCGGATTAAACTACCCGCATCGTTGACATTTCCATAACATAATGGAATGAGATTATTAGTGGAACCAGTGGTTGGATTAGTTACCTCTTGTGTAACAACTTCACCAAATGCAGCAATACCTTCTACATGAAGTTTAGCGGCCGGCTCACTGGTTGTACCAATACCCACATTTCCATTTGGGTATACTGTCATACGATTTGAGCCACCTACCCGTACGATAAAGCGACCATCTGTATTACTTGAATATGTGCCAAGCCGCAGATCGTCCCCGGATAATTGAACAAATCCTTTGTCAACACCCGCATTTTTATAAGTAAGTGTACCTGCTGCATCGTTGATGACCATTCCAGTATTAGAAGTAACGAGACCCCCAATCTCAGCATCTGAATTTCCTGTTATGTTACCTTGAAAAATGGAAGATCCTTGTGTAAATGAAGTCCCATTAACAAATAAAGCTCCTGAAGTACTTAACCCTGCTGCTGAAACAATGCCTCCAGCATCTATTCTGTCAGAAACTTTTATTTTCCCAACTACATGCAATTTCTCATCGGGTGTTGAAGTCCCTATCCCTATGCTGTCATTGCCATTGTACAGTCTGTCACGAGTGGCACTTTTTGTCCAAAAACTATTATTAATAAAGTATTGCCAGGCACCATCCTGATATTGGTAAAGCCTGTTTGTAGAAGTTTCATAAACCAATAATCCATTAACAGGTGTAAGTGCTAAGCGCTGAAACTGCGTCATACGGGGTAACAAGAAGCCTTTGTTTGTGCTTTTTACATCCAGCATAGCATTGGCATCAGGTGCGCTGCCATCGGTGTTGATTGCAACACCCGATTGCTGGGCGTTTAACTCAGTAATAAAAACAAGAAGAAAACTGGTGATCAGCAGATAAGTTTTGTTCATAAAAAATACTTTAAAATCTTTACTAATAATTATTTCACTTAGGGCCTGATATACCACAATTGTTTTAGCGTGGTTTTAAAATCAACGCTTCTATGCCTTGGAGGAGTTGGACCTTCCATAGTGATAAGATAATTCCCCCGGTGCAAAGCTGATTCAATATAAAACCGGTCCTTATCATCTTTATTAATGATAAATTTGGTACTGTCGGAAAGTTGAATGCTCGTTCCTGCGTCATAACCACCCGTTATAGGGTTGCTGATTTTCAGATAGGCCCCTTTCTCCTTATTTTTAAAATACCATTTGCCAGAACCATCATTGACTACTTGCCATGTGTCCTCGGCTCTATCCACAAATCCACCGGTGATAGCCGCTTCAGAAAAACTGGTGAGCCAGTAAGCTCCCATTCTGATACACGCCGAATCCAACTGTCCATCTGACCCGGGTGCCATGGTGGTTAAGAAACCCGTATTGTTTTTTAGTTCACCCGGCGGATTATTGACGGGAGCATCGTTTTTACTGCATATGCCACAAATGCAACTGAAGCTGATGAACAAAAGAATCAGTTTAAAAGAAATTGTTTTCATTTTCAAAAGGTTTAATGGTAATGATTGTTGATTATAAAAATTTTTTCAATAAATAATTTTTTATAGGGCATCCAGCTCCACCAGCAACTGTACAATTTTTTCATTCATGATATTTTCGCCTGCATATTTTTTTACCTGTAAGGTGATATAACTTTCGTGGGTGGCATATACATGATCAGGCTGGTTGAGCATCCGGTTGGGCAGGTACACAAACTGCAGCCATTCAAAAAAATCAACTTCCGGTATTTCCGTACTTCCTTTGTATTCCTTCACCCATTGCGGTTCTGTTTTCTTCCATAAGCCTTCCGCTTTTAGTACCGCTGCCAGTTGTTCTACTTTTTGTTTTATATTATGTTCCTGCATGTAATCTTTTGATTTCCCCCCGAAGCTATTTGGTAACCCACAGGCAACAAACAGGTAATTATGCAGGTGTACTTATGATCTATTAAAAGGCTTTGCTGATTAATAAAAAGGTAACAATGTTTGAAAAATCAGGTTAATTTAGGATACGGTACTGTCGGTCGAGGGAATGGTAAAAAACAATAAAGAATGTCATATATTTTTGCACTCACCACTTGAGAAAAATATTTCTATATAACCTTTATGCATTGCTGGCCACCATAGGTCTGTGCATAGGTACACAGTTAAAGGCCCAGCACTTGTTTTTTCGGCAACTGGGCATCAACGATGGATTGAATGCCTCCAGCTTCTGGCATGCAGCGCTGGATGAAAATGGTTTTATCTGGGTAGCTTCTCTCGATGGATTATTTATGTATGATGGATATAGCGTACAGCATTTTACCCAGGAAACACATCCGCAACTACCATCCAACGTTATTGGTTCTTTGCAATGCGACAGTAAAAACAGGATTTGGATCCAAACCAGCAACGGAATAGCGATGGCTGATGAAAACCGCAGGCTCCATCACATTGTCATCCCCGGTTATAACACTACTGAATCTATTGACCGTATGGTGTTTGAAGCGCCAGGCGTTGGCATTATTGCTATCACCCCCTTTGGAGCATTTGTATCAAAAGACGGCATCAACGGCTGGCAGCCTTACGCCTGGTTGAATACAGTTTTAAAAAATAATGGTGTAGTAGATGTGAGCAGGTTTGATGATCATTCATTACTGCTTTGCCTTAGAGGCAAGCGGGTTTTGCTGCTCAATTTTAAAGAACAAAAAATAATTTTTGATTTCCCTCTGCCCCGTGTAATGGGAATTTGCCGTTTGAATGATAATGAAATACTTGCCGGTACGGATGAACGCTGGGGGCTGAATAGAATAAACATAAAACAAAAAAAGATCATTAAGCAATACGGCGCACCCCAAAATAAAAAAGGGAAGACAATACAATCGGGTGTGGCAATGATGAGAAAGGCTTCCGATGGCCGCATTTACATAACAACCCGTAGAAACGGGTTGGTGCGATTCAATCCTGAAAATGAAAGCCTGGAAAATTTTGGTCATGATATTACTGACGACCATTCCATCAGCACAAATGCGTTGCGAATGGTTGTTACCAATGATGCTGGTTTGGTAGTAGTCACTTCACCCAACGGTGTCAACTTTACCAATGTAAATTACAGCATGTTAAAGACCCTGCAGTTTTTTAAAGATGCCAAAGGAAATATGTTGCAGGAATCGGTAAACGGCCTTACATCCGACAAACAGGGCAATATATTTATTTCTGCATCCAACCATGTGCTTCGTTGGAACCGGAAAACCGGTATCAGTCATATTTTACGGGATCTTACAACTGAAGAAGTAATAGCCACAATCCCATCCATACCTTCTCCACCGGAAATAGATGCCCAGGGAAATCTTTGGGTAGGCTTTAATGGGGACGGCATTATGATCTATGACAACAAAGACAAATTGATACGTCACCTTTCTAAAGAATTGCCGACAAAAGGGATACGGTTGATCCACATGGCCGGCAACGGGCAAATGCTTGTAGGCTCAGAAGAAGGGCTTTTTATGATTAACCCAAAAAACTTTGCGATCGATACTTTTAAGGACCGCCCCCCGCTACAAAAACTATTGCGTAAAAGGATCATTGATATTCATACCAAAGGCGATGATGTATGGTTTGCTGTTTCGCCCAACGGCGGTGTGTATCACTATAACTTTTTTTCCGGAGCATTAAAAATATATGATGTGCAAAAGGGGTTGTCAAGCTCCCGGGCTTATTGCCTTGCTGCTGATAAGTTGGGTAACATCTATGCCGGAACCAGGAATGGTTTAAGCATTATTGACAGCAATGGAAAAATTACCAATATTGATAAAACCAATGGTTTAAAAAATGCGAGGATAGAAAGTATGGAAACCGATGATAGCGGATTTGTTTGGTTTACCAATAATTCAAATCTATGCCGCTACGATCCCTGGCAAAAAAAACTCACCTATTTCGATGAGCATAATGGCATTACCAGTTCGGGGTTTGGAATTGAAAGCTCACACAAGTCACCTGATGGCGAGTTATTTTTTGGAACAGGCAAAGGCCTCATCCATTTTAATCCCGGCGAAATAAAACAATACGACGCCCCTCTTAAACTTTTTGTAGAAAAAACAACCGATGGTAAAAATTATTTCCGATGCGATAAAGACAGTGTTTTAGAGTTTGCATATAAAGAGGGAAAAGTAATATTCCAGGTAGCCGCATCGGACATCATTAATAATCAGCGCCTCTATTATCGTTTTAAACTGGTAGGGCTGGACACAGGTTGGTCGGAGCCTACGCATAACCGTTCTATTACCTATAATCTCGGGCCAGGTAATTACAGGTTCCAGGTTCAGACCTCCTATGATAGGGTTAATTACATAGCAGCTGCGGAAACCATTTCCGTAAAAGTAAACAAGCCATTTTGGCAAACCTGGCTATTCAGGATCGCATCCATCTTTGTGTTCATCATTGGATTTGTTTGGTTTTATAAAAGCCGCATACTAAGACTCAAAAAAAAATTGCAGATACAAAAGCAACTGGCCGAGTTGGAGGCTAAAGCATTACGTGCACAAATGAACCCCCATTTCATTTTTAATTCGCTCAATGCCATACAGGAGTGTATTGTTACAGAAAAAACGGACGAGGCTTTTGAATATCTTTCTAAATTTTCAAGGCTGCTTCGCTTAGTATTGAATAACTCCGAAAAGAATTTCATATCCTTAAGCAGCGAACTGGAAATGATTCGTTTGTATCTCTCTTTGGAATCACTTCGTTTCCGGCAGTCCTTCACTTATTTTATTGAAGTAGACGAAACGATTGATGCAGATGAGACACAGGTTCCAACCTTATTAATACAGCCTTACATAGAAAATGCAGTGTGGCATGGATTAAGAATGAAAGAAGGAGAAAAAAAATTATGGATACGTTTTAGTGCAAACGATCAGCACTTAATAATAGAAATAGAAGACAATGGTATTGGCAGGGAAAAGGCAGCAGTCGTTAAAAAACAAAAACTGGGTATTGAACAATTTGAATCCAAAGGAATGGCTTTATCACAACAACGTATCGGTTTGCTAAACCGGCAGGGCATAATAAGGGCCAGGGTTGAGACCATTGACATGGTGAATTCAGCCCAACAATCAACCGGAACAAAAATTATTATTCAACTACCCTTCGATACACAAAAACTCAGTCAATCAAAACCCTTTGAACATGCTAAAAATACTGATCGTTGATGATGAAGAAGCGGCAGGCAATATTTTAAAATTGCTGATAGAAAAGCATGTGGCGATGCCTAAAGAGATCCGGTATTGCTCTTCACCGGAAGAAGCGCTTCAACTGCTTCCCTTTTATAACCCTTCGCTGGTGATGCTGGATATAGATATGCCGGTTATGAATGGATTTGATTTTCTGAATCGTGCCGGCAATACCGATTTTGATGTGATCTTCACTACAGCTTATGATAAATACGCCATTAAAGCTATCCGCTTTAGTGCATTAGACTACCTTTTGAAACCTATTGATATTGTAGAGTTGCAAAATGCCATCAATCGTCACATTATAAAAAGCCAATTTCCCCAGCCGCAGCAAAAGCAACTGGTAGATAATCTCATCCATAACCTGCAGCAAAAAAACAGGGCGGAGTTCAAGCTGGCCATTTCAGTAAAGGAAGGCGTATTCCTGTTTGAGTTGAAAAATATCATTTGCCTGGAAGGGCAGAATAACTATACCAAATTCTTTTTTGATCATCAAAAGCCTTTATTAGTATCGAAAACGATCAGGGAGTATGAAGATATTTTAACTGATCACCAGTTTATACGAGTACACAAATCCTATCTCGTCAATAAAGAACATGTAAAGAAAGTTGATAAGGAAGGAATACTCTGGCTAAGCAATGATGTACAAGTACCTGTATCAAGAAGAAAGAAGAACGAGATAATGGAAATTTTTTCTAACTAACTATCTTATTTACCACGTAAAACCGGGAAACACAAAATAAAAAATTCGCCAATTACCGTCATCGTTTGACATGTATAATTTGAAAGGCCCTTCTATGTGAATGATTTCTCCATTTTCAATTTCAGCATCGTAACTAAACATACCTTCAGCATGTCCTATTCCTCTTTTTTCTTCATCATCCCATTCAAAGCCCGTATCTGACCCTTTAAATTTAATATTGGAAAACTGATGATAACAGCTCAGGCAATTGTAAAGTTTCGTTATCACTTCCTTCTTTGAAAATATTTTGCCTTCAGCAGTCATTAATTCGGTAGCGAATTCTGTATTGTTTTCATTGAATTCCTTTTCAAACCAGTGGTTCAAAAATACCTGCGCTGTATTTCCTATATCAATACCATGATTTGGATAAAATTCTTCGTAAATGAAATTATGTATATACCCTGGAAAATTTATGTCCCTTATTTCTTTCTGAAATAACTCTTCGGTAATAAATTTATAAATAACTGAAAGCTCATACTGGCCCAGCACATCAAGAATTATATTTTTTGAGTGCATCAGTTCCGTTATCCTTGTCAGTTCATCCTCTATTTCTTCAGGCTTCAATTCGCCAATCATTTTAAAGGATGGATTGCCAATGCATTCATATACGCTAATCACTTTAGCCTTATCAAAGGAATCTTCAAATACCTGAACATTTTTTAAAAACTCTGCTTCCACTTCTGGCGCCAGATCTTCCATATTGCCCCCAAATACCGCATCTCTTTCCGCCTGCATTCTTAATTTGAGAATTTCATTCTCAATACGGAGATTTTCCACCGGATCATCACTAAAGTTTTCATCATGATATTCTTTGCTTTCGTTATCCATAAAAAAATATTCAGTAAGATAAATAAATTCAATAAGAATAATTCCTTACCGGGCTAAAAACAAGAAAGCCTCTCAGAAATAAATCTGAAAGGCTTTTTTAAATAAATATGGCAGCTACCTACTCTCCCGCATTGTTGTGCAGTACCATGGGCCATGAGGGACTTAACTTCTCTGTTCGGTATGGGAAGAGGTGAACACCCTCGGCAAAACCACCATAAAAATATGAGCGATGAGATGATACTCAAAGCTGTAATAAATTACATATTGGGAGTGTTAGAAAAGTATTTAAAAAAATTAAAGCTTACGGGCAATTAGTACTACTCGGCTTTGATGTTACCACCTTTACACCTGTAGCCTATCAACGTCATAGTCTTTGACGGCCCTTAAAAGTAAACTCATCTTAAGGAAGGTTTCACGCTTAGATGCTTTCAGCGTTTATCCTGGCCACACGTAGCTACTCAGCATTGCACCTGGCGGCACAACTGATACACCAGCGGTGTGTACGACCCGGTCCTCTCGTACTAAGGTCATGTCCTCTCAATTTACTTGCGCCCACCACAGATAGGGACCGAACTGTCTTGCGACGTTCTGAACCCAGTTCACGTGCCACTTTAATCGGCGAACAGCCGAACCCTTGGGACCTTCTCCAGCCCCAGGATGTGACGAACCGA
>JAKFEJ010000594.1:0-1721 GCA_036675745.1 Chitinophagaceae bacterium | reverse complement strand
TGACTGGATGCACGGAATAAATTTTCAACCTGTACTGGAAGGGAAGCAAAAAAAACCTTCCCGAAAATATCTTTACTATCATTACTATGAGTTTGTAAAAGATCACACCGTTATTCCCCATCTCGCCATAAGAAGTGAGGAATATAAGTTGATTTATTTCTACACCGTGAATGAATGGGAAATGTATGACCTGTTAAAAGACCCGGCAGAACAAAAAAATATTATTCATTCCCCCGCATACAAAACCACCGTTCAACTATTAAAAAAGGAGTTGATGAATCTTCGCAACCTGTATGATGATCATGAGCCGGCAGGTGAATTAAACTGATTTATTAAATAACGCAGGGCATTTTTTTAAACGGGCGGCTATTCTCGTATCGCAATTTATCAGGCTGCGCAAACATCATTGTATCATTTTTGAGGATCATTTCACCCATTGCAGGCCAGAGTTCTTCTCCATTTATCTTCCAGGATACTTCCCGGACGGAGATGATCCCTTCTGACTTAAAGAGATACCAACCTTTTATAATATCACCTGATACTTCAGCTTGCAGTGTACCATCATTCCGGTCTTTCTGGTAAAGATTATAGGACAATGTTCCATTTACCGTATTCTCTTTTTGTTGTATTTGTAGTAAAGATGTATCTCTATCAACGATCTGGGAAAAACATCCTGAAGAAAGTGAATCAACCACAGCAGTAGCAGTATTATTTACAACCGTATCTGAGTTTATTTCCGCTGATGATTTTCCATTGTTATTGCAGGCTCCTGCAAATAAAAATAATCCGAGAAGCCCTGTATTTTTTAGTAGCATGACTATTTTTTATAAAAGCAAGAAATAGTTATGCCAAAAATGACCAGTGCCCCTCCAAACCTCTCCGCCGCGGCGGAAGGCTTAGCCACCACACAAAGCCAGCTTAAAGAAGATTCTTACAGTTTATACTTACTAACCGAAATATGCAATGTATTGACCGGGGGCTGATCATTCCTGAATCGGCGATTATTCCACTATAAAAGAACTGGCAGCCGAAACAGGCTCACCTTTACCATTGAACCCCTGCAATAAAACTAAAAACTTTCCTTGCTGGTCAGATGTATAAAATTGAAGCGAAGCTTTGCCTTCTTTACCGGGAGTCACATCAGGCGTCCAATATAAGGTACTTCTAAGATCAGGGATTCTTCCAGCTCTTTCCGTACTTGTCTCATAAACCGGGGAATAAAACTCACGTTGCAATTGCAAGCCGTCATAATCAACAGCGATTACGCCAGGAGCTAATTCAAAACCATCAAATTTTCCCTGGTAGGTTTCAAAACTTGCTATACCCTTAAAATTAAGTCCGCCAAGCTGGTATCTTCTGGGTATCACATCAAGCTTCTTCACTTTAAGCGGATCATACGAAAAAATTTTCTGGTAATCCATCAAGGGTACTCCATCCAATAAAACAAGTATCTGATCCGTGTATACTATCTGTGATACTTCATCATACATACTCATGTACAATTTGCCATTACGTAACACCACATTAATGGGCATAACATATTCTCTTAACACTTCTTCCATAGTTGTGAATCGCTTATACTCATCCAGGCGATAAGTATACTCAGCCTTTCCAAAAAAAGGAAAAGTGTCAGCCAATACCGGAGGATTGAACCGGCGGATACTATCAGCCACATAAATGTTTTGCGTCTGCATGGCTATGCTTTTAGCAATAATATCTTT
>JAKFEJ010000296.1:0-1723 GCA_036675745.1 Chitinophagaceae bacterium | reverse complement strand
CGAAAAGCGAGGGCTGTGTGTTGCAAGTCTCCCCTTTGGGGGGAGATTTAGAGGGGGCTTGGAATAGGCCGCTCTTACATTGCTACTTTTCTTTTCCCTTTCAATCCTTCCAGCGCTGCCCTTTGACTTTCTATTTGCTTTTGCTGATTTTCTATATTTTCCGCATTTTTTTGAAGTTTCTTTTCAAGGTCAGCTTTCTCGTCCTGCAGGTCTTTGAATTTTTTTTCTGACTTAACTACTGCATCATCCTGCGCCTTTATCTGCAGTTCCAGGTTGGCTTCTTCAATTTCTGGCAGCAGATTATTTAAAAACATCTTCGCCCTGCCTACATCGCCGGCACTCATAGTATTGATAGCATCGACGCCGCCTTTATTTAAAACAAGATAAAGCGTGGTTTCGTCTTTGTCTTTACGGCTTTTTCTCTCCACTTTTAAGATATAATCCATTCTTTCCTCGCTGATATCCGTTACAAAAGCATCTTTAAATACAATAAACCCTTTGTCCTTATTGAACAAACCTTTCTCTTCTTTGCCGGCATTTCCCAATTTCTCTATCTTTTGTATAATAGCATTCTGCACGGCTTCCTGAGGATAAGCATAATCAACGGTAATCGCTTTCTGTTTTTTCTTATCATAAGTTATACTGCTTTCATATGCCTGGGAAAAAGCAGGTGCCGAAAATAGCAAAGCAATGCAGGTAAAAAGCAAAAGACATTTCATATTAAACATTTTTTACAAAGATAGAAGAAAGTATAAATGCGTTGCACCGATATAAAAATATAAGAACCAAATAATGTATTGCTTTATGGGCGGTGAGCCATTACTTTTGCTGTTAAATTTCCGGCAATTTGAGCGGCATTAAAAAACTGGCAGGACAAACTTTATGGTATGGTGTACCTAGCATTACCCGGCGTTTCCTGGGTTATATCATGAATCTTTCGTTGCCGCTTATTTTTGCACAACCCTCTACAACAGCCGACCTGACACAGGTCTATGCAATCATTCCTTTTTTAAATGTACTATTTACTTATGGCCTGGAAACGGCTTACTTCCGGTTTTCGAGGGATCATGACCAAAAAGAAGTATATAATACATTGTCCGTTTCATTGATCGGCTCTACGATTTTCTTTACCGTGTTATTGCTCATTTTCAAAGACAATATTGCTCAATGGGCCAATCTTGAAAAACATCCTGAATATATTACCTGGATGGCGGCTATCATTTTTTTTGACGCTATTAGTACCTTAGCTTTTGCCCGCTTACGACAAGAGAACCGGCCCAAACGTTACGCATTTGCAACAATTGCGGGAGTATTGCTCAATATACTGGTGGTTGTTTTATTTCTTGCCATTATTCCAAAATACGTACAGGACAATCCAAATACTTTCCTGGGAACATTTTATAATAAGGATATCGGCATCGGTTATTATCTAATCGGCAATTTAGCGGGCAGTATCCTCACTTTTATTATTCTGCGAAAAGAATTTTCTCAAATCCGTTTTAATTTTGATTCAGCTCTCTGGAAAAAAGTAATGCAATATGCTTACCCGCTGGTGATAGTAGGTATGGGGGGTATGGTAAATGATATGCTTAGTCGCCTGATTTACCAGCATGTGGTTGACCTGCCGGAAGAACAGGCTAAACACGAACTCGGTATTTTCGGAAATATCTACAGGCTTGCTGTCCTTATTACCATTATGATACAAGCATTCCGGATGGCTGCA
>JAKFEJ010000437.1:0-1729 GCA_036675745.1 Chitinophagaceae bacterium | reverse complement strand
AATATTTTTTCCCCATCCACTTCTACATAGATATGCTCCTGCAATGTTGTAGCTATTGAAAGCCCTGCATAATCGGAGTGAACAGGAAATGAATTATGGCTTCGTTCTACCAAAACAAGGGATTGTATCTTTTTAGGATAGTACTCCAGGAATGGTTTTAAAGCATACAGCAACGTTTTGCCGCTATTGGCTACATCATCAATAATAATGATCACCTTATTATTAAAGTCAATGGATTGGCTAAGTACTATTTCCTGTGGCTGCCGTTTATCAAGCGAAATAGTAAGCAATTGTGTTTTTACAGGAGATATCTCTGCCAGCATGCGTTGTATATTTCTTGCTACCACACTTCCGCTTTCACGGATGCCTACCAGGATCAGTTCCGGTTCATCGTGATTGTTTTCAATGATCTCCAGTGCCATCCGGCGGAGTTTCTTCTCTGCTACCTGCTGATCAAGAATATAGTTTTTGTTGCTTGCCATAAACTTTTAAACCATTTAATACTATTAAACTATTAAACCTTTGCCCAACAACCCGTAAATTAGCGATTGTATTCAAACACCATGCAAATAGCACAACAAATTTTATTCATCCTTATCAGCGTAGCAGCTATCTGGTTGTTTTCAAAAAAGGCGAAAGAGATCATTCGCAATATCAAACTGGGCCGTGACGAAAAGGTCAATGACAATCCATCGCAACGCTGGAAAAACCTGCTGCTCCTCGCTTTTGGTCAAAAGAAAATGTTTCGCAATCCGCTGGTAGCCGTGCTGCACTTTTTTGTATATGCCGGTTTTATTATCATTAATATAGAAGTACTGGAAATAGTGCTGGATGGCATTTTTGGAACACATCGTTTATTTGCCCGCCCGTTAGGTGAGTTTTATGCTTTCCTCATTAATGCATTTGAAATATTGGCCGTACTGGTTTTACTGGGATGTTTAATATTTCTTATCCGCCGGAATATCCTCAAATTAAAACGTTTTATCAGCAAAGACCTTGATGGATGGCCACGTAGTGACGCCAATTATATCCTGATTACGGAGATCGTTTTAATGGCATTATTCCTGACGCTGAATGCCAGTGACACGCTGCTGCAAACAAGAGGGCTTGAACATTATGCCGCCAATCCTACCGGCAATTTTGTTTTTTCCCAATACTTACATCCTGTGCTGAATGGTATTGGCAATGATGGATTGCTAATGATAGAAAGAGGATGCTGGTGGCTGCATATTGTTGGCATCTTCGCCTTTCTTAATTACTTACCGTATTCCAAACATCTGCATATTATCCTTGCTTTTCCCAATGCCTATTTTGCAAGATTGCAACCAATGGGCAAGATGGAAAATATGCCTGCTATTCAGAATGAAGTATTATATGCCATGCAACCGGAATTGGCGCCAACTGACGGGAATGCTGAGCCACCAAAAAAGTTCGGTGCAAAAGATATCACTGACCTGAGCTGGAGAAATTTACTGGATGCTTATAGTTGTACTGAATGTGGAAGATGCTCTGCCGCCTGCCCTGCTACGCAAACAGGCAAATTGCTTTCTCCCCGGAAGATCATGATGGATACACGGGACAGGGCCGAAGAAATAGGAAGGAAAAACCCCCAACCCCTGAAGGGGAGTAAAGAAATTGTAATCAACGACGGAAAAAGTTTGCTGCATGATTATATTACGGTAGAAGAGCTTCGTGCCTGTACTACCTGCAATGCCTGTGTACAGGAATG
>JAKFEJ010000647.1:0-1729 GCA_036675745.1 Chitinophagaceae bacterium | reverse complement strand
CAGATACAGCAAACAAAGGCTGGCAATTGGTAAATTACGAAGGGCATTCATTGGGATGGATCAATGTTTTGCCTAACCGCATCAATAATTATTATCCTAAAGAATTACGTATTTTGAAGGATATTTGACACGATAGATAAAAATAAAAAATCCACATCTTTGCAAATCAAAATTCCCTATCATGAAGAAACTATTTCTTTTATCATCTTTATTCTGTGCTATTGTTTTTTGTGCGAATGCCCAGCAGGTAGAATTGATGGTAAAAAGCGGAAGCAAAGGATTGTATCTTGATCACAAAGTAACTCCCAAAGAAGGTCTTTATGCTATTGGCCGCCTGTATAATGTGAATCCAAAATTTATCGCTGAATATAATAAAATAGATTTATATGGCGGACTGGCTATCGGACAGGTTATTCATATCCCTCTTAGCGACACCAATTTTACTCAAAAATCAACAAGCGGTACACCGGTTTACTATACAACACAAGCGAATGAGGGTTTGTTAAAAGTAAGCAATGCGAATAATAAAGTGGCGATGCAAAAATTGAGAGACTGGAATGGATTATCCAATGACAATATTGGCGCAGGAAAAAAAATCGTTGTTGGATTTTTAGTATCGAAAGAAATGGCTGCGATTGCTGCCAATAACCGTGTAAAGCAGCAGCCGGTCAGGCAAGAAGAGAAAGCTGTTGTGAAAACTGAGCCTGAAAAAGAAAAAGTGGTGAAGATAGGGGAGGTTGAGGGCAAACCGGTAGCGAAAGCCGGATCCGTAGAAGAAAAACAAATTGTAAAAACAGAACCGGTAAAAGAAACGATACAGGAAACAAAGCAGGAAGCAAAAAAAACAGAGCCGGTTTTTGCAAAAGAAGAAGTTGCTGTCCCTGTCAGCGGAGAACAGGGGTATTTTAAAAGATCTTTTGAACAACAGGTGAAAGCAAGCCCTGCTTCAAAAAATCCGACTGTTACTTCCGGTATTTTTAAAACCACCAGTGGCTGGCAGGATGCAAAGTATTATTTGTTGATCGATGATGTGGCTACAGGCACTATTGTAAAAATCATTAATCCTGAAAATAACAAAGCGGTGTTCGCTAAAGTATTGGGTGAAATGAATGGCATCCGGCAGAACCAGGGATTGAATATCCGCATCAGTAATGCAGCTTCCACAGCATTAGGTGTTGCCGATACGGAAAAGTTTATTGTGAAGTTGAATTATTGAGAACCCCTGAATCTCCACCGCGGCGGAGACTTGGGAAAACCTTGATTATTTGAAATGATATCCACGGAGGAAATCTTCAACAGTCATTTTTTTCTTTCCTTCCAGTTGCAATTCTTTTACATGGATAAAACCATTGCTGCAGGCGAACTTCAAAAAGGTTTTGCTATCCGTTTCGAAACGACCTAAAGCCCCTCCTTCAGAAGGGTTTGGGGAGGCCTCTTTTTCACTGCGATAGATCTTTAGCATCTTTCCATTCAGTTCAGTAAAAGCACCTGGAAAAGGGGAGAGACCACGGATAAGATTATGAACTTCTTCTACAGTTTTAGTAAAATCTATTTTGCAAGTCTCAGTAAATATTTTGGGTGCATGTTTTGGTGAGTGGTGGGTGGCTTCATTTGAAAATTGAGCATTGAGCATTGAATATTGAACATTTTCCTGTGATACTTCTTGCAATGTACCATCGGATAGCCCCTTCACCGTTTTCACCAGCACCTGCGCCCCGATCTCTTTCAT
>JAKFEJ010000629.1:0-1736 GCA_036675745.1 Chitinophagaceae bacterium | reverse complement strand
TCCCATTGCACCGGCAGAAAGTGTTTCGCCCAATACCTGGAAAGCTTCGCCGGTCACCGTTCCTTCCGGTCTTACACCACGGCCTTCATACCGAAAACCGATATTGCTGTTGTAGGAGAATTTCAGATGACCCTGGCTACTTGCATTGGTAGGCACCGCGGGAAATACTTTAGCGTTTGCCTTTACTTTAAATACAAAAGGAATCCCCGCTACAAGCATGGGTCGCTCAAACATTGTCCAGGGAATATTCAGCATCTCTCCTTCATCTCCTAACTCTACTACAGCAAATTTCACTTCTACTTCTCCATGCAGGTTAGAATTTTCAGACCGGAATAATTGCAATTCGGAATTGGCTACCGTCACTTCTGTTTCATTATCAAAATCACTGATGAAACCTTTGAATGTAATATTAGCTTTAGTTTCCTTTCTAACATTGATCTCAAAATTCAGTTTTCTTCCGCCTTCCGGCTGGATAGAAACTTTTACTTTATATCCGCGCAATTCACCTTCCCAGGAAAGACTTTGGGAAACAGGATCCTGTGCATAGGCCATTTGTCCGAATGAAAGATCAAACTTTTGCAACAGGGCATTGCTGTTATCTTTCCAGTCATAGTGTTCTTTAAAATGTAAATGCGCATCGGAAAATACATCGGTGAACTTACACTTAGCAGTTCTTACTATTATCTTTCCATCTTTTTTTTGGGTGGATACAATCTTTCTCACGGAATGATTTCTAAAGAATATAAAACTGCCGTTTGACAATTTGGCTACTCCATCTGCATCATCGGAGAAAATATAAACTCCACCTTTCTGATCTGCTTTTTCCAGATACTGCATATCATCATCTCCTATCTCCTTCGCATTTGCTTTCAGTTTTACTTCCGAGGCCATCACCTGGTCAGGCGCTGAAGGTGCTTCCCATAAACCAACGTCTTTTGCTTTTGTAAAAATGGGATTGTTGCCTTTACCCTCACCCGCAGCTGCCTTTTTATTATTGCAATGAATATTGGGTTGCAGAAAAACAACAACCAATACAAAGGACGTGATCAAAAAGCGAAACAATGATTTACGTTGCATAAATTGGTTTTAAAAAATCCTTTTTACGTATCAGCTATCTTAAACCTTTTATTTTACTGCTTACTTTCGTACTACTTATATTTTCCAGCTTGATCCTGGCAGGGAAAAATTCAATCTTTACAATTCGTGTATCATCATTACAATTGTCATCATCGCTGATATCCGGGCCGCCGGTGTCTCCAACAATATGAAAGAATTTTACTAATGCGCCATCCACGGATGGAACCTGCACCACGGTGTTACCATTATCAATAGTTCCTTTAACCAATGCGGACAATGCTGATTTTTCGTTCGGCCCATAACCAAATGCTTTTAATACTGCGGACTTTATATCTGTATAGTCCAAAAAAGTATACAATGCTTTGGCAACATCAGCGCCGGGAACCAGGAATTGAAAGCCACCTGGAGGACTGATAAATTTGGTAGTTGACACTTTATCGGAAAGAATCGCCGTAATCTTTTTGCCAGCAGGAGCTTTATATACTGTTCTTGACCAATCGCCTCTAGTGTTACTCCAGTCTGCCGTTGTTTCTTTGGCCAGCAAATTAAGATCAGCAATCAATGAAGTTTTGTCGGGGCTTATTCTTAACCTTACGGTACTTTGTATTCTTGGCCCATGTCCATCAAATTCCCGGTCACCACTGATTAGTTTTTTAGGG
>JAKFEJ010000149.1:0-1738 GCA_036675745.1 Chitinophagaceae bacterium | reverse complement strand
ACGATACGATAACCGTACCAGTTAAAGAATAGAATGGCAATGAGTAATATGGCTGCAATCTTCTTCAAAGCTGTATTGAGGTGACACAATGTAAGACAAATTTGTAATACAAAAAGCTGCAAATTCCGTTTATTTGCCCCATCCCCTAAAGGGGAGTTTAGAAATCATTTTACAATGTAAGTTTTTCTATCAGTACCAATTCCAACTAAGGTCAGGGATTTCCAACTACCTGGCAACACAGATTTTATCTGTGTAATTCCTTTTGAAGTGATCTCAAGCCCGCCAAAACCCATCATTATACTTTGTAAAATACCGCCGGCACCTGTTGCAAAATAGGGATTCGTGCCACCCTTTGTTTCCGCAATAACACGAAAAGGCGGGTTGAGATTAGGTAAGTATGCATCCTTGAACCAATGATATGCTTTCTCTTTATTGCCCAATCTTGCATACAGCAAAGTAAAGATAGCCTGCGTCATAGCCGGTGTTCCTTCATTGGGTACTCTTGATTCATAATACTCAAGATCTTTTTTGATCTGTGCCGGATCTGTGATTTGTTTTAGAGGATAAGCCAGCAGGTTTACATCAGCCTGCTTGATCCCTTCACCTTTATAGGTTGCATGTTCTCTTGTTACTCCATTGTCAAGTCTTAGTATAGGGATATTATTCGCTACGTTCGTCCAATCGGGATCGGGAGTGATAGTTAATAATTTGGCTGCTTCTGTTGCAAATTGAAGGTTTGCTTTTGCTACAGCATTGGTAAAAGCATTGTTGTCGACATTTTCCGCCCATTCGTCTGCCGCTACTACGTTCTTAATATCATATTTTCCAGCACCATTTCTTTCTACACGGCTTGCCCAGAAATCAGCTGTTGCTGAAAGAATAGGCCATCCTTTTTCCCGCAACCAGGTTTTATCCTGCGTAACGCAGTAATAATTCCAGGCGGCAACAGCTACACAACCTGTTATATGATGTTCAAAGGGACCGCTTAATGCCCATACCGGCGTTTCTTCCACACCGGTTTCTGCACTTTCCCAGGGATACATGGCTCCTTTATATCCTTTACTAAAAGCATTTCTCTTCGCTGCTTCCAATCTTTGAAACCGGTATTCAACCATACTTTTTGCCATTTCAGGGTGAAGCATCAATACCGCCGGAAACATCCATAATTCCGTATCCCAGAATACATGTCCATTATATCCCAATCCGCTCAAACCCATTGGTGACGGCGACAATGCAGTACCTTCCCTGGTGAATGAATAAAGATGATAGATCATGCTATGTATGTCCTGCTGGCTTTGTGCATCACCTTCAATTACTATATCGCTTTTCCACAATTTTTCCCAGGCAAGGTTATGAAAATTTATCAATCGTTCTCTTCCTTCCAGTTTCGCAAAGATGGTAGCTCTCTCTGCTTCATTTAACGGATCGTCATGATGCGCAGATGTAATGGACGAACCGGCAATAGTAAAGCTATAAGTTTCGCCTGCTTTAATTTTTTTGCTGAATTTCATCAGGTGCATATTGTTGTCCCACATCTCATGTATCACTCTTGGTTCCTGACCATGATGCTCACTGAATAAAAAAGTATTGCTGGCACACATCAGTAATTTACCAGTAGGGCTTTTTGCTGAAGAAGTCAATAAACTAATAACTACATGTGGCCTGTCAATCTCATTGTAATAATTCTGAACATCCCGCAAAGCATCCGGCGCTTCCATCACACTGGCTCCTGTTATTG
>JAKFEJ010000398.1:0-1745 GCA_036675745.1 Chitinophagaceae bacterium | reverse complement strand
TGTTTTCGCATAAACAGATTCCGGGTTACCTAAAATATTTCTTACCAAATCAATGTAATGAATACTATGGTACAAAATTTCGAGCCGTGGAGACGCAGCTAAAAAATCCCACAAATGCCATGGCGTATATACATTCACGTTGATCTCAATGTCATTCAACTCACCGAGCAGGTTTTTACTGATCATTTCTTTTGCCGCCAGGATATAAGGCGCATAGCGTAACTGAAAATTTATGGCTGCCAGCATTTTCTTTTGTCTCGCCAGTTCCAGTATTTTCTTTGCTTCTTCAAAATTTTCACCCATCGGCTTCTGCAATAACGCCGCAGAACCCGAAGGCAATTGCTGCAAAATTGGAATGGTTTGAGATCCCGGTACCGCTACATCAAACACAGCATTGTCCGGCGAATGCGCTAACAATTCTTCCATCGTTTTAAATGTGTGAGGAATACTGAACTTATCAGCTGTAAGCCTTGCTTTATTATTATCAATATCGAATATGCCCTGTACATTAAATCCTGCTGACCGGTAAGCAGGTAAATGTGCTGTATTCACAATACCACCTGCCCCGATTATAAAAACCGGCAATTTTTTGGATGGTATTTCTATAGTAGAAGACATTTATTACTTACTTACTTACTTTTTATTAACTACTCTCCTGCCAAAAGATAACAGTGAAAAGTCAAAACAGGGAAGCCATTTTCCTTCTGACGTTTCACTTTTCATAAAAAGATAATTTCAACCTGACCTGGTATCAGTTTTCGCCTAAATAATTTCCATAGGTCAGCAGTAAAACGGCAACCACTAATACAGCCAAGGCCGTCATCAACAGTCGCATGGTTTTATTACTGCAGTTCTTCCATTCTTTCATGATCAAACCTGTTACAGAACTTAGCAATACCAACAATATCATATGTATCGCCCAACTGCTGAATTTATAATTACCCATTCGTATATGACCCAAGCCATAGAAAAAGAATTGGCCATACCAAAGAAAACCAGTCAATACGGACATCAGGTAGTTAATTCCTAATGATCCGTTTTTATTCGAAGCATACTGCTTAAATGTTTTTTCCTTTTTGTGCAAATAAAGGCAATACAAAAGTGTACTTACAAATGCGCCTGAGTTGGAAAATATATAAACTACATTTCCCTGGAACTGACCAGCGCCATATTGTGCGGCCACTTCAGCAATAGGTTGTCCCTGGTCCAATGAAAAACCATACAGCGCCGACAAAACCCCGGCTATAAAACATAGCGGTAATCCTTTAGCCAGGGAAAATTCGCTTTTATTATTTTGGTCTTTATCAAGATCCTTCTCCTTATTTCTTCCTGCTATGCCACATAAAGCAATACCCACCGCGCCCATGATGACACCGCCAAACAAATAAACAGCGCCACTACTTTTCAAAACTTCACCTAATGTACCATGAACCATTGGTGGCAACAAAGTACCTAATACACAACTGATACCTACGGCAATCGCATAGGTCAATGAAAAACCAACATAACGGATGGCTATACCGAATGCCGTGCCGCCAACACCATAGGCCATGCCCAGCAAAAAAGATCTTTGCATAGCTGATCCCGGCGCCTGCGATAGCACAGTTGACAATTGTGGTATCGTGAAAAAAGCAACAACAACCGGCAATACAAGCCAGCAAATAAAAGCTTGCGCCAGCCAATAAGTTTGCCAGGCCCAGCCCGTCACTTTTTTCTGGGGTGTATAGCATAGTGCCGCTCCTGTT
>JAKFEJ010000578.1:0-1756 GCA_036675745.1 Chitinophagaceae bacterium | reverse complement strand
CGACGAGTCCCTCTTCGGAGACTCTGGAAGTTAGTTAGTTTACGCAGGAGGAGACTCGTCGGGAAAGTAAACAAGATTGACTTTTGGGTCTGCCCCTACACAGGTTCCTTTAAAACCAGTGTGTGTCTAGTCCTGAAATAGGTTTACACTAAGTAAACTTAAAAACAGGATAATATGGCCAAAAAATTATTTGTTCCTCATTATGATGAGGCATTTAAGCGAAAAGTAATTGAGGAATACTTGTCAACAGGTTGTACAAAAGCATATTTGCTAAAGAAGTACAATATTGATTTTAAAAGTGCTATTCAAACATGGATGCGAATACTGGGCTATACCGATCCCAATAAAGAATTGCAAAAGCCTAAATTTGGGAAAATAATCTTCACCACATTGCCCAAGCAAATAAAGAAGAAACCTGATACAAACTTAAACGAACTACAGAAGAAAGTTCGGGAATTGGAACGTCAACTTGAAGATGAGAAATTGCGTTCAGAAGCTTACGCCAGGGTTATTGAAAAGGCAGAACAAGAGCTTAAAATACCTATCAGAAAAAAGCCCAATACCAGGTAATCCTTGAAATGAAAGACAGTTATCCGCAGATCAGCCTGACCCGGTTCTGTCGATTATTTGGTATCACCCGCCAGGCCCTTTATCAGCATTTTTGGAATCAATCTGACATAGGTGTAGAACAGGAACTGGTATTACAACAGGTCAAAGAAATAAGAAAGTTGCACCCGATTATAGGTGGCAGGAAATTGTATTGTCTGCTTCAGCCTTTTTTACTGGAACATCAGATCAAAATGGGTCGGGATGCATTGTTTGACCTGCTATCAGCCAATAAGCTACTGGTGAGAAAAAGAAGACGAAGGATCAGTACAACACAATCACATCATTGGCTAAAGAAGTATTCCAACCTGATAAAAGAATGGCATCCCCAAAAGCCAGGAGAATTATGGGTAGCAGATATTACTTACGTGTTAATAGATACTGGCTTTTTATATCTGAGCCTTATTACTGATGCCTATTCTCACAAGATAATGGGTTATTATATCGCTGACACACTAGAAGCCGTTCACACCACCAAAGCACTGCAAATGGCTTTACAGAACTATCCAGTAATACCATGTCAACTAATCCACCATTCTGATAGAGGTATACAATATTGCAGTACAGAATATGTGAAGTTGTTGAATGAATATAACATCAGGATTAGTATGACAGAGAATGGAGATCCTTTAGAGAATCCGATAGCAGAGAGAATTAACGGTATCATAAAAGATGAATACCTGAAACATTATACAATACCAAATCAATCCGAAGCAATGAGATTATTAGAAATGATAGTATGCCTGTACAATCAAAAAAGGCCACATCAAAGTATAAATATGTTAACACCTGAAGTGGTACACGAGCAAGAGTTATTAGTCAACAGAAAATGGGGCAAACAAAAGCAATTAGCTAATATTGTAAACCAATATCAGGATTAACTACAAACCTGTAAACTTATTTTAGGACGAGACAGACAAAAACATATCAGTTGGCCGGACTCGCCGCAACGTGAGAACTCTCCTATACAACGACGAGTCCGGGCTATGCACAAACCCCACGTAGTGAGGCTCGCCTGGGAAATACAACACCCTATGAGCCCCGCAAAATCTTCTCCATCTTACGACCTTTCGCCAATTCATCCACCAACTTATCCAAATACCGAGCCTGCTGTGTCAAAGGATTCTCGATTTCCTCTACACGATAACCA
>JAKFEJ010000677.1:0-1761 GCA_036675745.1 Chitinophagaceae bacterium | reverse complement strand
AGAAGATTGACTTGTTGCAGGATAAGGCTTCCAACTTCAGTTCCTTTTCTTTTTTCCAGGTTCACTTTTTTACTGAACAGTATATCTCCTTCATCACTGAATAAAGCAGCAGCTAATTTTGTTCCCCCAAGATCAAGAGCAATTACCGGCATAAAAAAAATTAAGTGATTAAGGTAAGGAGAAATAAAAAGTTGACGGAAAAAAATTACCCGCAAATAAACGCAATGATCTGTATGAGTAAAGTTGTGTAACTTTTCAATTTTGAATTGTAAAAAAATATCATCTATGTACAGGCTATTGATTGTATTTTTTCTTTTATCATTTACCGGGCTAAACAAAAAAGATGCTCCTTCTGCGTGGATACGTATTAATCAACTGGGATATACTCCCGGCGGTATTAAAGTGGCTGTCTGGGGTAGCAAAGAAATGTTGACAGCTGACTCCCGATTGCTATCGGGATGGCAGTTGATAGATGTTAAAACAAAGAAGATCGCTTCCTCGGGAAAAGCGGGAAAATCATTCGGGGCGTACGGACCGTTTCAGCAATCTTATCGTCTTAATTTTTCTTCATTTAAAAAACCGGGCCGGTATTATTTACAGGCCGGCGGAGCAAAATCACCTGAGTTTGAAATTGGCAATGATGTATATAAAGGCGCTGCTGATTTTTGTTTGCGTTATATGCGGCAGCAGCGCAGTGGTTTTAATCCTTATTTAAAAGATAGTTGCCATACACATGATGGATATGTTTTGTATGGACAAAAAGCGGGTATCCCTGACAGCACACGTATTGATGTAGTAGGTGGCTGGCATGATGCGAGTGATTACTTACAGTATTCTACTACATCTGCTAATGCTACCTATCATTTGCTGGCAGCGTACAGGGATTTTCCAACAATTTTTACGGATGAAAAACAAGCCAATGGTCTGGATGGAAAAAATGGGATGGCTGATGTATTGGATGAAGCCAAATGGGGGTTGGATTGGTTGTTGAAAATGCATCCTAAAGATGATTGGCTATTTAACCAGATAGCAGATGACAGGGACCATATGGGAATGAGGATACCTAAAGAAGATAGTTTTTATGGAAGAGGATATGAACGGCCGGTTTATTTTATTAGTGGTGAGCCACAGCAAAGAGGGAAGTTTATGAATAATACGACAGGAGCTTCTTCAACAAAGGGAAAGTTTTCGAGTGCATTTGGTCTAGGTGCGACTATTTTTGAAGGTAAGGATAAAACTTTTGGTAAACTTCTAGCACAAAAATCTATTTCAGCTTTAAGATTTGGCCCTGGCAAAATAGGAGTAACACAAACTGCATCTGTAAAATCTCCTTACATCTATGCAGAAGATAATTGGGTAGACGATATTGAACTGGCGTATGTTCAATATTATAATAACCTTTTTTCAGGGTATGAAGTCTTTTCGGAACCGGACTTGTATGCAATGAATGATTTTTTGCACTCTGCATATGAATATGCTCAAAAAGAAAAAATTACGCCTTGGTTGGGATATGATACCGCCAATCATTATCAATGGTATCCCTTTATAAATATTGGACATTACGAACTTGCAAAGTCCTTAATAGAATATAAGGAGCATAATAAACTTTATAAAAGTTATAGTGATACCATTATCGGCTATTACAAACAAGGCATTGAAAAAGTTTGGAACAAAGCAAAAGCTAATGCTTTTTATCGTGGCGTTCCTTTTATCTGGTGTAGCAATAACCTCACAACATCATTTGCTATTCAATGTTATTGG
>JAKFEJ010000147.1:0-1761 GCA_036675745.1 Chitinophagaceae bacterium | reverse complement strand
ATTGGTAAAAATGTATTAGCTGAACCAACAATCTACAGGCGGATACTGGATGAAGGGCATGCTGTAGGAAACCATACACAGCATCATTTAAACGGATGGAAAACGAAAGATGCTGCTTATCTCGCTGATGTAAGTGAGGCTGGAAAATTTATTGATTCAGTATTATTCCGGCCACCTTATGGAAGGATTACTTCTTTTCAAGCCAGGAATATAAAATCAGCATTAAAAAAAACAGAAGCAAAAATTATTATGTGGGATGTATTAAGTGGCGATTTTGATGATATGCTTTCCGGGCAACAATGTTTGCAGCATGTAATTTTAAATGCGAAGAACGGATCCATCATTGTTTTTCATGATAGTCAGAAAGCTTTTCCACGACTTCAATTTTTTTTGCCACAGGTCTTAAATTTTTTTGAAAGGAAGGGGTACCGGTTCGAAAAATTAACAAGCTTTTGACGATGAAATGACGAAAGAGAGAAAATGGTAATTTATAATTAACTGATTATAAAGAACTGGTTATCAGTTAAAAATTTAGGGCCTGGGTAGAAACCCTGGCCCGTTTTTAATCCGTACCCTATGAAAACTGTTCTAAAGGTAAAATAAATTTTCATTAATCCAAACTTATTCACAACTGTTTGTGTTCAAAACGCTATATATTTTCAGCATTGTTTTAGGATTAAATTTGGGGCTTATGAATCTCATTGACACACATGCGCATATTTACTCAGACGAATTTGAAAATGACAGAGCGGGTGCAATTGAGAGGGCGAAAACTGCCGGCGTCAATAAAATTCTTATGCCGGCAATCGACTCTTCTACTCATGAAAATATGCTCCGCCTTGAAGAGGAATATGCCGGAACCTGTATCAGTATGATGGGACTGCACCCTTGTTCAGTAAAGGAAAATTATGAAGAAGAGCTCCGGATAGCAGAAGAATACCTTGTTAAGCAAAAATTTATGGCCGTTGGGGAAATAGGCCTCGACTTTTACTGGGATGTTTCATTTAAAGACCAGCAGTATGCCGCTTTTCACCGCCAGGTAGAATGGGCTCTTGCTTATGATATTCCCATTTCTATTCACTCCCGCAATGCTACGGATGAATGTATTAAGGTAGTGCAGGAGCACCAGCAGGGTAAACTCCGGGGCGTATTTCATTGCTTTTCGGGAACACCCGGGCAGGCGATGCAATTGATAGAACTTGGTTTTTATTTAGGCATCGGCGGCGTGCTGACCTTTAAAAACGCAGGACTTGATAAGATTGTAAAAGAAATTGATCTTTCCTGCATGGTATTGGAAACGGATGCGCCCTACCTGGCCCCGGTCCCTTTCCGGGGAAAGCGGAATGAGTGCAGTTATATTCCTTATATTTTGCAGAAGCTGGCGGATATCAAAGAAATGCCGACTGATATTGTTGCACGGATCACAACCACCAATGCCGAAAAATTATTCGGCCTCTAAGGACTGAAACCGTATTTTTGCACCCCTTTAAAGGAGACTTGTCCGAGTGGTTGAAGGAGTCCCGATGAAATCGGGAGAAAGTGGGTATACGGGAAACCGTATCAAGGGTTCGAATCCCTTAGTCTCCGCATGATACAGGAAGAGAAATTCTTTGTGTATATTCTTCAAAGCTTGAAGGAAAAATCGGGAGAAAGTATATTTGAAAATAAGTAATGGAGACTTGTCCGAGTGGTTGAAGGAGCACGCCTGGAAAGTGTGTATACGGGAAACCGTATCAAGGGTTCGAATCCCTTAGTCTCCGC
>JAKFEJ010000716.1:0-1763 GCA_036675745.1 Chitinophagaceae bacterium | reverse complement strand
TGCATTTAATTTTTTCCGATCAACTGTTAATGCTTGTGCATAAGAAAGCATAATAGCTTCTACTGATTGCAACAAATCTTCCAGCGGATCTTTTACATTATGACTTGCGTCTATCATCCAGCCCAGGTCTTTTGCATGATCCATTCCTCTTGCATCCATTCCTTCTACCAATTCATTAAAAATGAGGAAAAGCTGGTAAGGTTTTATACTGCCTACTGTCAGATCATCGTCGCCGTATTTACTATCGTTGAAATGAAAGCCTGCCAGCTTGCCTTCCATTAATAACAGGGAAACAATTTGCTCAATATTTGCATTGGGTAAATGATGACCGAGATCTACTAACGTATAAGCTTTAGGCCCAAGCTTATTTGCATATAATAATGATTGCCCCCAATCTCCTACCGTCATGGAATAAAAATTCGGCTCAAAAGCTTTGTATTCTACAAATACTTTCCAGTTGTCGGGCAATGCGGCATAAATTTCCTGCAAGCTCTCTAATGTATTTTGAAATGCCTTCCGGAAATTTAATTGTCCGGGGAAACAACTGCCATCACTTAACCAAACCGTTAATGCTTCAGAACCTAATTCAACGCCATGCCTGATCACTTCAATATTATGATCGATGGCTTGTTTACGTACAGCTTTATTTACATGTTGTAAGGAACCAAATTTGTAACTGAGTTCCTGGCCTTTTTGATCCTGAAATGTATTGGAGTTAACCGCATCAAATTTCAGATCCAACTGCGCTGCCAATGTTTTGATAGCAGCATAATTTTCAGGAATATCCCAGGGTATATGAAGAGAGATAGCACCACTTGATCGGTTCAATGCATGCAATAAACCAACGTCTTCCATTTTTTCTTCCAGGTTGCCTGGTTCACCGGTTCCTGAAAACCTTCCAAATCTTGTTCCACCTGTTCCTAATGCCCAGCTTGGAATGGCCACCTGGAAGTCGATTAATTTTTGAATCACGCCTTCAACATTATTTATTCCTTCGGCAACAAATTCAAATTTTCTTTTATGATCAGAAAGCGAAGCCTGGTTGTACTCCTGTATTTTATATTTTTCAATTTGCATAGCAATACTTTTAGGGTAAATAAAAAACCTCTTTTAAAGGGATATTAACTGGTGAGTTGTCTTCATTTGTTTCCATAATGTCTTTCATATATTTCCACCACTTCTGCATCACAGGATGATCCGGTAATTCATCCAGTTGAGTTGTATCGCTGATGGTAAGATAGCCAAACAAGATATTTGTTTCTTCATCCAGGAAGATGGAATAATCTTTTATACCAGCCTGCTTCAACAAAGTTTTTAACTCAGGCCATAGTTCATCATGCCTGCGTTTATACTCCGCTTCAGATCCTTTAAAAAGTTTCATTTTAAATGCGACTCGTTGCATAAATAAAAAATTTTTACCTCATCCTCTTATCCTTCTCCGGTTGGAGAAGGACAGCACTACATTACAAATCCAAACGATATATCTACCACATCGACATTATATCATTACTCAATACATTCGAAGGCTCTCATTAATTATAGAGTTTTCGAAAAGCGAGGGCTGTGATTTGGTGGCCTTCCCCTTTAGGGGAAGGTCGGGATGGGGTTTTTTATCTCACAAACCCCGCAGCTACTCCGCCATCTACATTTAATATATTGCCTGTAGACTTATTCAGCAACCCACCAACAAAAGCAAAACATGCGTTCGCTATATCTTCGGGCTTAATAATTTCATGTAACAATGTTCTTTTGGCATAATAATC
>JAKFEJ010000093.1:0-12552 GCA_036675745.1 Chitinophagaceae bacterium | reverse complement strand
ATACCCAGGGAATTTTCTTTCGGTTGATTTGTTTTTCCGTTTACTAACTTCATCTGCATTTGTGCACCCTGAAGATTGATATGCAGGCTTATCCAGGGTTGCTCCAGTATATTACTGGTACCATGTTTAAAACAGTTTTCTACTAATGGCAGCAATAATAACGGTGCAATATAAAGACTGTTGGTTTTTTCCGGCAACTGGATGTCTAAGTCCAGCTTATTGCCATAGCGTACTTTTTCCAGATCAATATAGTCCCGGATCATTTTTAATTCTTTCTCCAACGGAACAAGTGGTTGACTGGCTTCATACAAAATAAACCGGAGCAGATCAGACAAACGTGTCACGAGCTTTGATGCAACAGGTGAAGTGTTTTGTGTATAAGAGTAAATATTGTTCAGTGTATTAAATAAGAAATGTGGATGCACTTGTGCCTTTAATAATTGTAATTGCGACTCAGCATTTTCTTTTTGTAATTGCAGGTTACGCTGTTCTTTTACATACCAGTATTTCATTAGTTTAATAGCTGCTGCCATACCTCCTATAGTAATGCCGCCACGCAATCCCGCTAACAAGGAGAGGTAGAATGATTGTCGGGTATTAGGATGTGGCAGGTAAAGATTTTCTGGTAAAAAGATATCCCGTACAGGAGTTATTAAATATTTACCTAATGAGGAAGCAAAAACAGCCGTAGCAACGAACAAGATAATAACCCATCCGGATGCCGCCAGGTATTTTGCTTTAATCAAATAATTGGGAATAACAAAATACATTAATGAATAAGCCAGAAACATGTGGGACGGCAAGTAAATAAAAGAATCTAACAGAGCGATAGGAAAACGTTCCCGATAACTTAATATCGTTGGATAAGGTGCGAAAGCATACAGGAATGCCTGGAATATACCCCAGAATAGCCAGAAAGCAACATGCCTGCGGATGCGGTATTTCTTTTTATCAGAAAATATAAAAGGATATTTTTCCATTTTGACTCCTATAAAATTACATAGCTCGTCGTTGTATCGTATATCCTTTTTCAAATTATCGTCATACAGCCATTTTTGGTCGACAAACATGCTTAATTGAAAGAGCCCCGTCTTGCTTAAGGGAAACGGAGCCTTTCACTGTAAACAAAACGAAGATCATCGGAAAACAGATCTGACAAACGCCATCTCTTCGCCAAGAATCAGACCGTCTTTCTTTTTGTCCCAGGCAAGAACAGTTGATTCCAATATTTTTTTCAGTTTCATTTTCACTTTTCTTTTTTCGGGATTCAATTTTATCCCGGTCAGGGTTTCTTTGTATAGCAATTCATTATCATTATTATAAAACCGGATAATATGATCAAGCGGGGAATTGATATTACTTTCTACTACCCAATAGCCTTTGTCAGAAACCCAGGCTGGGAATTTTGCTCGTCTTTCCTGCTGAGAAGGTCTGAATTGAGCAAATGAAACAATTGAAATAAGACTAAGTAGGGAAATGACCAGCCAGCTTCTTGTTCTATGTGTCATAGTTATAAGTTTTAATGCCTGCCTGTCGGCAGACAGGGTTAATGATTTGTTGCTATAAAACTAAAATCATAGCCTGGAGAAAATTTTGATTTCAGACTGACTGGCTCCTTAATAGGACAGAAATAGCTTAATTGCAGATAAAGCAAAATAGAGTCGAAGAATGGCTTTCGTCGCCGTAAATATCAAATAAAAACGGAAAAATGAAGCCGGAGACAATATTCCGGCTTAGTTATTCACAATTTTATATAATTGGAACAGCATTTGGTATGTGAAAGCCGAAAAGTTTCGGTAAGAGACTTAAAAAGTAAATTATGGGTAACGACAACCACATACCGGGTAAACAGGCCTGTTATTTTATCACCTTTAATACAGTGGATTGGGTGGATGTATTTATCCGTCCCGTTTACAAACAGGTGGTTGTTCATACTCTTAATCATTTTATTGATAATAAAGGATTGATCGTTCATGCCTGGTGCCTGATGACAAACCACCTTCACCTGCTGGTACAGGCAAAGGAAGGTTATGTAATTGCTGAAATAGAAAAGGAGTTTAAAACTTTTACGGCTACAAAAATTCTTGAAGCAATAGATACTGAGCCGGAAGCCCGGAAAGATTGGATGTTGAAACGATTTGAAAACTTCAGCAATTTACTTGGGCTGATGAAAAAATATCATGTGTGGCAAAGTTCCAGCAGCCCCGTGTTTATTGACCTGAAAAAAACAGATACACTTATTGAACACCTATCTTTTATACATGATAATCCTGTACGAGACAGGTTTGTAGATACCGCTGCCGATTATCCATATAGTTCCGCCAGGGATTATGCAGGGATGAACGGACTTGTCAACATAACAAAACTTACGGCTGTTGAACAGCAGTTAGCGGCAGCGGAAAGCTTTAATAGTAACTTTTTTGTGAAGTATATCCGCAATTGACACGATTCTATACTAATTATTCAGCGTAATAATATTTAGATAAAATAGTATGTAACCGGCTGCATTGCTGTCCGGAGTGAAGTCGAAGGATCATTCGTCGCACATTTCTGCTACATCAATTCTACTCAGCATTTCCGAAGCATCCCGATGACTATCGGGAATTCTGTTCACTACTGAGCATATTCGAAAATAACGCACTAAATATTGCTCACATTTATAAGGTTGAAAATACTTTTCCGATTTTTTTTACCCCGCTTTTTAAACCATCAGTTTGTTAACGGGTCTTTAACTAAGCCAACCGGCTAAGCTCCCACAATATCCATAAGATCTGGAATTGATCACAGGAAGTAAAAACATTTCCTGTGAATAAGGAGTCTTTTTTATAAACTAAAAAACCGTAAACGATGAAAAAATTAATGAGCACAGTAATCGCAACAGGAGTTTCTGTCATTTCATTTGCACAATTGAATCTTGGATTACAATCAACTACACAGGCTGCAGTAAATGCAACAGCAGCAACAACAGCTGTAACAAAGACAACTACTGTAGCCACACAGGCTACAACCGCCACGGTTAATGCAGGGTTAAGCAAAACAGCACAGGTGAAGACAACTACTTCTTCTACAGTAAATGCAGGAAGTAAACAAGCTCTTGCGACAACCGGAGAAATGAAAAGCGGTATAAAAAAAGCTGCGACAGTAAACACAGGAGCAAACGTTTCCTCCTCTTCACAAACTCAGTCACAAGCCGCAGGCAATAACAGTAGTGTCGGTTTAAGTACCAGCAGTAATTTAAATGCCGGCGCTGATGTTAACGTAAACGGCGGAAAATTGATAGACAAAACTGAAGGAGCTGCTATAACAAGAACAAAAGCTGCCGCCGAAACTACAAAAGCAGTAAAAGGGCAAGCAGTCGCCGAGACCAAATCAGATGTAAAAGCTGTAAAACAAACGGCATCATCTGTTAAACCCGCTGTCAATTCACAAGCTTCTGCAGAAGCGAAAGCATCAACACAGGCAACTGTTGGAAATAAATAATAATTCGGAGTTATTCAATGTTTGCCGGGAGAGGAAAAGAAAAAATGATAAGGAAATAAATACTTCTCCTTTCCCGGCAATTTTATTTAAGATGTTTTGGACCGCTATTTTAAAGTATTAGTTATGATGCGAGTATTCTATAAAATTGTAATGATTGTGTTTTGTTGTTTTTCTGTAACAGCTCATGCGCAGTCAGATTCGGCAGTCAGCAAGTTCAGCTTCAAATTGGGTACTTATTATAACAGCCACCTGAATTATTATGGCCGCACAGATAGTTTGAGAAGCAGCGGTATTTTTCCAATGGCGGAACTATGGTTCAACAATAAATTTTATATCAATGCTGCCCCCGTTTTTACACATAATAGCATGGCCGGTTTTCAATATGCTGGCGCAGTAGCAACAGCAGGATATGCATATAATACCGGGAAGTCGGCAGGACATATTTATTTTGTAAAACCCATTTATAAGAACAATAGCCAGTTGGTTCAATCCGCATTAAAAGCACAGGCAGCAGCCAGTTTTACATGGCTTAATAAGATCGTTAATATATCAGGGGGTGCAGATATAAAATTCAGTGGAAATACAGACTATGGTGCTACAGCAGGTCTTGATCATATTTTCAGAAAGCAATTAAGTAGTAGTTCCATATTGATCATAGATCCATCAGTATACCTGTATGCCGGTACTCAGCAGTTTGCCCGGACTTATTATGAGAAAAGCAATAACTTCTTTCTATTCCCGGGTACTGATCGGTTGGTAACAGAAGATGTAAAAAAGTTTACTATTCTTTCTTATGAATTTTCTGTTCCGGTTATCTATAGTAAAGGTAAATGGATGTTATTGGCAACACCTTCGTATGTTATACCGCAAAATCTAATTGTAATAGAGAACCGCCCTGATCTTTCAGAAAGAGGAAAAAAAATGTTTTATATCACCCTGGGTGGTAAGGTTAGCTTTTAACCAGGAAAAGAGATGATCATAAGTTGGCAAATTAACATTTTTAAGAAGCGGCTACCATTTATATTTGCCGGTATAAAATACCAAAGCAGATCATCTCTTCATGTCATCCCGCCGAAAAAAGAAACTTTCCCGATGGATCATTGCTTTTAGCTTTGCAGCTCTTATAGTACTTGCGAGCTGGTTGTTATTTCAATGGCTGGTCTATCGCAAATCAAAATTTACCCGTTACCCTGAATTTGGTATCGGTATCCCGAATGATTATATGATCCATGGCATTGATGTATCAAGGTATCAAAGCCTGATAGCCTGGGAAGAAGTAAAGGCGATGAAGGTCGATAATATTCAACTTGGTTTTGCATTTATTAAAGCAACTGAAGGCATTGGTAATATTGATCCGCAGTTTCGCCGAAACTGGAAAAAAGCAAGGAGCAATGGTATCACCCGCGGCGCTTATCATTTTTTTATTGCCAGCAAGGATGGAAAAATGCAGGCGCAGAATTTTATTAAAAGGGTTGAGCTCGAGCCAGGCGATCTCCCACCTGTATTGGATATAGAACAACGTAATGGCGTATCAAAAGCGCAATTAAGAAAAGAAGCGAAAGAATGGTTAGATGTGGTAGAGGCTTACTACAAAGTGAGACCGATCATTTATACCAATGTTGATTTCTATGATCAAAACCTGGGTGAAGAGTTTGATAAATATCCCTTGTGGGCGGCTCACTACTATGAACAACAAAAGCCCCGGATCAAAAGAGATTGGTTTTTCTGGCAGCACAATGATGCCGGCAATGTAAATGGCATCGTTTCAAAAGTCGATTTCAATGTATTTAACGGTGACTCAGTTGCATTCAGGAGTTTATTGATTCCTTAGAAATTGCTCCGTGTTGAGTCGGATAATTTTCAATAACAAACATTCCCCTTTTAAAATCATGTATCTTGTTTTGGAAAACAAAAACCATGGAACAAGGATGGGGTCCTGATGTAAAAAAATATTTACGCAAGGTCCTTAATACTATCGCCTATGGATTATTGTGGCTGATGGCTGCATTAACCGCAGGTCTTTATTTTGGATTGGCGTATCATTCTGATACTTTATATTCCGTAATTTTTTATGCAGTTTTTGTAGTCAGTCTTTTTTTACTGATCCGTTATTATTACCGGATCTGGAGAAAATAGCATCTCAAACAAGTACAATCAATGGGGGTTACTTATTTACAATCATAGAAATACCTTGAAGCAAGCTCGTCATCAAAATGCCACTCATAAAAATTGTTCTTACTATCTAATTTATAGTTTAAAAGGAGTTCATCGGTGTCATCAAAAACCCTGGTTACATTATTAGCACTGATAAGCAAAGGAATGGATGAACCTTGCAAACCATCTACAAAAGCAAAATCAGTAAAAAGTGCATTGCTTTTGATAAAATAGTTTTCATTGTTGTCGTGACTGTAATGGAATATTTCGTCAGGGGTCCCGGCATAGTGATCATTAGTTATAGATTGAGTGATATTATCTCCGGTATATGTATAAGTTGTGGTTTCGTATAATTCAAACTGACTTGTATTAGGATCATATTCTTTTATATCAAACTTTACCAGTTTACCAGTGGTATAGCTAAACTCATATTGTTCGAATTGTATGATTTGTCCGTTAAAGTCGAAATAAGTTTTTATAGTTGCCAGTGTGCCATCAGCATTATAAGTAGCCACATCATATGCATCTGAGTCCGGAAATCCAGTTGAATAAAAATTTCTTTTGGTAACCTTTTCATTAGTGTATTCAAGCGTAATATAGCCGTCTGCATTGGACAGTTTGGTAACCTTGTTATTCGTATAGGTATAAGTCACGCTATCGGCTGCAGTTCCTGTACCATCATAATAATACGCTTTATCCAACAGGCAGTTTATTTCAGGAAGAGTATCGGACGACGGCTCCTTTTGGCAAGAACTTATTAAGAATAATGCGAAAGAAGATAACAACAGATACGATATGGTGGAAATTTTTCGCATAGTTAGTAGTTTAAGATCGCTAAAATAGAAAGTGAACTTTGTATTAAAGAATAATTGCAGGGATTTATTTCCAACAACACAATAGAAGTATTGACATTTTAAATAATCTAACTGCTGTGATCCACAATAATCGCCCATTGCCCCTTTATCTTTCTTAAAAGCAAATTATAATGCCCACTCAGATCGCCGATGCTTCGTTGCAAATGCCATTTGCCTACAACATGAAAATATTCGAAGGAAAGTCGCTTGACGGAAAGAATGTTAAACGACAGTTTTCCCATGGCAATCGTATCCGGATAATTCTTCTTATAATTGTTTAATGTATTGGTCCAGCCATAAGTAACGCCGCTTTTTCCAATGAACATTAGCGAATCACTTTCCCAATAGGTTTTCATAAAACTTTCAATATCGCCACGATTCCAGGCTTGTGTCTGATCTTTTAATAATTGGCGTATCGCTATTTCATCCCCGCCTGCCGGACGGACAGGTTTTGATTGAGCAAAACAAAAGTTTGCAAAAAGGATGAATGCAAAGAATAAATGCTTTTTCATACTGAATGAATAAGCATTGAAAATAAATCAAAAACGGATAACTAAATTTCTGGAATAACTATCATTTAAGAGTTTGGCAAAGCCCTCCTGAGTTTATCGAAGGATCTGGGTTGGGGGCGTCTTAGTGATTGCAGTCATCAGCATGCGCATGATTATGCACCCGGCAAAAACGGTAATTAAAAAAATGTGCCGACACAATGAAGGCAACTGCGGGAATAAGCAACCAGGTTTCGTAATGAATGAAAAATAATTTTAAGGTCAGCAAAATAATACCGGCACTGAATAAAAGGAATGGGAATTTGTTGTGGTGATGTTTCCGGTATCCATGAAACAAAGAATAGGCTCCAATGCAAAAAGCCAGCATTACCATTACCGCCTCAAAAGCTATATTGTGAATGATATTGATGCCAAATAATGGAAGAACAGAAAAAAATAAAGGCAATACGGCACAATGAATGGCACAAGCTACAGAAGTAGTGATTCCAAGAGCGTCCCAGTTTAATTTCATTTTCATAAAGACGGCAAAAATAGGAAAAAGCAACATTGTTGCAAAATTATTTAATTAAGAATTCCTGTTCAGCTTAATCAGCTTATCATCGGTAACTTTGCCGCCTAAAGAATGGATTATGTCAAAAAAGGCAATGATTTACACCGGTTTTTTTGTGGCGCTGATCAGTATTTTTTACCTGTTGGTGCGGCCCTATATCAAACGAAAGGATACTATTTCTGTAGTTCAGCCATTTTCTTTTATTGACCAGGATGGTCATCCTTTAACGAACAAGGATGTAGAAGGGAAAGTATATGTGGCGGAGTATTTTTTTACCACTTGTCCCGGCATCTGCCCTACCATGAACACAAATATGAAACGGGTATATGAAAAATTTAAGGATAAAAAAGATTTCCTGATCCTTTCACACACTTCCGACCCCGAAAGAGATTCTGTAGCGACATTAAAAAAATATGCGGATTCCTTAGGTGTCAATACAGCGCAATGGATATTTCTGACAGGCAGAAAGGACAGTTTATATACTACCGCAAGGATCAGCTATACAATAGATGACCCGGCCAATAATTTAAAAAATATTGAAGGTGATTTTTTACATACACAATTTTGGGCTCTTGTTAACCGGAAAGGAGAAGTAAAAAAGGTTTATGATGGACTGAAGGAAAGTGAAATTGATGCGATGATGAAAGAAATTGACAAAATGCTAAAGCTTTAGAAAACCATGAATACGGATATTAAAGAAATACTGAAGCGAAGCCAGCTAAGTGTTACCGCCAGCCGTGAAAAGATCCTCCATCTCTTCCTGGAACAAACAGGAGCGTTGGCGCATGGTGATATTGAAAAAAGAGCCGGTGAAAAATTTGACCGGGTAACGGTTTATCGCACCCTTCAAACCTTTGTTGAAAAGGGGATCATTCATACTATACCTACTGCTGATAACTCTATCCGGTATGCTTTGTGCAAAGATGATTGCGCCGAAGGTCATCACCATGATCAGCATATTCATTTTGTTTGTACCAATTGCAAGAATACTTATTGCCTTGATGATATTGTAACGCCTGAGATCAAACTACCCAAAGGATATTCATCGGAGCATATAGAAGTAGTAGTAGAGGGTGTTTGTATAAAATGTAATGACGCTCATGTCTCTTAAAAGGGAACTTAGATTGAAAATTACTGATAAATAAAATGAGCCGTTTTATTTAGCTATGCGTATAAGAAATACCCCTTTACTCTTTTGAAATTAAGAACAGTAGAATTAAAAAAAGAAGTTAAGGCCTAAGCTCTCCGCCACGGCGGAGACAGGGGCGTGTTGGGTATCTAAAAAAAGCCCCCGTGTAGAAACACGGGGACTTAGGTTAAGGCTCTGATTAGTAGCTATTTTATAATGCGTTTGTTTTTTCGAGATTCAAATGTAATATGACTATTTGATATTTCCGAATTTGAGGCATACCACATTAGGGGTATTTTATATATTTTTTTGAATTTGATCCAGTTCCCGCTTTACAAACTTCATCAGTCCACTGATATGGTCCGGCGAGAAATTAAATTCCAGCCCCGCCGCCTTAAATAATTCAGGCAAAGTACGGGTTCCGCCCAGGTCCAGTGCGGCTATATAATTATTGATCGCTTTTTCAGGATCTTGCTTGTATTGCTGCCACAGGCCGATAGCTCCCAGTTGGGCGATTCCATATTCGATATAATAGAAAGGGACTTCATACAAATGAAGTTGACGCTGCCAGGAGTAAAGCCGGTATTCATCCAGGCCGGAAAAATCAATAACCGGCGAAGAAAACTCATCCAGTATTTGCAGCCACCGCTTGATTCTTTCTTCATCGGTATGGTTGGGATTTTCGTACACCCAATGCTGAAATTTATCAATGGTAGCTATCCACGGGAAAATAGTGATCACCCTTTCCAGTTGCTGCTCTTTTGCCCGGTTCAACTCTTCCTTATCGTCAAAATAAACCTGCCAGTGATCCATACTGAACAACTCCATGCTCATACTGGCTACTTCGGCGATTTCGGTTGGGTATTCCTTAAAACCATTTAACTCAAGATCATGAGACAGGAAGGAATGTATGGCATGACCACCCTCATGCACCATAGTTGTTACATCATCAAGCTGGCCGGCTGCATTCATAAAAATGAAAGGAGCCCCGGTTTCCGCCAAAGGACAATTGTATCCCCCCGGCGCTTTACCTTTCCTGCTTTCAAGGTCAAGATGACCCATGGTTTTCATTTTCTCCAGGCAATCGCCAAAGAAAGGACGAAGCTGATTAAAACATTGAATTGTTTTATCAACCAGTTCCCCGCCTGTTTTAAAGGGACGTAATGGCTGAACACCTGCTGGCTCCGCTTCTATATCCCAGGGGCGAAGTGTATCCAATCCCAGCTTTTCTTTTTTACTTTCATACAGTTGGTTTACCAGCGGCATCACATGCAATTTCACCGCTTCATGAAACTGGTAACAATCTTCTTTTTTATAATCAAAACGACCCAGTTCAGTAAACCTGAAATCACGGTAGTTATCAAAACCGGCGTTCAGGGCAATCTGGTTACGTTTGTTCAGGAGGGTCGTGAAAAGATCATTGAGTTCTTTTTTATCCTGCAATCTTCTTTCGCTGATCTTGCGGTACACTTCTTCGCGGATACTTCTATCAGGGTCTTCTAAAAATTTAGATGCCTGTTGCAGTGTATACTCCTGCCCGTTTACTTCAACCGTCATTTTGCCGGCGATCATACCAAACTGTTGCGCTTCCACATTCATTTCTGCCTGTAACGGAATATTGGCTTCACGAAAAAGATCAATATTCTTTTTCACATTGCGCAGGTAGGTAAAAAACTTTTTATCACTAAGCTCTTTAGTGAATGGTGATCCGATCAATTTGCGATTCAGCCTGTCGGCATAAGGCTGGATCTTTGGCTGGATCTCCATCATAAAAAAATTGAAAGCCTGTTCCAGCTCTTTATTTTCCGTATCACAGGTCATTTTTATCTGGCGCCAGCATGCATCTTCACTTACAGCGGCTTCCACTTCGTTTATATCTTTCAGCCATTTCTCTAACTGTTCAATTGTCCCGATTTCTCTTTCTTCCAATTCTTTAAAAAAGGGTTCAATAGAAGCCCAGTCTTTCAGAACAAAATTTTTCGGTAAAAAATGCCGCGGCACTTTTTTTATATCAGCACTGTAGGTCATAGCATGTTGCTTTAAAATATAAAAGCTACTCCGAATAATTTCAGAGTAGCTTATGTAAAAAAATAGTAGTTACTTCTTTTTAGGAGCCGCCTTTTTTTTAGGAGCTTCTTCTTTTTTCTCTTTAGAAGCGGAAGCTGGACTCTCTTTTTTAGGAGCTGCTTTTTTCTTCACAGGCTTTTCCTCAGTGTCTTTAGTTGCCGCCGTTTCAGTCTCTTTCCCGCCTTCGGAACGGGCAGGCTTTTTAGCCGTTTTCTTAGCTGGCTTTTTTTCTTCTTTCGTTTCTTCTATCACTTCTTCATCTTCGGTTTCTTCTTCAAGAGGCTCAGATAATTTGATTTCAATATCCTTCTTTTTCAGAATGTCAAACCATTTTACCATTTTCTTAAGATCACTGGCATATACTCTTTCGAAATCAAGATCGGGATATGCTTTTTCAAAATATTTTTTTAAAACACTGTTGTCTTTACCATCCGGTAGCGAGCCACCTGCCTTTTCCATGGCATAAAAAATTTCTACCAGGTTCACGTTTTCACGAATGGTGTATACTTCAATACTTTCAAGGTGTGAAAAATTGTGTACACGGGATGAGGCGAACTTTGTACTGTTATCTTCCAGCGAACGGACAATAGCTCCATCGGCTTTACTATTTACTAACTCATACAAGCCGGGTAATCCGGTTACTGCAACTAATTTACTGTATTCCATGTGTCGTTTTGTAATTAAGGAGGTGCAAGATAGCCCGAAAAAAGCAAAATTCGGGCCTATAAAATGGGACAGCCTTTTTTAAGAAAAACCTCCACTTCTTAAAGTGTATTGAGCAATATACCACAACCGGAATAGCTTTTCCCGTTGAATTTCAGGCTCACTTTATATTCATACAAAAAGTCACTCATTCCATCACTGCAAAACTGCGGCGAGATCGTAATGTCCAGTTTTGTCGCTTCTGTTTGAACATGATATTCCCGGACACCATTTGATATAATTGGCTCTGCATAGGGAGTACTGACCGGCTCTTTGATATTAGGGCTATTGAAGATTATTTTATTGCCTTTGTCTATCTCCAGGCCCCAGAACGGTTCATTACCATGTCCGATAAAATCAATACCAGCATCTGCTTTTTCTTTTAGTCTTTTTTTGTCGGCTATTTCCTGTTTATTAAGAACATATTTATTCCCCAGGTTGCCGCTGATACGACGCCCTTCATTATCTAATTGCCATAGTTTGTTTCCATCGGGAAGAAAGCTCAATCTTACTTCGTTGTTGGCGTACAAAACAATTTTTCCATTTTCCATTTTCCAATTGCCGTTAGTAGGAAATACTTTTTCATCTTTTTTGTAATAAGTTTCTTCCAGCCGGTAAGTCATATCGGAATTCAGCAACAGGTAAGTTTCAATTCCTTCACAATCTGCACAGGGAACAAAGCCGCCGTAAATGCCGCTTGCTTTTAAAGCAACGGAATCAACCCTTGCTGTTTTTATCTTCACGGAATCATTCGCAGGGGTTTTGTTGTCAGCAGAATTGTTACACCCGCATAATAACAAAGAATAAAAACTCAGAATATGGATCAGTTTTTTCATTTGCTTATTTTTTATTGTTTTTAGTCAAATGGTCATTTCATACTTAAATTTAAATCAATTTCTACTCCCTCTTAATTATTGATTTGGTTTTGGCTGTCTTCTATCACATTGTTAAAGGCTGAGTACAAATAAATAGCTTCCGCCTCATTCCGAAGGTTTATCCCTGTTTCATCGTCCTATCTCTGTAACTATCAAAATATGAGGAGAATTCAATTTTTATTTTTTGCACTACTTGTTTCAGGAATAGTTCATTCTCAAAGTATTAAAGGGA
>JAKFEJ010000589.1:0-1768 GCA_036675745.1 Chitinophagaceae bacterium | reverse complement strand
TTCTCCTTACCTGTATGGTGGTACTTATAACCAATTCAAAGTATCATTTAAACGCCTCGGTATTGAAGCAAGATTTGCCAAAAACGATGATGCAGAAAGTTTTGTTCCGCTGATTGATAAGAATACAAAAGCCATCTATTTAGAAAGTATCGGTAATCCACGCCTTAATATTCCGGATTTTGAAAAATTCGCCGCTCTCGCAAAAGAATATGATTTGCCCCTGGTAGTTGACAATACATTTGCCGCGGGTGGTTATTTATTCAGGCCATTAGAACATGGAGCTCATATAGTTGTAGAGTCAGCAACCAAATGGATTGGCGGCCACGGTACCAGTATTGGCGGTGTTATTGTAGATGGAGGAAATTATAACTGGGGCAATGGAAAATTCCCTCAATTCACAGAGCCTTCTGAAGGTTATCATGGTTTAAAATTCTGGGATGTATTTGGCGAAGGCAATCCTTTAGGTTTACCCAATATAGCTTTTGCCATTCGTGCAAGAGTTGAAGGCCTTCGTGATTTTGGTCCTTCTTTAAGCCCTTTCAATTCATTCCTTCTTTTACAGGGATTGGAAACATTATCATTGCGCTTAGATCGCCATGTTGAAAATGCGTTGGCACTGGCACAATGGCTGGAACAACATCCTTCTGTTGATTTTGTACAATACCCTGGATTGAAAAGTGATCCTTATAATACTCTTGCCAAAAAATACCTGAAAAATGGCTTTGGCGGTATCCTGAATTTCGGTATCAAAGGCGGTTTGGAAAATGGCCGGAAATTCATTGATTCATTACAACTCATCAGCCATCTTGCCAATGTTGGTGATGCAAAATCACTGGCTATCCATCCGGCCTCTACAACACATGAGCAATTGAATGAAGCAGAACAACAGGCTGCGGGTGTATCGCCCAATTTAGTACGCATCAGTGCAGGCCTTGAACATTTAGATGATATCAAAGCGGATTTCGAACAAGCATTTGAAAAAGTTTTTTCAAAAGAATTAGTAGCATAAAATGATCTCGATTTTTAAATACGAAAATTCATTCACATTAGAGTCAGGTGTAACCCTTCCGGGTTACCACCTGGCTTATACTACACATGGGAAGTTAAATGCAGAGAAGACCAACGTAATATGGATCTTTCATGCTCTCACCGCCAATAGCAATCCATTGGAATGGTGGCCCGGCCTGGTTGGCGATAGAAAATTCTTTGATCCTGCAAAGTATTTTATTATATGTGTTAACAAACCCGGCAGTCCTTACGGAAGTATTTCTCCGCTTAGCATTAATTCCCAAACCAATCAGCCTTATTATCACGATTTTCCTTTGTTCACTATTCGTGATATGATAAAGGCATACCAGCAATTAAAGGATCATCTTGGTTTGAAAAAAATATTCGTGGCTTTGGGTGGTAGCACTGGAGGTATGCAATTGCTGGAATGGGCTATAGAAGAGCCGGAATTATTTGAACACATTGTTCCTATTGCTACTAATGCCCTCTTATCTCCATGGGCCATTGCTTTCAATGCATCGCAACGTATGGCGATTGAAGCCGATAATACCTGGCTGGAACGCCGGCCCGATGCTGGCCAGAAAGGCCTGGCAGCGGCACGTTCTATCGCTTTGTTATCTTACCGGCATTACAATGGATATGATATTACCCAGGGAAGAGATAAGGCTTTTGTGGCATTGACGAATGATGTTAACTATGCTTCTGATAATTATCAACGCTACCAGGGTTTGAAATTAGTCAATCGTTTTAATGCACTCTG
>JAKFEJ010000228.1:0-1772 GCA_036675745.1 Chitinophagaceae bacterium | reverse complement strand
CAATTGTTGCTGGCTCCTGCCATCTTCTTTCCATAAATGATACAGTACACTCCATTGTTCGATAGTAATGTTCAGACCGGCAGTGTTGAACTTCTTCTGCAAACGCCGGGCAATAGCCGTAGAAGCCTTACCGGTAACAAAACTGTAGAGTTCCCCTTTTTTAAAATGGTTGTTTGGCATATAGTTGTTTGTGCAACTATCCAAAAATAATATTATTTTCGAATAGTTCAGCTATATTTTCAGCAAAATTTTTCTTTCAAAATGGAACACCGGGTCCTCACATACAAAGCTTCCCAGGTTAGCTATTACTGTTTTGGTACCGGTTCCAGGCAGGTGGTATGTTTTCATGGCTATGGTGAAGAAGCCAGGTTATACAGTTTTCTTGAAAAACATGCTGGTAATGAATTTACGTTTTATTGCATTGACCTTCCCTTTCATGGACAAACAAAATGGAATGAAGGCCTGGATTTTGCTCATGCTGATCTGCGGCAAATCATAGAAAATATACTTCTGGAAGATAACCAGCAACCAAGAACCGGAAACCGGAAACTTTCTCTTCTCGGCTTCAGCCTTGGCGGACGTATCGCTTTAAGCCTCTACCAGGCACAGCCGGAAAGTGTAGGAAAGCTCATTCTCCTGGCACCCGATGGGCTGGTAGTAAATTCCTGGTATTGGTTTTCTACGCAAACCTGGATTGGCAATAAGATATTTTCTTTCAGCATGAAATACCCGGGCTGGTTTTTTGCTTTCTTAAAACTGTTGAATAAACTGGGATTGGTAAATGCCAGTGTTTTCAAGTTTGTAAATTATTATATCGGCAACAAGGAAGCACGACAATTATTATATCAACGGTGGACAGGCTTGCGAAAACTAAAACCTAACCTGCAAAGAGTTAAGCACCTGATCCGGCTACATAAAACGCCAACCCGTCTGGTTTATGGTAAATACGATCGTATCATTTTACCAGTAAGAGGTGAAAAGTTTAAAAAAGGAATTGAAGAGTTTTGTACTGTCACTGTTATTGCTTCAGGGCACCAGGTAGTACATGAAAATCATGTGGAGGGAATATTAGCGGCTTTGCAACATTAAACAGGCAATGATTAGATTTGCTCTCCTCACACATGGCAATCCTATTTATCACCATACCACTTTTTGTTTGCTACGGCATCCTTATTCTTTATTACTGGCAAAGCTGGAAATCTATTCCCGATGTTATCGTTTCAAGCCAAATTCCATCAATCCGAATTTCAGTTATCATCCCCGCAAGAAATGAAGAAGAAAATATCGGAGGACTATTAAAAGCATTACAGCAACAAACTTATCCGAAGAATTTATTTGAAATAATTGTTGTAGATGATCATTCCGCCGATAAAACAGCGGCCATTGTTTCACAATTTACCGGAGTACAATTGATAACATTAAATGACGATGCAATTAATTCTTACAAAAAGAAAGCGATTGAAAAAGGAATTGCTGCTGCATCCGGTGAATTGATCGTAACAACAGACGCAGATTGTATACCGCCAACCGGTTGGTTGCAAACCATTGCTTCTTTCAAAAAAAAAATAAATGCAGGTTTCATTGTAGCACCCGTTGTTTTCGATTGTAACTCTTCGCCTGGACAGGTTTTCCAGGCTATGGATTTTATGGTATTGCAGGGAATAACCGCTGCGTCAGTATATAAGAAGATGCACTCCATGTGCAATGGCGCTAACCTTGCTTACGAAAGACAATTGTTTTACGATGTTGATGGTTTTGCAGGAATTGATCAT
>JAKFEJ010000457.1:0-12604 GCA_036675745.1 Chitinophagaceae bacterium | reverse complement strand
ATTACACCGACACTCATGCCCCAGAAAAATCCGTTTGCATTAAAACGCCACCAATACCATTTTAAACAATTGGCCGCTACATAACCGCCATACAAACCACCAACGATCCATTGCAGAATGGCGTTTACATCATCGGCCATAAAACCAAAGAAAATACCTACAGTAACAACGATTATACCTACGATATAATTCATGGTAATTACTTTCCTGGTACTTGCTTTCGGATTGATATACTTAAGATAGATATCGTTGATAATGTAAGCCTGTGCCGCATTTAAGGTACCACTGAACGTGCCCATAAAAGCTCCCAATAAACCGGTAAGCACTAAACCCAGTACACCTACCGGCAAAAATGTGTTGATGGTTGCAGGAAGCACTCTTTCAAAGTCAGTAACACCATCCGGGCCTTTCAGGTATAATTGATTATAATATAACAACGCAAGCACCGTCAATCCGATCACCATTGAATAACGTATAGGTAAAAGAATGATACTGACGAAACCTGTCATTTTACTTGCCTCTTTGGGGCTGCGTGTACTTAATACTTTTTGCATATCATAGTTAGGCGCAGGACCTGCTAATGAAGCAAACACACCTTTCAATAACATCATCATAAAAAACGCACCGAACAAACTAAATCCATCCGACGCAATTTTTTTATTCGCATCGGCGGCTATTGCTGTCCAGTCAAGATTTAATTTCCAGCTAAAAAAAGGATCATCCCATCCTTTGGGAACATTGAGTGTTTGTCCCTGCAAATGCTGCATAGCTATTACTGCAATAGCAATACATGCCATTGTCATAATGATATACTTGATCACGTCTCCTGTTACAATACTATGCATACCACCAATAATTGAATAGAACATGGCAAACAAAGTGAACACGATACCATAAAAATGAGGTACATATTTTTCTGAAATATCAAAAGGTATATAAGCCTTTACCGCATCCCAGGGAATAAATACCTGCATGAACTTTCCAAGACCAACGAATCCATAAGCTAAAAATCCAAGGCAACTGATCAGTGCGAATGCTATTACAATTATGTGAGAACCTCTTACTCCTTTTCCCGTAAGCCCAAATCTTGTCTGCAACCATTCCGCTCCTGTATTGGCGTTACTTCGTCGTAACCATTTGCTCAAAAACATCATCATAAATACCTGGTTAAACACGGGCCATAGCCAGGGTATCCAGATACTTTTTAAACCATACACAAAACACAAGGCAACCATCCACATGGTACCACTGATATCAAACATATCGCTGGCATCACTCAACCCCAGCTTGTACCAGGGAAGGCTTTTGCTTCCCAGCAGGTAGCTCTCTTTATTCTGTCTTGCCTTTTTCCTGTAATACCAGCCTACCATTACCATCGTTATAAGGTATGCCAGCACCATGCTAATATCTATCCAGCCTAATCTCATTTATTTATTTTAGTTTTCTCCAGGGCATTTCCTACAACCTCATTTTAAAAAAGAGGTTGCAGGGAGAAAAATCAACCCGCAACCCGCTTACTCAAACGATCACTGCTTATGGAAAATTTTTATTGATAAATCTTTTTACTGCTTATATCTTTTTCGAACAATGTATTTTCCTGGCCATAAAATTTGATAAAATCCTTTTCAGAAACATGCCCTCTGTAAGGAACATAGGCTTCAAACTCACCAGATGATTTTTTGCCCGCATTTCTCCATCCCAAAACATAAGATATTTTATGTTTTCCTATTGCTTTTAAAAATGTACCGGTCCACCAGTTGCTGTCGGAAAAATTGCCGCCAAATTCTGTAAGGGCTGAAATTTTATTTTTTTCTTTGGCTATCTCTTCCAGCGTTGATAACATTTTATCTAAATCAGCAATAAATTTTTCATTGGGTGTATTTCGCTGGTAGATATCAAACCCGATCACGTCAACCCATTCATCACCAGGATATTTTTCCAAATATTCCTCACGGGACGAAAAGCGATCCGTGTTGTACGCATACAAAAGATGATGCAACTTTTTTTCATCTCTTAAATACGATGCAGTGAATATCCAAAGTTTTTTAAATTCACCCGGTGTACAATTCTTTCCACCCCACCAGAACCAGCTTCCATTCAGTTCGTGAAAGGGCCGGAAGATAACAGGTATAAATTCTCCACGGCTTCCTTTCAATCCATTCATGAAAACAACTATTTTATCTAACCAGTTTTTATATTGATCATGTTTATCACCACCGGGTAAAATGGATGCTACGGTTCCCGGTTCAGGATCCCAGGCTGATTTACCGGTAAGTGGATTATTAAGATGCCAGCTAATCGTTATTACTCCGCCTCTTTCATAGCCCTCCCTGATCAATTGCTGCATTTTATCAAATGGTACACTGTCGAGGTTAACCGGCTTATCAATTTCAAGATGACCCAGCTCCCATCCATATACAGCAGGGTAATCACCGGTTACATCTTTTATATCGCTGCGACCTTCCTCGTACTGCCAACCAACACCATATGCCAAATCATCCTGGTGACCAAACATGAAACCCTTCTCAAGCAGCAATTTCAAATTCTGGCAAAGTTTAATCGTTTCCCTGGTAGCATTTTTATCAGCAGGCAAATCATCCTGGGCTGATATTACTACAGGGATCCCAAAAAAATAAATAATTATTAAAAGCCGGTATGCAACGGATATGACAGAAAGCATTCGCATTTGATTAATTCAGACCCATATCGTCAACATAAATGGTGAAGCCTCCTGAACCGTTATACTCTTTGATTATAATATCGGTTAATTTAGATGCTGTTGTCAAACTCGAAATAGGAATGGTATAGTCAGTCCATTTGCCCTCTACTAATGTGATTGTATATGCATCGCTGCCATTTATACCAATATTCACTTTTTTACCATTGCTACCCACATCCCCGTATATTGAAATTTTAAAACTTGAGTACGCCGATAAATCAATATTAGCACCGCCTAATTGCAATGGAGAACCCCACCCACCGGAATAATTTATCTTACAGGAATAAGAGCCGTCTCTTACGGGATTTTGATTTTGTAAATCTCTTGTTCCTCCCCATCCATCGCCAAGCCAGCCGTTCCAGTTGGAAGTAATAGCTTCATCATAAAAAGGAAAAGAGGGGCCTGTGGGAGGTATATATCCGTTAATCGTCAATACAGGTGATAATGATGTAAGCGTAGAATTTAAAACGCCGAATACCAGTTTACCATTTATTGCTCCCGTTGGCACCTTTACCACCAGTTTAGTTGGCGATTGGCTTGCAAAACTGGTAACAGGTGTTGACACTCCCTGGAATGATATGGAAGTGACAATATCCAGGTTGGCACCATTAAGCGTAAGGTTTGCTCCGATATCAACCGGGTCAGGTGTCAGGGTAGTAACAGCTGGTAATGCAACCTCTAATTCAGTGTCAGAGATTGTTGATACTCCTGAAGCGGCAAACAAGGTCACTTTTCCTTTGGTAGTTTCAGGTGGAATATTAATGACCAGTTGTGTGGCGGATTGGCTCACAAAACTTGTAACCGGAGTTGATACACCTGGTAGTACAATTTTTTTGGTAAGGTCAAGATCGGTGCCGGTGATCGTTACATCTGTTTTATGTTTTACCGGGCTGGGTGAAAAACCAGTTGCTACTGGCAACGTAATTTTTAATGTATCATCGGTCTGTACTATCGAAGAATCAGTTCCACTATAGGTAAGAACAAGCGGTCCGGTCTCAGCATCAGCCGGCACGGTCACTACCAATTGATTAATTGATTTGCTAACAAAACTCTCCACAACTTTATCTTTTGCAAAAGTCACTTTGGTAACCCAATTAAGAAAATTACCGGTGATGGTAATATCTTCGCCGGGCCTTGCCTGGTCTGTTATAGAAGTAACGGAAGTTGTAACACCAAGATTTAATTGTGTCTTTGAAATCACATCACCCTCCAGCGTCTTCAATGTTATATACCCTTTTTCCGCAGCAGCGGGAACCAGCAAAAGGATCAGTTCGGATGTCGTTTGTTTGAAGTCCTTTTGCTCTACAGTTGCCGCGGCGCCTTCGCCGGTGAACTGGATAGCGGTAACTTTTTGAAGATTGTTTCCTATAAAACGCAACGTGTCCCCATGTGCCGCACCGGTAGGACCGAAACTCAGCAATTCAATTTTGCCGGAATTGATTTCATTGTCATCATCTTTATCACAAGAGGTGATGACTCCCATACACAGTATTGCACCCAGCAGGCAAAGCAATCGTACATTTATTATTTTATTAATCATATATCGCTTATAAACAGTTAGGAATTTTGTTTGGCAAAAAATTATTTGCTCACTTTAGGCACCACTCTGAAATTGTCAAATGAAATATCAGCATCTAATTCTCCCGGACCGTGAAATAGCAGCCTGCTCCAGTAGCCATTCGGGCTCACAGTGGGTTTTACCTTATAGCTTGCGACAACTTCTTCAAAGGGGATCACCACTGTTTGCCATTGGCCCTTTGTATCAAAAGGCGGATTCCATTTGTAAGCATCGTTGTCTTCGGCAAGCAGGGCTACGTTTATTTTGAACTGGTTAGAACTATATGGCTTCACCGTATTTACCTCAAACTTCAGGTTAAAATCATTGGGATTAAGTATTGCTGCATCAGGAATGTTTTTGCTATGCACCGGCATAGCTGATGCTGGCCCTCCCGCTAATTCATTCCAGCTCCAGGCGCCAATGGCTTTTTTGAAACGCAAATAGTTGCCGCTGATTTTGGGTGGATCACCTGCTCCGGGAGTACTTACCACATAGCTTGAATTCCACCAGCCTTCATAAGGATCGCTATCGATAAATATGTTCCTGTTATCCCTGAACCAAAAGTTGGATTTCGTTTCTCCAAAATTTGTTTTAATTGTTATGGGACCAGGCTGCGCTCCTGCTGGTATTCTTACTTCAATCATCTGATCATCTACCGAAACCTTTTCTCCTTCAACGCCACCGGTAAAGGTTATTGTAAGTGGTTCATAAAAGAAATCGCCGCGAATAGTTGCCACATCTCCTTCATTGACAAACTCCGAAACCATGCTGTTCACCACAGGTTCGCTGATCTGCACTTCAAACTCATGTAACAACACGAATCCATTGCTGAAGATAATTTTCAACTTATTGGAAACATCAATCGGTATCTGGCTGGGAATAGTTACCAGGATCGAGTTCGAAGTGATATAAGTTGGCGTCAGGCGTGCCTGCTGATCATTGAACCAGACCTCAATGGCGCCCTGCAAGTTGCGGCCCACCACAGCGATAAGCTGTCCCTGCCCTGCACCGACAAGCAGGGAGTCAGATGATTCCGGGCTTGTTATTCTTACATACCGGATGGAAGGTTCTCCTGAAGAATCGTCTTTTTCACAGGAAGTAAATACACCCGCTGTTCCAACTATAGCCAGGAGTAACAGTAAGATTTTATTTATCGATTTCATTTTGTTTCTGAGTTTCTTTTTTCGAAAAATATTTTTACGCGTTTATTGATATTCGACCGCCGGAGCTTTCAGGTTAGGCGCCTGGCTTAACTCTGCATTAGGTATCGGCAATAAAAAGTTGCCTGAATTAGCGTCGATAGTCCTTTCCGAAAACCAGGAAGTTTTGGTCAATGTCCATCCGGTGGGATCAGGCATTTGATCCGGCGCGGTAAAAAATAATCCACGGTCCTGAGAGTTGAGGATGTCATAAGCTTTTTGCGGGTTCCAATAATGCAGGCTCACAAGATCATACCAGGCCATGCCTTCCACAGCAAATTCTTTAAATCTCTCGGAAAAAAGTTTATCCAGCGTAAGCGGTCCGCTGCCATTTGTTCCTCCTACTTCGTACGGTGGCAACCCTGCTCTTGTATGCACTTTATTGAAATATTCAATAGCTGTTGCATCTGTTGTAGAGCCACTATTATCCATCGCAGCTTCTGCATAAATCAGGTACATTTCAGCAAGCCTTTGCATGTAAGTATTATTCGGATAGCGTTGCTGTGAAGCCTTACCCGCCAGGTCAATGGGCGAACCAATGACATATTTTTTGATGGTAAGAAAGTTTTGGTCTGTTCCGGTAAATGGATACAGCAGTGGTTTTTTGGTTGAAACACTTGTTATTTCAGGATATTCAAATCCGGGCATCATAAAAGTGGCTTTCAGGCGCTGATCTAATGTTCTTCCTTTTAAAGACCCATCCGGCTGCGGCGCAAACCCATCATACTGGCTTATCAACCACCAGGTACATCCTTTATCGCCGCCCCAGCCTCCAAATGAAATGTCAGGGTTATACGCTAAATACTCGGGCATGCTGTTGGCAATACCCCATGTTTCGGTTCCTGCAAATTCCCATTGCAATTCAAAAAGTGATTCATTGTTATTATCATATGGATAAAGAAAAAGTTTAGCATAATCAGTTGATAAGCTCTTTCCGCTCATGGTGATGACACGTTGTGAATAATACCTTGCACTATCAAGAAATTGCTGGTTTCTTGCTCCTCCTGAAGATTCAACTCCTGCCCTTGTAAGATAAAAGCGGGCCAGCATGCCTTCTGCGGACCATTTGGTAAGGCGACCCACCTGAACAGGAGTTTCGGGAAGATCGTCAGCGGCAGCTTTCATTTCACGGGTAATAAACTTCCATACGCTGGGTACCGTATTGCGGCGGATAGTAGTATCAAACAAACGTTCCAGGTTGTTTTCAATAACCGGTACGGCTCCCCAATTCATTACTAAAAAGCGGTAAGCCAGTGCACGCATATACCTTGCTTCAGCTATGGCGGTTTTCTTTATTCCGGAAGAAACGGCAGTACCTGCATAGGTATTTATGTTATGAATGGCAAGATTTGACTGTGCCACTACCGCCCAAAATGAACGCCATGCTGTACTATTTTCGTTATTATCTCCGGTAGTATTAAACATTACATTACCACGATCGTTCCAGGCAGAAAAGGCTGTCCCGCCTCTGAAATCACCAAGGTTATACATCGCCTTATCATTGTACTCGAACCATACGCGGCTATACAACAAGCTGGTTGCGGCAAGCACCTGTTCATCGGTTTTATAAAAGTTCACATCTACAATGGAACTCATTGGAGGTTTGTCTAAAAAATCCTTACTACAAGATACCATCGCTACTATAGCGACCAGCAAGCCTGCGAGGTAATTTATTCGTTTGGACAATTTCATATCAATAAGTTTAGAAGTTTACGTTAATAGTTGCCGTGTACATGGGTGTCAGAGGATAACGGCCAAAGTCAATACCGATGGCCTGGTTACCCTGGCCGCCACCCGATGAACCAGTTCCTATATAAGCACCTACTTCAGGATCATAGCCTGTATATTTGGTCCAGGTGAAAAGGTTTTGCGCACCCATGGTTATCCGCATCTCTTTTACAACTTTTGTATAACCCAGCCATTTGGCAGGCAGGTTATACGACAATGAAACATTTTTCAGCCTTACATAAGTACCATCTTCTACAAAACGACTATTGTTTTTGCCGTAGTTATTATCAGATGCTATCTGGCCTGATGTAATACGTGGTATACTGGTACCGTTGTTTTCGATTGAGGTTTTTCCGCCGCCGTCATCTGCAAGGTGGGCATAGTTCAGGGCCTTTGTTAAAAAGTTACGGCTTAGGTTTACATTATTCGGGTTGGTGGTTACCGCAGCGATATAATTGTAAATATCATTGCCAAATGTGCCCGTAAAAAGAATGCTCAGGTCAAATCCTTTAAAAGAAAAAGTATTGGTAAAGCCCGCTGTTATTTTTGGCCACGGATTACCAATAAACGTTTCATCGTTGACATCAATCTTTCCATCTCCATTTATGTCTTTGTATTTTACATCACCCACCCAAATGCCCGTATTGGGATCAATGGGCCGGGGGTTGCCGTTATTATCAACAGGCAGCGGACTGTTGGCAATTTCATCCTCCGACTGAAACAGCCCTTCAGCTATATAACCACGGAAGAGCCAGGGTTCATAGCCTACATGCGCCCATTGAGTCCAGTTATTCATCCACCACGATGTACGGGCCAGGAAAAGCCTGTCGCCGGTTAGCTGAACAACTTCACTTTTAAAATGGGAAAAGTTAAGATTGCTCTCCCAGCGAAAATCTTTTTTATTGATGTTCGTACTGTTGAAAGTGATGCTCCACCCTTTGGTTTCTAAATTACCCGTATTGTATAACGGTGGCGTTAATGCTCCGGGTACCCCGCCGGTGCCATGATACCAGGGTATGCTTGCATTTAATATCAGGTTGTTGGTCTTCTTGATATAGTAATCTGCTTCTAAAGAAAAACGGTTTTTAAGAAACCCGATATTCAATCCAAAATTATTGGTCTTGGTTTCTTCCCATTGCAAGTTCGCATTACTAAGCTCTTGTGGCAAAAATCCGGTACCCCATGGAGTTGCTGCAGTAGCAAGACGGGAGTAAATACCTGCCTGTGAACCCTGGTTGCCGGTAAGCCCGGTTTCGAATCTCAACTTCAGGTCGCTAATAGCAGGAATATTAAAAAACGCTTCATTGTTTAATCGCCAGGCAACGGAAACCGATGGAAAGTTTCCCCACCTTTTAGCGGAGCCAAAATAGGGTGAACCGTCGCGGCGAAAAGTAGCGGTTAATAAATAACGGTTGTCAAAATTATAATTCAACCTTCCCAGGTAAGACTCCATGGACCAGGGATAGGTGCCGCCGCTGTTTGTTGCGGAATTAGGATCACCGGCATCCACGTCAAAGATATCATTGGTCAGAAAACCGCTTCGGGTGGCGGCTATAGCTTTCCATTGCGATTCCTGCGCTTCATGACTTGCCATCAGGCTGACATTATGTTTTCCAAATTGCCTGTTATATTCAATCAACTGGTTCCAGTTCCAATACCAACTGGAGTAAGTTCCGTTATTAAGTGTGGCGTCTAAACTATAATGCCATTGGTCAATTTCATAGCGTGGATTAAAATAGGTTGAAATGCCATTGCCCAGGCTTCCGTTAAATGATGTTCTTATAGTAAGACCTTTCATTGGTGTAATTCCCAGGTTAATCCCGCCTGAAAACTGTCGTTTCATGTTCTTATTTGTAATAAGGTTTGCGAGTGCTATCGGGTTGATAGGAGCAAATTGATTAGCCCCGTTCACCGGGTCGCTGCCACCCCATGAACCATCAAAATTGGTAACGGGTATTTGTGGGGTAAGCCTGAGTGCATTGGCGATTAATGGGCTTTCAGCATTCCCATAGTTAGTAGCGGTAAGGTTTTCGTTCGTTTGGTTAAAACTGAGATTAATACCCAGCGTGGCCCAATCACGGGGTTTGTTATCCATGTTAAGCCGGAAACCATAACGTTTGAAACCTGAGCCCAATGCAACACCCTCCTGGTCCAGGTATTCTCCGGAAGCATAGTAAGTAGTGCCCGCATTACCGCCGCTGAAGCTGAGCTGGTGTTTATTCATTCCGGCATTATTGAACAATTCATTTTGCCAGTCGGTTCCTTTTCCCAATAAGGAAGGATCTAAAAATTCGTCGGGAGTAGTGCCACCCGCCAGCGCATGATACTCTTTTACCATTTGTGCATATTGCTGCAGGTTCATTACCTCAAGACTTTCGGGTGGTGTCTGCAAGTTATACTGATAGATATAATTCACTTTAACACCTCCCGCCTTTCCCCGCTTGGTTGTGATCAGGATAACGCCGTTGGTGCCGCGGGAACCATAAATAGCCGTGGCAGAAGGGCCTTGCAAAATTTGAATATCCTCAATGTCGGCAGGATTAATACCTGCTAAGCTGTTTGATGTACTTTGATTACCAAAAGACACATCTTCGGAAGATTGTTGTTGTATTCCATCAATGACATAAAGGGGTTGAGTACGTCCCAGTGAACTTATTCCACGAATGTTGACTGACATACCGCCACCAGGTTGCCCGGAGTTCTGCGTAACGTATACCCCGGCAGCACGACCCTGGATAGCCTGCTCCAGCGTCGTATTCACCGTTTTTTCTATGGCAGCTGCAGACACTGTCGTTTGCGCAACTGTAAGATCGCCGCGTTTTGATTTACCATACCCCACCACTACTACTTCTTCCATGCTGCCTTCAACCAGGGCAAGTGAAGCCGTAACATTATTTCTATTGGCAATGGAAACCTCCTGTGAAACCCGCCCTACATAAGATAGTATCAGCGTTGTAGCGCCGGGAGGCACTTTCAAAAAAAATGAACCATTTGCCAGGGTAACAGTACTTATGCCTGAAAGACCCTTTACACTAATTGTGGCCCCTGTCAGAGGTGTACCATTTTGATCTGAAATAGTTCCTGCAATCACCCGATCCTGAGCGAAGAGGGAGAAGCAGGAAAATAGAATCGCCAGTAGCAAAGCGACCCTCCCGAGAGTTCTTTTTCTCATACAGCAAGTTGTTTTAGTTGTACTAATATAGCCAGATTAGACAAGATTGCAACCGATTGCATCTTGATTTTTCTATATCAAATTTAAAGTTCATAACCTACCCATTACTAATACTATTTTGTCAGATAATAATGCTTTATGCTCATCATTTTTTACAACTACCTCTGAAACACTTTCATATTAAGCCATTCAAAAAATAATTTTCCCTAAGTTTGTCATTTTTTTATAATACTATTTTGATCAAATAATTATAATTTCACCAGGTATAACTGATTGCCTATGCACAAGGATATCATGCGGGAAATAACACCCCTGACCAGTAGTGATTGCTTTACCATTTTCACCCGTGTCAAATCGGAATTTGACTTTCCGCTGCATAGCCATGAAGAACTTGAGTTGAATTTTATCAGAAATGCCAATGGGGCAAAAAGGTTAGTTGGGGATCATATTAGTGAAATTGACGACCTTGAACTGGTGCTTGTAGGCTCTAACCTTCCGCATATGTGGCAAACGCATAAATGCAAAAGCAAAGAGATAAGGGAGATCACTATTCAATTTCACAAAGATCTTTTTGATGAAAAATTTCTCCGACGAAACCAGCTAAGCTTTATCCGCAATATGCTTGAAAAGTCGGCTAAGGGAATCTTGTTCTCCCGGCAAGTCGCAGATCAAATTGCACCCCGCCTAACGATATTAAGTCAAAAGCAGGGTTTCGATTCAGTACTTGAATTGTTATCCATACTGCATGATCTTTCTATCTCCCGCAACATGCATACGTTATCGGATGCTACATTCAACAATGCAGAGCTTTCCTATAACAGCCGCCGCATTGAAAAGGCGATTGAATACATGAATCAAAGTTTTCAAAAACAGATCACTTTAACAGAAGTATCAAAACTGGCCAACATGACGGATGCCTCATTCAGCCGGTTTTTTAAAGCCAGAACCGGTATCACTTTTATGGATAGCCTGCTGGAAATGCGGCTGGGGCATGCTTCAAGATTACTGATCGACACAACACAATCTGTTGCCGAAGTAGCTTACAATTGTGGATTTAATAATATCTCCAATTTTAATCGACTGTTCAAAAAGAAAAAGGGCTGCACACCAAAAGAGTTCAGGGAAAGTTATAATTATGGCAGCAGGGTTTTTATATGATACCCTTAAATCCCTATAGGCGTTGTCAACAAACAAACCTGATAATTGAAAATTTCCTACAAGCAGGGAAAATATTTTTAACAAAAAACACAAAAATAATATCCCACCTCTTTTGAGATGGGATATTGGTGGGTACTTTCTTCTATAGTGGTTTTTCTATCCGGCGTTTTTTAACTGCAACCGCCCTGGTTGCCACAGTTCAAACACTTATAACAAGTGCCGCTGCGCATCATAATATGTCCACAAACATTACAGGCTGGCGCATCGCTTTGCATATTCTTAGCAGCAGTATTAACTGCATCCATACCTGCATTTGTTTTTATATGCTGAGTAGCACCCTGATTTTTTACAGGTTGAGGTGCAGTCGAACGGATAATACGAACACTCGACAACTCCGGTGTTTTTTCATAATCAAGACCAGAAGGCACATCATCCCAATCATCAGTTCCCGTATTCAATACTTCAGGTTTATCCAATACGTGAACAAGGTCTGTACGCCCAAGGTATTCATAACCTAATACACGGAAAATAAAATCTACGATGGATGTAGTTGATTTGATATTCGGATGTTCTACAAACCCTGAAGGATCAAATTTGGTAAAGGCGAACTTGTCTACAAACTCTTCTAATGGAACGCCATATTGCATACCAATAGAAATAGAAATGGCAAAACAGTTCATCATACTGCGCATGGTGGCGCCTTCTTTCGCCATATCAATAAATATCTCTCCTAATGTTCCATCACCATATTCACCGGTACGCAAAAAGATAGCCTGCCCGTTGATCTTTGCTTTCTGCGTAAAGCCTCTTCGTTTAGCCGGCAGTGAACGGCGTTCAACAATACTCGCTAATTTTCTTTTCAATTTTGTATCAGGAGAAGACTGTACTCTTTTCTGTACCTCTTCCAATAATTCTTCAACAGTGAGTTTTCCTAAGTCAACGATATTAGATTCAGGAGAAGTTGACAGTTGAGCGTTGACAGTTGACAGATCTTTATCAGATATTTCACTTCTGACTTCTGACTTCTGACCTCCGATCTCTGACTTTTTCTTCTTATCGGATTTGGTACT
>JAKFEJ010000442.1:0-12648 GCA_036675745.1 Chitinophagaceae bacterium | reverse complement strand
TCTCTTTTGATCTCTTTGCTTACCAGCGTTTCATTTCATCATACATTGAAGTATAAAAAGAAATAAATCCTTCACAAAAATTCCTGACTGATTCAGCTAAAAGCTTCATGGGTGAAAATGGTTAATAAGGGATTATTTATTTAGCAAAGCAAATTATTTTTATGTTTGCGGTATTGTACACCCAGAGTATTAATTATAGACAAATGCTGCATGGAATAAATAAAGGCTTGTATTTTTAGTGTTTAAACATTAACTTTGCTTTTCAAAAACCTCCTGCCCCGAACGGTTACCGCGGAATATTCAAAGATTGATTAATCACGCCGCCTAACCGAAAACTTTTTATTTTTATTCAGTAAATCTTTTCCTATGGGCATAGATCAGGATATACATCAATCTAAATTTCGCAACGAGTATCAGAAAGCATCTGTAAACCTACTATTTACATATGGCTGGATAACAGAGCGGACTAAGGAAGTTTTCGCTTCAGAAGATATAACTCCACAACAATTTAATATTCTCAGGATCCTGCGTGGCAGTCAGCCACAACCCTTATCCACTTTACAGATCCGGGAAAGAATGCTCGATAAAATGAGTGATACGAGCCGTATTGTTGACAGGCTTATCGCAAAGGGTTTAGTAAAAAAGGGAACCTGCAAAACAGATCGCCGCCTTGTAGATGTGATGATCACAGATAAAGGAAAAAAAATGCTTGAACGCCTTGATGAACGCCAGGATGAACTTGACAATATCATTGGCAACCTTACTGCGAAAGAGGCTGCTGCTTTAAGCGAATTGCTGGATAAAATAAGAGGTTCCAATCCCTGATCAAAGCCTGGTACGTTTTGAATATCGCAGCCAACTGTAAGAAGAGTAGTTTTATACTTTGATTAACTCAATATTAAATTAAATTCGCCGTTTTTATTCAATACTTGTTGACACTATGAGAATCTTGTTTTTGAACCTTGCCTTTCTTTTCGCTTGCACCGCCTTTTCACAACCAGATCATGAGTTTCGTGGCGTCTGGATTGCAACGGTAGACAATATTGACTGGCCCAAAAAAGGACCCCATACTGTGTATAGCCAGAAGACCGAGTTCATCCGTCAACTGGATCAACATAAACTTAATGGCATGAATGCTGTCATTGTACAGGTTCGTCCTTCTGCCGATGCTTTTTATCCCTCTTTACTGGAACCCTGGAGCCAATGGCTTACTGGTGTTCAAGGCCGCCCACCTTCGCCTTATTATGATCCGCTCCAATTCATGATTGAAGAGGCGCATAAAAAAGGTATGGAGTTTCATGCCTGGCTTAATCCCTATCGGGCCAATTTTAATATCAGTTCCGCCTCTATTGCCCCAAATCACATTACCCGTATCCATCCCGATTGGTTTTTGACCTATGGTGGCAAAAAATACTTTGATCCATCCAATACAGATGGACAGAAACACGTGATAGCAGTTGTAAGGGATATCGTAAAAAGGTATGATATAGATGCCATACACATGGATGACTATTTTTATCCTTATCGTATTGCAGGCAAAGAATTTCCTGATGCGGCTTCTTATATAAGATCGGGCAGTAAACTTTCAAAAGATGATTGGCGCCGTAGCAATGTGGACTCTATTATCAAAAAATTAAATACTGTAATCAAGCAGGAAAAACCATATTGTAAATTTGGGATAAGCCCCTTTGGTGTTTGGCGAAATAAAAGTCTTGATCCGGAAGGCAGCAATACAAAAGCAGGGCAAACCAATTATGACGATCTGTATGCTGATATACTTTTATGGATGAAGGAAGGCTGGGTTGATTACGTAGCCCCGCAACTTTATTGGGAAATAGGACATAAGCTGGCTGATTATGAAGAGCTGGTTGATTGGTGGAGCCGCCATAATTATGGCCGTCATATTTATATTGGTCATGGTATTTACAGGGCTTATGAAAAAGGATTTGCCTGGAAGAACCCGAATGAATTACCCAACCAGATAAAAATGCTGAGAGAGTACCCGGAAGTACAAGGCAGCATTTATTTTAGCAGTAAAAGCTTTGATCGCAATCCCAATGGCTGGAACGATAGTTTACAGAACAATTATTACAAAATACCTGCCTTGATTCCCGAAATGGGTTGGCTTCCTGAAAAAAGTACGATCGGTAGCCGGTAGAGAGGTGTTATACTTCGCACAGGATAAGTTTGTGTATTGCTTTGCAGGTTTCCGGTTTCCAGAAACCAGTACTGAATATCGAAAAACATGCAACTGGCAACTACAAGATGATGGCACATTTTTATGCTGCGTGAAGTATAAATAAACCTATTGCGGTTTAAGAGTATGGAGCTTTTGCTCCAGGTAGTTGGTATATTCCAACGAGCCCAGCCTGAATCTTAAAGGAATAGAAGTAGCTTTTTCAAACTGCCATTCTTTCTGGCAAAAAAAACTTAGTTTCCGGGTATCAAAATTGTTTTGCAACAACTTTGTACTTACTAATGGGATATACCTTACCGGTAACTTTACCGGGGCAATCATTCTGGGGCTTAAAGAGATGGATGTGAAATTTTTTGAAAATTTTATGACCCTTGGTTTTTCCTTCTTACCCGCGGAGTTCAAATGGCCTATGGCAGTGCTTTTTAGAAACTTTTCCACAGCTGTCTGTTGCCCGGAACTTTCGCTATAAGCCAGCAAAATCAATGCAACAACTAAAGGAAAAAACCGTTTCGGCATTTCTATTCATTTGTTTTGTAAATTTACGGCCTGATTTTTGATGAATGGCGAAATTTTTTTTAAAACGACATATCCTTAAAAAAAGATTCGAGAACTATTATGGCCCTAAGTCAGTCCTTACAACAGAAATTATTACAGAAGCTATCACCTCAGCAGATTCAGTTAATGAAATTGTTACAGGTGCCAACAGCCAATCTGGAAATCAGGATAAAAGAAGAATTGGAAGAAAATCCAGCTCTGGAATTAGATGAAGAAAAGCATGAGGATGAAAAAGATGAAATAAAAGATGAATTCAGCGAAAGCGAGGATACCGAATATGATGATAAAAATGGGAGCGAAGAAGAATATGGCAATGTAGATGTAAGTGAATATGTACACGATGGAGATGATGAAGTAGCAGATTATAAACTCCGCGACGATAATTATCCCGAAGAGGAACAAAAGCAAATTCCTTTTAAAACAGAAACCAGTTTTTACGAAACGCTTCTTCTCCAACTGGGTTTGCTAAAATTGGATGAAAAAGAACAGAAGATCGCTGAGCAGATAGTGGGAAGTATTGATGAAGATGGATACCTGAGACGTGAAACTTCTGCTGTTGTTGATGATCTTGCTTTTCGTCAGAATGTTTCTGCTACGGAAGAAGAGGTAGAGGCCATGATACAGCGCATCCAGCATTTTGATCCACCGGGTGTGGCTGCCCGGGATTTGCAGGAATGTTTGCTGCTGCAATTACAACGGCAAAAAAATGAAGGAAAAGATGTAGAAATCGCCATACTCGCCATTAAAAAATACTTTGACGAATTCACAAAGAAGCATTACGAAAAGATACAGCGTGGCTTAAATATAGATGAAGATCAGCTTAAGCAGGTAATGCAGCAGATCATCCGCCTCAATCCAAAACCGGGCGGGAATTTAGGAGGTATGAGCAAGGCTGAAAGTTATGTAGTTCCTGATTTTTTTATTTTTAATAATGCCAACAAGCTTGAGTTAACGCTTAATTCCCGCAATGCGCCTGAACTCCGTATCAGCGAAGGCTACCGCGATATGATGAAAGAATATGACCGGGGCGCCAAAAAAGATAAGCGTCAGAAAGAAGCCGTCATCTTTATCAAACAAAAAATTGATGCGGCCAAATGGTTTATTGATGCTATCAAACAAAGACAACACACGTTGCTGAGTACCATGACAGCGATCATGAATCATCAGTATGATTTCTTTCTTACCGGTGATGAAACCAATCTTCGTCCCATGATCCTGAAAGATATTGCGGAAAAAACGGGATTAGATATTTCAACTGTCAGCCGTGTCGCTAACAGCAAGTTTGTACAAACCGAATTTGGTACTTATCGTTTGAAATTCTTTTTCAGTGAATCATTAAGTACCGATAGCGGAGAAGAAGTATCCACAAGAGAGGTTAAAAAAATATTGAGAAACCTGATAGAAGGTGAAAGTAAAAAACATCCTTTAAGTGATGAACGTCTGACTGAGCTCTTACAGGAAAAGGGTTATAATATTGCCCGGCGCACTGTTGCCAAATACAGGGAGCAATTGAATATTCCGGTTGCCAGGTTGAGAAAAGAATTGTAGGCTAAGAGCTCAAAGAGAAAAAGAGTATATCACACGAAGGCCACAAAGTATTTTCTTTGTGGCCTTCGCGTCTTGGTGGGAAAGCCTTTAAATACCCGGTTTAGAGTATTGGCAAGGAGATAATTTGGTTTACATTTACTATAGTTAAACCTTTTATATGCAAAACCTTACTATCTGCCGGATGGTTTTTCCCGTGCTATTATTGTTTTGTTTAACCGCACAATCCCAAAATCCAGATGACACAGAATTCAGAAAAGGATGGGCAACCTATCTTAAACTGGATAATGGTGTAATCAGTAACTTTCATTCAGCTCCTGATTTGTACGTTGGGGGTTTGCAATTAAATCCACAAATCACAGTAATAGAGCATAAGCTCAGAATAGGCGCTACGGCCGGCTTTGTTTATGCCAATAAAAAGATAGCCGGCTTATTCGGGCCATCTGTTGCTTTCAAATTAAAATCTTTCAATTTAAAAAATCTTGCCGGGTTGGCTAACCTGCAACTGGTAGCTGAACATAATTGGGGCACAGAGAAACAACAGTTGGTCGGTGGTGGCGTTGGGTTAGAGTTATTGCAAAAAGCCATGTTGCTCTTTACAGCACACCGCGATTATAAACTGAACACCTGGTGGATACAGGCACATGTTGGTATCCGTCTGAAGAAAAATAAAAATACGGTACCGGAATTCAATCAATGATCTGAATGAATTTTGGAAGGCATCTTTCAAATCTTGCAGAATATTTCAATTATTAACGACCCAAAGCCTTCCGCCAGACGGCGTAGAGGTTTGGAGGGGCCAAAAATTAACAGATGAAAAAAGCATTGGTTATTAGTGGTGGTGGCTCCAAAGGAGCTTTTGCAGTAGGTGTATACAAACACCTGGTATCTTTTTACGATCTTGATTTTGATGTTTTAATTGGCACCAGCACCGGTTCGCTTATTGTACCCCTGGCTGCTTTGGGAAAAATTGATCTGCTTGAAAAATTATACACGACGCAGAAAACAGAGGATATTGTTATAAAGGACAATATCGGCAACCGGCTGAATAAAGATGCTATTTTTGAAGTGACACCATTATGGGAAACTATAAAAAAATATTATACCGATGATTTTTATAATGAGCTGATGGATTCGGGGAAAGAGATCTTTTTGAATACAACCTGTTTGCAAACTGAAGAGCTTGTTGTTTTCACCAATGCAGCCAATCCGGTTGCTTCTAAATATTATGAAATAAGAAAACTGGTGAATGCGGAGCATTTCCGACGGGCTGTTCTCGCTTCCGCTTGTCAGCCTGTTTTTATGACTCCGGTCAAAGTAAATAAACAAGTACCGGGTGAGCTTCACCCTGATCACCAGTTTGTAGATGGCGGTGTAAGAGAATATGCTGGTGTACAAATGGCCATTGACAATGATGCCAAAGAGATCTTTACCATTCTTTTATCTTCAGATAAAGCTGGTGATGCCCCTGAGTTTAAAACATTATTTCCCATACTGGAACAAACCATCAGCATTTTTACCACAGACGTAGGTAAGAATGACCTTATTATTCCTTTATTATATAATGAAGCCCTTACCTATATTGATGCAGTAAAAAGAAAAATGAAAAGAGAAGGAGTTTCGGCTGATGATATCAAAAAGTATTTCTTTATCCGTGGACGTGAAAATCCATTTGAAGATAAGGTGCCGTTAAAGATCCATATCATCCGGCCCAAAAAACCATTGGGTGGCGGTGCAGGTGGATTGATATTTGACCCGGTTGAAATGAAAGGAATGCTGGCAACCGGGGAAATGCAGGCAGAAAATTATGTGGCAAGCTTATCGCCGGGGGATGTGGATTGGGCATAATGTATCAACTAATACAACTTAATTTAGGTCAGCCAATTTATGCTTCCTGATTGCAGCTGTAATATTTCTTTTCCATTCATCCGGCACGGTAGAATAGCCGGCTTTGCTAATAGCATCCAGCCATAACTTATGATCTTTTTTGCCTTTTAATTTTGGATAAAATTTTTTTCTTGTCATGAGCTTGCAAAAAGCAACATAAGAAGCCCGCCCATTATCATATTGTTTGTAGCTTGATTTAATACCTTTTGTTTTCAGCAAATTATTCTTCCCTTTTACACCGAAATGATTGTTTAGTAATTTACAGTTGCGGCTCTTACCGGCACCTGATTCAATAATAGCTATACCCAGCATAACTGAAGTTGGAACACCATAGATGTCGGAAAGGGAATCAGCGATAGGCTTGTATTGTTTTATATATCCGCCCGTTCCGGTACGGACGGGTTTTGATTGCGCGGAAACGCTTTGCAAAGCAATCAATAAAAAAAACATCAGTAATCCCGTGCGAAGATTTTCCAGGAAGGATTTTAGATTCATCGGTTTTTATTTTAATAAATCATCAGAAGTTATTTGCTACGTCCCAATAACTATCGGGATTCGTAGCTCACAGCCGACAATAAAGCCATTTCATATTATTATTTAATGGCATTCAATTTAGTAAATATAATACGCAGGTTTCTTTTTTTATAATCGCTTTACTTTGCAAAAAATGTTCCTCTTTTATGAGCACAAGGTTAATCGTGGACCAAAGTAGTCAATTACAGGAATTCAGGGAAACAGGATACCAGCCACAAAATGCTGTTATCCAGGTCATCGCAAAGATTATTTCTTATATTTTCCACCCATTATTTGTACCTGTTTACATCGCCTGGTTCCTTATTACTGTTCAGCCCTATCTTTTTGCCAGCTCTACATCTACGGAAAAACTGATCATTATGCTTCGGTTTTTTATTATGTACAGCTTCTTTCCCCTGGTGACGGTTTTATTGGCCAAAGGATTGGGTTTCCTTGATTCTATCTACCTGAAAACCCAGAAAGAAAGGATCATTCCCTATATAGCCTGTGGCATTTATTATTTCTGGATGTGTTATGTATTGCGTAATCAACCCCAGTTCTCAAAAGAAGTAGTGCAACTTTCCATGGCAATTTTCATTGCGTCTTCTCTTGGTCTGATGGCCAACATTATTATGAAGGTGAGTATGCATGCCATTTCAATGGGGATCCTGCTGGTCTTTATGTCCTTGCTATCTTTTACACAAGCCGGTAGTTATACTATTTATATGTCGGTTGCTTTTTTAATAGCGGGGCTTGTATGCACTGCCCGTTTTATTGTTTCTGATCACACACAAAAGGAAATTTATACAGGGTTGCTTGTAGGCGGGGCCTCACAGCTAATTGCAGTGTGGGCGGACGGTATTTTACCCTAAAAAAATTTCGATCTTTCATCTTCGGTTTATAAGAACAATGAGAAATTGAAAAAATAATACAAAAAATATTAGTTTTTATTTACTAAATACTTTAGTTTCGTTTTGTTTATAAATATATTAGCACGGAAATACGTAAATCATAATTTTGGAAATGGCAAAAACTGAAAAAACTACCGACATGTCAAATAACACCAGTGAAAAGCTAAAAGCTTTGAAGCTAACCATGGATAAGATAGAAAAAGACTATGGTAAGGGCAGTGTGATGATGATGAATGAAAAAGGAGAACAACTCCAGGAAGTTATATCCACTGGCTCTATAGGTCTGGATGTGGCCCTTGGTATCGGTGGCCTGCCGAGGGGAAGGGTAGTAGAAATTTATGGCCCTGAGTCTTCCGGTAAAACTACTGTAGCTACGCATGTAATTGCAGAAGCACAGAAAAAGGGAGGCATGTGTGCTTTTATAGATGCTGAGCATGCGTTTGACAGTGCCTATGCCCAAAAGCTTGGTGTGGATGTTGATAATCTTTTGATCTCCCAACCGGATTACGGTGAGCAGGCTTTGGAAATTGCTGATCGGCTGATCCTTTCCGGTGCATTGGATGTGGTGGTAATTGATTCTGTAGCCGCTTTGGTTCCCAAAAGTGAACTGGAGGGAGAAATGGGTGATAGCAAAATGGGGCTTCATGCCAGGTTAATGAGCCAGGCTCTTCGTAAGCTGACTGCAACCATTTCTAAGACAAATACCATCTGTATTTTCATTAACCAGTTACGGGAGAAGATCGGCGTTATGTTTGGTAACCCTGAAACAACAACCGGAGGAAATGCACTGAAATTTTATGCATCTGTACGGTTGGATATCCGCCGGAGTACGCAGATAAAGGATGGAGATGAAGCGGTAGGCAACCGGGTGAAAGTGAAAGTCGTTAAGAATAAGGTAGCCCCCCCTTTCAGGGCTGCTGAGTTTGATATCATTTTTGGTGAAGGGATTTCTAAAAATGGCGAGATCATTGACATGGGTGTTGAACTGGGTATTGTGCAAAAAAGCGGCAGTTGGTTTAGCTATAATACTGATAAACTTGGCCAGGGACGTGAATCTGTTAAGCAATTATTGGTCGACAATCCCGAACTGGCGAAAGAAATAGAAGCTAAGATCAGGGAAAAGATAAAAGAAATGCAAGCATCGTAAAATATTCATCTTCAGCTGGGAAGCTGGTGGATGTGTTAGTAAGAAGAAAGTCGTTCCGCTAAAGCAGAACGGCTTTTTACTTTTTTTTATGAAGTATAAAATTAGTTCAATGTTCAAACATCATATATTTGTCTACTAATTTTATGAACAAAGCATTACTAAGAATGTTGTAAGCAATTTTTAATCTGGAAAAATGTCAAAAACAAAACGACCCTGGCTGAAAAGACTGTTGATTGCTGTTCTTGTATTAATAGGAATTGGCGCAGTTGTTTACTGGTATGTCGCCACTGAAAAATTTGCTGATACGAAAGACAGGGAAGCTGCTTATACTGTAAATGCTATTGATTTTATACAGGAATTCAGAAAAGATGATAGTGTTTCCAATAATAAATACAGACAAAAGATCATTACAGTCAATGGCAGAGTTTCGGAACTTGAATCACCGGATTCGGCAACTGTTAACATAAAACTCATAGATACAACCACCGGCGATTATGCCATTTTTGCTTTTCAGGAACAATATTTGTCTGAAGCAAAATCCGTAAAAGTCGGAGATAGCGTTTCTGTAAAGGGATCTTGTAGTGGTAGTATCTATAGCGATCTTCTTGATGCTTACAACATTGGATTTATAAGATGCACATTAAACAAATAAAATAAACCCATACATTTAAAAAGGTACAAATGAAAAAAACGACTCTATTTTTTGGCTTAGTAATAGCCGCGGGCAGCTTGTTCGCACAAAAGAAAACAACCACTTCAGCTACTATCTCTTTTGATGCATCTACTTCAATTGATGCTTTACCAAAGGCAAATAACAAGACAGTGATAGGCGTTATTGATACAAAAACCGGCACAGTACAGTTTGAGGCTAATGTTAAAAATTTTGCTTTTACCAATCCTATGATGCAGCAACATTTTAATGGGGAAAAATGGTTGAACTCAGATGAGTTTCCGAAATTCACTTTTAAAGGAAATATTGTAGATCCTTCTACTGTAGATTTTACTAAAGAGGGATCTTATAAAACCGAAGTAGAAGGTTTGCTTGGGATAAAAGGAAAAGAACAAAAAGTGAAAGTTCCGGGCACCATCGTAGTAAAAAATGGCAGTCTCGCAATTTCTTCAAATTTTTCTATCGCTTTGGCTGATTATGGCATTACCGGAACGCCGATTGATGGTGGCAAAGTAGCCAAACATCCAAAAATCACTGTAGCCGCTGATTTTAAATAATTAATAGTTTCTCTATGCAAAGCATCCCGACATTGGCGGGATGCTTTTTTTTATGCCTTACCTGGTTTATTTTTATCGCCTATCTTCATATTGTTTTTTATTTCAGGAAATATTTTTTTCTTACTGCTTATCACCCAAACATACCCTAAAACTCATAAATAAAATTAATGAATACCAGGACACTGGCCAGCCGCAAACGCATTGCTTTAGTAGCACATGATAATATGAAGGACGAAATAATAGAGTGGGCCATTTATAATAAAACAGCGTTGTCAAAACACCTGCTCTATGCAACAGGCACTACCGGTACCTTACTTGAAACTTCATTGGGTCAGCCAATTACCAAATTTTTGAGTGGCCCGTTAGGTGGTGATCAGCAAATAGGCGCAAGCATTGCCGAAGGCAAACTGGATGCATTAATTTTTTTCTGGGATCCAATGGAAGCGCAACCCCATGACCCGGATATCAAGGCGTTGCTGCGTGTGGCGGCTACCTGGAATATACCCACCGCCTGTAACAGGGCTACTGCAGACTTTTTGCTTACCTCCCCCTTGATGCACCAGGAATATGAAACTATACTTGCTGATTTTTCTCTTTATACTAACCGGAAATTAAAAAAATAAAAAAGCCTGGACTTACACTGCTAGTGTTTTACAAATTGTAATTTTTCACTGATTGAATTACTACTGAGCTTAATATAATAAACTCCCACGGGTAGCTTGTTTATATCAACAAATAAGCGGTTAGTTCCTGCTAACATCTGTGTTGCTTCCTGTATTACTATTCTACCAGCATTATCGAAAACCTGGTAATCCATTTTTTCTTTTCTCAAAGCGACCACTGACAGATTTATTTCACTTATTGCAGGGTTAGGATATAAAATAATGCCTGTTGTGTTCTTCTTTATAGATAAAGAAATAATTTTTGAATAAGTATAACGGCCGTCAATATCTCTTTGCTTCAGCCGGTAATAAATAATGTCCGCCGGTAACGTTACAATGTTTGCATCGGTAAATGTATAATTATGGGTTCCGGAAGTATTAACTGCCTTAACATTACCAACCGCAACATAACTGCTGCCATTAACACTTCTTTCTACAATAAATTCTTCCGTATTTATTTCATTTTCTGTTTTCCAGTTTAATACAGCATCATTTTTTATAAGCTTGCCCTTAAACTCAAGGAGATTAAGAGGCAGAATTGAAGAATAGCTGATCGCCCAAAGTTCACGGCCAATAGAAGTTTCCCGTATACTTGCATAAATGTTATAATCAGTTTCAACAAGTTCCTGCATATCACCGTTACCGGGATTTCCTATTCCAGTGACTATTGTTGTTCCTGCATCAGAACCGTCACTCTCCCAGGTTTTATACCCATTTACTCCATCATTTCCTGTAAAGATTAACTTATTGAGGACTTTAGAAAAATTACCGATTGCACCACTCGGCACTCCCGGCCATACATCTTTTACCAACACTGTGCCTGCTGTTGTACCATCACTTTTCCAAAGCTCAGTACCCTTTTCACCATTATCCGCGGAAAAAAATAATATGCCATTCACGTTTTTCAAGCCAAAAGGATAACTCTCTCCTGAATGTGGCCATATATCCTTTACCATTACAGTGCCTGTCGCTGTTCCATCACTTTTCCAAAGCTCTGTTCCTTTTGTACCATTATTGGCCGAAAAAAATAAAGTGCCATTTACATTTATAAGTTCCGAAGGGTAACCTCCATTAGTTCCTGACCAAATATCTTTTATCATTACCGTTCCTGATTCTGTACCATCACTTTTCCAAAGCTCCTTTCCCTTTGCACCATTATCAGCGGCAAAAAACAAAATCCCGTTTACATTAGCCAGCGCTTGTGGGTAGCTGCTACCTGAATATGGATTTATATCTTTCACCATAGAGGTACCTGCGTCAGTACCGTCAGTTTTCCAAAGTTCTACTCCGTTTACGCCATTATCTGCAGCAAAGTATAATGTTCCATTTACACCAGCCAGTGCAGAAGGATTGCTTCCCATTGAGCCAGGTCTTATATCCTTAACGATGCTTGTACCTGCTTCCGTGCCATCACTTTTCCAAAGTTCTGTGCCGGTACTGCCGTTGTTAGCCACAAAAAATAAAGTTTGATTTACCTGGGTAAGATAACCAATGCTACTACTGGCCGGGCCTGGATTTATATCTTTTACCAGCATGGTGCTGCTATTCGTACCATCAGTTTTCCATAGCTCCATGCCATTTACTCCATTATTAGCAGCAAAAAAAAGTGTGTTGTCCACGTTTGTCAGGTAACAAACATTACTGCTTGCCGAACCAGGGTTTATATCCTTTAGCAGGGAGAATTGTTGTGTGCAGGCAACAATTGAAATGCCCGCAAGGCAAAAGGTGAGTAGCGGTTTTTTCATTTTCAGGATATTGGATGGTGGCAAAAAGAAGACTGATGCTGAAAATAAAACTACTTATTTTAAGTAGGTGGTTTTTCAAAAGGATCAACATCAACTCCCGGCTTATGTTCGCCAATAACAAACTACCTATTTTATAACTGGAATTACAAAAAAAATAGTCCAAACTATTTAAAATTAGGGGTTAACACATAGCCTTTAAAAGTAAAAGTCAGAAGTAATTTTACTAAATCACTCTATATTATTCTTTTTCTTAATAGTG
>JAKFEJ010000172.1:0-1788 GCA_036675745.1 Chitinophagaceae bacterium | reverse complement strand
TACCAAAAATATCCGGTACCAGCAAAGAACCTAATGCTACACCACCAATACCCAAACCCAGCCGTGAAAGAAACTTCCGCCGGTTGATGTTGAGATGATGTTCAAGAATTTCTTTTTCCATAAAAATATTTTTTTAGCCAACTATAGTTTTTCATGGCATCCCAATTGCGTCGCACTCTTCATCGTTCTGTTCATTGCTCAGCAACCCACCCCAGTCGTTTAAAATTTTAAGTCTTCTATATTCGCCCCTCCGGGGAGGGGAAGTTTCCTATAGACCAACAATTCCAATTAATATCAATCTTTATTTTTCTTCTTTAAAACTATTCAAAAGGAAAAAGTATTTCCGACCTAAGTTCTCCCTTTAGGGGGACAGGGGGTTTCCTTTATTTCACAATCGCCTCTTCCAAATTATATATCGTACTGACCGTTTTCATCAAGGCAGCCGATTGATCCGCATTCAACTGCTTATTCAATGGATATTCCCCCACTTTTAAAGTAGTCGCCGCATCTAATTTCTTTTGCTGAAATAACATCAATTGTTCATTATAATAATCCTGTAATAGTTTTTTTTCTTTATCAGTTGGTTTGCGGCAAACAATTCTGCGGAAAGCCATTGTTATGTTTTGTTCTACAGAAGGTGATTCGCTCAATAAATTTTGAGCTAATACTCTTGATGCTTCTAATATGGCCGGGTCATTCATCATGATCAATGCCTGCAAGGGTGTATTGGTCAGCGATCTTTTTACTTCGCACTGGTCGCGGTTGCTGGCGTCAAACATGATCATGCCCGGTGGTGGTACAGTGAGTTTAATAAAATTATATAGCCCGCGACGATAAAGATCTTCCTGGTGATCCTGACGGTAGGTTGCCAATACACCACGGCCTGAGGAAGCCAGCTCCCAAAGACCTTTTGGCTGGTAAGGTTTTACGCTGGGGCCGCCAATCGTTTTTACCAATAAACCGCTACTGGCAAGATACATGTCACGAACAAACTCCGCTTTCAACCGTAGCCTTGGCGCTCTTGATAAATAAATATTTTCAGGATCTTTTTTTAATTGTTCTTCGGAAACCTTTGCTGACTGTCGGTAAGTCGCTGACATGGCTATTTGTTTTACCAGTCGTTTAATATCCCAGTCGTGTTCCATAAAATCCACAGCCAGCCAATCAAGTAATTCAGGATGCGTAGGCAGTTCGCCCTGCATGCCAAAATCACCGGAAGTTTTTACAAGTCCTCTTCCAAAAATTTCCTGCCAGAGTTGATTGACAAAAACCCTTGCAGTCAGCGGGTTATTTTTATCAACCGTCCACTGAGCCAGGCCAAGCCTGTTGCGGGAAAATTTAGTTGTATCAAATTTCATTACTGCTTTTATGGCAGCAGGTTTTACTTCTTCGCCGGGTTGATCATAAACACCACGGTTTAATAAGAACGTTTTGCGTACAGAATCTCTTTCCCCCATTACAGACACCGTCATGCTGCCGGTATCTTTTGCATTTATAAAAGAAAGAAGATCTTTCCTGTCTTCTGTACTGATAGTTAGTATAGGATTTTTTGCAGGTTTGGAAACACTTACATCGCCTTCATAGCCGACTTCTTTTGTATTATTGAAAAAAGCAAGTAAGGAATAATAATCTTTTTGTGAGAAAGGATCATATTTATGGTCATGACATTGGGCACATTCGACCGTGATGCCCAATATACCCTTGCTGAATGTTTTTGTTTTATCCAATAAATATTCAATCCGGTATTCTTCTTCTATTACGCCGCCTTCTTCTGTGTATTTATGATTG
>JAKFEJ010000555.1:0-12753 GCA_036675745.1 Chitinophagaceae bacterium | reverse complement strand
AAATTCAGTCCATGCCAGGGAGAGATACCGAAAGAACGGTTTCTCCTGTAATTATTATAACGGTAATGATTGTTGTAATTTCTGCGATAATAGTTATTGGAATAATATCCATCATTGTAATAATCGTTGTCCCACCTGGCTCTTTCCATACGAAGCTGGCGACGAAACTCCCGGCGATCTGCTCTTGCTTCTTTTCGGTCGGCAAGCCAGTCGATAGCCTTATAAATATTTTGTTGGGTAGTGCTGTGCCACTCGTTCAAAGAATCGGCTATTTGCATATATTTTGCCCTGCTGGCAGTATAGTTAGGATTTTGATCAGGTGTCGGATCAGTTTGTGCGGTAGCTATATGACTATAAAACAAAACAGCCGCAGTGGAAATGAGATGAAGTAAATTTTTTTTCATAGCATCTGTTTTAAGGTTGCGAAATTGACAAGACTAAAGTACAATCAAAGCCGTTAACCCGTAGTTAAATGTTGATTCAAATGAGATTTTTATGAGTTGAACTGGAACTTATTACAGTGAGAACGGAATTTTACGTTGGAGTATTCTAAATTTTTGCTGCGCTGCCATTATACAACATCAGCATTATAGATGCTGCGTTCCTCTCCCGTCATTGCGATCCGCCAGCGGCGGAGAAGCAAGGAGGGGCCGAAGCAATTTCGCATAAGAGGATTTCGAAGGGGGTGGGTTTTGGTATGCGAAGACTTTGAATGCACCCTTACGTTTTAAAATTTTCCATTCATGTGTTAATTTTTTATTGCTTTTTGGTCACATGGAATTCGCCATAAAAATTTTCATCGCGATTGGTATGAATTTGCTCGAAAATTTTTATGGCTTATTTCCGGTAAAAAAAATTAACTTTAAATAGCATCGGCCTGAAGAGAATTGTTAATCAGAAAAAAGAAAGCATATGAGAGGCGTAAACAGAGTAATGCTAATAGGCAACCTGGGCAAAGACCCGGATGTTCAGTTTCTGGAAGGTAATATCGGGGTTGCGAAATTCCCGCTGGCAACAACAGAAACGTTTAAAGACAGGACCGGAAAATTGGTATCGCAAACAGAATGGCATACGGTAGTGCTATGGCGTGGTCTTGCCGAACTGGCACAAAAATATTTGCACAAAAGCAGCCTTGTATATATTGAAGGTCGCCTGAGAACCCGTAGTTGGGAAGACAAGGATGGTAACCGTAAGTTTGCCACCGAAGTTGTAGGTGACAACCTGATCATGCTCGATAAACGGGCCGATGGCGCCGGCCATCCAACCGACGGTAGCGGTGGTATAGAAAACCTGGGGAATGCGGATGCGCCACCACTTGGGGACCCTTCAGAAAATCTTCCTTTTTAGGGGAATATATTTAAAGTAATAACTTTGTTTCAAATAATAACCGGCAGGCCGTTTGACCTGCCTTTATAATTCAACCTATCATTAAAACACTTCCATTGGAGAGTCATTCGATAACCAACTTTTTGTTCAACCAACTTTCTTTTATTTTCCTGGCTGCAGATCCGCAGGGCATTACTTTATTGGCTATCCTGTTGGTGGTTCTTTTATTACTCACCTTCACTATATCCGGCGCAGAGGTAGCTATATTTTCACTTAATGAGAAAGATATAAATGTATTAAAGACCAAACAACACCCCGCCGCTAAACGGATTATTAATTTCCTGGAAGAACCCAAAGAGGTATTTGCATCCCTGCTGATCGCCAGTACATTTTTTAATATCTGTATTATCGTATTAACCGGCTTTTTAATTAACCAATATATGCCTTATGGCACTGTATTGCTGTTTGGAAGTAATTTCTGGAGTTATCTTTTTGAACTTGTTCTGCGGGTAGGCATTATCGGTTTTATCCTGGTCTTTGCGGGTCAGATATTGCCAAAAGTATGGGCAACTCAGAATAATCTTCGCTTTGCTTATGGATCTGCAGTAGTTGTAGAAGCGGTCCACCTGGTATTCCGGCGTATCAGCAAATGGGTAGTTTCGCTGGCCGATGGTATTGGGAAAGGAATGGGGGCCAACAAATCAGAAGCACTCAATTTGCAGGAATTAGATGACGCTATTGATATAAAGACAGATGAAGAAGCATCGCTGGAAGAAAAAAATATCATGAAAGGGATTGTGAAGTTTGGTACTATCTCTGTAAAACAGATCATGCGGAGCAGGCTGGAAGTGAATGGTGTTAATTATAATTCTTCTTTTAGCGAACTTATTCGTAAAGTGGAGAACCTGCATTATTCCCGTTTGCCGGTATACAAAGGCAGCATGGATGAAGTGACCGGTATTATTAATACAAAAGATCTTATACCTTTTTTGCAGGAGGCCGATGGGTTTGACTGGCATCCTTTAATGCGGCATCCTTATTTTGTACCGGAATCAAAATTGATTGCTGACCTGTTGCGGGATTTTCAATCAAGGCGTGTTCATTTTGCAGTAGTAGTGGATGAGTTTGGTGGTACCAGCGGTATTGTAACGATGGAAGATATAATGGAAGAAGTTATCGGTGATATTCGTGATGAATTTGATGAAGAAGAAAGTCATAACCAGAAGGTGGATGATAACAATTACATTTTTGAAGCAAAGACAATGATCCATGACCTTTGCAAGACTATGCGTTTGCCGATGGATACTTTTGATAGAGTAAGAGGAGAAAGTGAATCGGTAGGAGGATTGGTTTTGGAATTGGCCGGTGAATTTCCAAAGATAAATGATGTTATTACTTCCGGTGATTTTGATTTTACCGTTTTAGAATCCGATAGCAATCGCCTGCGAATGATAAAAGTTACAGTGAATAAAAAACTTTAATGAGAGAATATTTTTCTAATGAACAAACAATCTTTTTTCGCGGTGTTTTTTTTGAGTTCGGTATGTTTTCTTTTTTCCTGTAACAGCACTTATACATATAAAAAGAAAGGCTATTTCCACATTGATTTTCCTGAAAAAAAATACCAGGCATTCGATCAGCCTGGTTATCCTTATACATTTGAATACCCTGTATACTCGAATGTAATAAAGGACACCACCTTTTTTGATGCAAAGCCTGAAAACGACTGGTGGATCAATATTGATGTTCCGCGTTTTGGCGGACGTATTTACATCAGCTACAAGGAAGTTGCGAAAAATAATTTTGATTCACTGGTGAACGATGGATTTAAAATGGCTTATAAGCAGCATACCGATGTATCTACCGGCATTAATGATAGCTTGATAAAAACGCCAAACGGGGTAGAAGGCATTTACTTTTCGCTGGCCGGGAATACCGCTACGGCTAACCAGTTTTTTCTGACTGATTCTACCAAACATTTTTTGCGTGGAGCTTTGTATTTTAATGCTTCTCCCAATGAAGACTCTTTGGGAATAGTCAATGAATTTTTAAAAAAGGATGTATTGCATCTTATTAATACGCTGAAGTGGAAATAAGCGATTACAGCCATAAAAATTGGCTTTCTGGCCCTGTTAAGTTTCCTGGTTTTCGTAAAATGTTTTTAGAAGAAATCTTTTCACTAAATAAGCAGGTTGTACCTTTGACAAAAATTGTTTTGTGATAGTAATAGATAATGTACTGATCAGCGACGATGTGGTGGAAAAACAATTTGTCTGCGATCTTGGTAAATGTAAGGGCGGCTGTTGTGAAGATGGCGATGCCGGCGCTCCTTTAGACAATAAAGAACTAAAGATCATTGATGAAGTTTACGAAAAAGTAAGGCCTTATCTTACCGGACCTGCTATTGCAGAGATAGAGAAAAAAGGCAGGTATGTATATGATAAGGAGTTTGGCTGGGTTACACCTACATTACCAAGTGATAATGAAATATGTGTTTATGCCTACCGTGAGCCAAACGGGCTGATAAAATGTGCTTTTGAACAGGCTTATTATGATGGCCTTATTTCCTGGAAAAAACCCATCAGTTGCCATCTTTATCCCATCATTGCCAAACCTGGGAAACATGGCGACTATGAAAGGGTCAACTATTCACCGAGGGAAAAAATGTGCAGCCCCGCCTGTTCATTGGGAGAGAAATTAAAAATTCCTGTTTACAAATTTTTAAAAGAGCCGTTGATACGTAAATTCGGCGAAGAGTTTTATGAAGCGTTGGATACTGTAGCAAAGGATTATTACGAAGCCAAAGAAAAATAATTTTTAATTGTGAAAGAAACAGCAGCCAGTTTTAAAACCAAAAGTCAGGTAAAAGCGGCCGACAGAACTCATCGCAAGACGATCAACTTTAATATGGGCAAATACAATGCTGCCGTTCCGCAGGGTAAGCAGCAATTTGCCGAATTACATCTGGCAAGAGAAAGAGCCAAGAATATTAAATGGCGGGCTATTGAAACGTTGGATCAGCAACTGGAGAGTTTTGAATTAGCTATCAGCAATCGTGGCGCTAAAGTAATATGGGCAGAAGATGCTAAACAAGCACTGGAAGAAATTGGAAAAATTTGCGAAGCCAAAAATTGTAAAACACTTGTGAAAAGCAAGAGTATGGCTACTGAAGAAATTCATCTGAATGATTTTTTGGAAAAGAAAGGTATTGAAAGCATTGAAACAGATCTTGGAGAATATATTCAACAACTGGCTGGTGAGCCACCCTATCATATTGTTACTCCGGCTATGCATAAAAGCAAAGAGGATATCGCAAAACTCTTTGCTGAAAAATTGGGAACTGATCCCAAATTAACACCCGAACAATTAACCCTTGTCGCAAGGGATATTTTGCGTGAAAAATATCAACAGGCGGAAGTAGGAGTTACCGGCGCCAATTTTATAATTGCAGATATTGGCGGTATTGCCGTTACAGAAAACGAAGGTAACGGACGGTTGAGTTGTTCTATGCCTAAAACACATATTGTGGTTGTGGGTATTGAAAAAGTAATTCCGTCTATGACTGACCTTGCCTTGTTTTGGCCGCTGCTGGCAACCTATGGTACCGGTCAAAGAATTACTTCCTACAATACAATTGTTACAGGTCCGCGTCAACAAGGAGAGGCAGATGGACCTGAGGAAATGTATGTGATATTAATGGACAATGGCCGTACCAATATACTCGCCAATGATAAAGCAAGAGAAAGTTTATACTGTATCAGGTGCGGCGCTTGCCTGAACGCCTGCCCGGTGTATAAAAATATTGGCGGGCATACATATGCTTCTACCTACAGCGGACCTATCGGCGCTGTCATCACTCCGCACCTGAAAGACATGGGGGAATGGAAGCATCTTAGTCATGCATCTTCGCTTTGCGGCAATTGCACCGAAGTATGCGCTGTGAAAATAAATCTTCACGAATTGCTTTTGGAAAACAGGCATGAAGCGGTAGAAGAAGGCGCTGCGGATTTTTCGGAAAAAATGGTTTGGAAAATGTGGAAACAGGCCATGCTACGCCGGTCCTGGATGAATATGTCAAATGGAAATACAAAAGGGTGGTTTATAAATAAGGTGGCCAAATCATGGACCCAGCATCGTGGCAAACTGGAGTTTCCCAAAAAATCATTTAACCAGCAGTGGAAAGAGAAGAATAGGGCTGAGTGATTTTTTGTAACTTGTACTAACTAATACGGTTATTGTGGAGCAACTGTTCACGGCACATATTGAAAAAGATATAGACTCCGGGTATTACATTGGAATAATACCAACTGTGCCTGGTGCCCATACCCAGGCAAGAACTCTGGATGAATTATCTGTTCGTCTTAAAGAGGTTCTTGAATTATGTTTTGAAACAATGACGGATGAAGAAAAAAGAAATATTCCTCAATATATAGGTACGCAACAAATTACCATAGCAATATGAGTAAACTTCCGGTTGTATCTGCAAAAGAGCTGGAAAATATTTTGCTAAAACTTGGATTTGAAATTGCCCGGCAAAAGGGTAGTCATCGTTTTTATAAACATTCCGATGGAAGATATACAACTATTCCCCATCACCCCGGAGAAGATATTTCACGGCCATTGATCAGGGCTATTTTAAGAGAAATTGAATTGGATGTGGATGAGTATATTCGTTTATTGAACGGATAAAAAAATGCTTTTATATTACTCCTCCATTACCTCAAGACTGCGCTATATCACTGATTTTTTTGGCAAAGAAATTACCGGTAGGCCGTTTGAGCTAACAACTGATAAAGAGTATTATATAAAAAGCAATACTGCGAAAATTAATTATAGCCCTGAAAGAATCTCACCTGAAGAATTTTGGATAAGCCCTCACTCTTTATTATTTGAAAATAAAATTACAGAGCAGGTTGTTCAATGCTTCGAAGTAAATGGGCAAAAAGCTTTTTTTAAGACAGCAGGAGATTTTCCTTTCGACATTTTTGCCGCTTCTTTCTACCTTCTCAGCCGCTATGAAGAATACTTGGCGCATGAAAAAGATATGTATGGCCGATATGCCCATGAAAATTCGTTGGCATTTAAAGAGGATTTTTTGGGTCGACCGTTAATAAATATATGGCTGCAACAGTTCAAAAAAGCATTGAAGCAGAAATTTTCCCTGCTCCCTTCTCCCGACTCCCGTTTCACCTTTCTTCCAACATATGATATTGATATAGCATGGTCGTATAAACACAAGGGCTGGTGGCGGAGTTTGGGTGGATTGATGCAATCATTGATAAAAGGGAAGTGGCCTCAATTTAAAGAAAGAGTAAATGTATTGCAGGGAAAACAAAAAGATCCATTTGATAGCTATGGCTGGTTGAATCAATTACATGAAAAGCACCAACTAAAGCCGTATTACTTTTTCCTGCTGGCAGATAAAAAAGGGAAGTATGACAAAAATATTTCACCCCGGCAAAAGGCTTTGCAGGCACTGATAAGTGATCATCTTATCCGTTACCCCGTTGGCATTCATCCTTCCTGGCGCAGCGGAGATAAACATTCATTACTAAAAGAAGAAATAGATTCATTGCAGTCAATTACGGGCACCAAGGTTTTGTCTTCAAGACAGCATTATATACGCTTTACACTGCCGGAAACTTTCCGGCGACTTATCGAAAATGGGATTCAATTTGATTTTTCAATGGGATATGGAAGTATCAATGGTTTCAGAGCTTCTGTCAGTTCACCTTTCTATTGGTATGATCTTGAAAAAGAAAAACAAACTGAATTGATGCTTTTCCCTTTTTGCTTTATGGAAGCCAATTCCTTCTATGAACAAAAATATACAGCACAACAAGCCCTTGACGAAATGCGACATTATTATGATGAAGTACGATCAGTGAATGGAACTTTCATCATGATCTGGCATAATCAATTTTTGGGTACTGATAAATTGTATGAAGGTTGGAAAGAAGTGTATGAAGAATTTATAAAAGAAACAATAAAGGTTTCAACCGGCTAATGTAAAAAAACTTGTAAATACTGAGCCAATACTCCCCTTCAGAGCTTGTCCCGCAAAGGCGGGAGGTTGGGGGGTCAAACACCTTCTGCTTCCGGCATAGTAACTACAGTCACCTTATAAGCTTTATTGACCAAATAAACACCCAATAAAGCAACGAGTCCGCCGGCTGCAATAAATACAGTGAGTTTTTCAGAAAAGATCATCCAACCCAGCAATACCGCTACAATCGGGTTGACATAAGCATATAAAGAAGCCTGTTCGGTAGAAAGATTCTGCAAGGCATACAAATAGGCGATAAAAGAAATAACCGAACCAAAAATGACCAGATAAGTAATAGCGGCCCAGGAATACAAGGGGATAGCGTCAATGGGTATTGCGTCATTGGTGCTATATGCAACACCTGTCAACGCTATCCCTGAAACAATCATTTGTAACCCGATACTGAAATATGGATTGAAATTAACCGCATGCTTTTTAGTATAGATAGTTCCAAAAGCCCATGCCCATGTAGCGGCCAGGGATAATAGAATACCAAAGCGAAAATCAACATTCAAAAAGTCGTTCAGGTGTTGAGAGAAAATAACACATACTCCACCGAATCCTAATAGCAAACCTAGTATAGCCTTGCCTGGCATTTTTGCCTTAGCAGAAAACAAACCGATAACCACCAGCCATAATGGAAAAATGGCTCCCATAATAGCTCCTAATCCGGAAGAAATATATTTCAAACCCCAGGTGCTTAATCCATTGGCCAACAGAAAATTTAAAAAACTAAGCACAAAGATTGATTGCCATTCTTTTCCCTGCGGCCATCGTTCGCCCTTAGCTACAAAAAATAAAACATAACAAAGCCCACCCAGCAATTGACGGATGCCCGCCATTTGCAAAGGCGGCATATAACGGACGCCTTCTTTGGAGGCGATCCATGTGGTGCCCCAAAGAAAACATACCAGCGCCAGTGAAAAAAAAGCTTTGGCTTTTGTTCCTTTCTTATGGATCGTCAGCGGGTTAAGCACTGATATTTTTTTCAGTGATTTTCCCGCAGGTGAAATAATAATTTTATTTATATCAAAAAAAGACATTGTAGTTTGATCAAAAGTCGATAACCCACTGTTGACAACCGGATGTTTAAATTATGATAAGAAGGTTATTATAATTTACTTACTTTAGTCAAATACAGGAGAGAAGAAAACTCTTCAACCTAAGTCCCCCTTTAGGGGACAGGGGTTTAATGCTTAAAATGTCTCATCCCGGTAATAACCATTGCCAGGTTATTCTGTTGGCAATATTCGATAGAATCCTTATCACGTATAGAGCCGCCTGGTTGAATGAAAGCTGCAATACCGGCTTCATGCCCCAATTGTACACAATCATTAAATGGGAAAAAAGCATCACTTGCCATTACAGCTCCCTGCAGATCAAAATTGAATTGTTTTGCTTTTTCAACAGCTTGCCGTAAAGAATCAATACGGCTGGTTTGTCCGCAGCCCTTACCTACCAATTGTTTATTTTTAATCAATGCAATGGCATTTGATTTCAAATGCTTGCAGACTATATTAGCAAATTTCAGATCTTCTTTTTCTGATGCAGTTGTTTCTCTTCCACCCGATTCTTTCCATTCACTGTAATTTCCTTCATCAGTACCCTGAATCAATACGCCATTCAAAACAGATTTGTATTGTTCTTTGTTTGAAGGCTGCTCTTTTAATTGTAATAAAATCCTGTTTTTCTTTGATTTTAAAATTACAAGTGCATCTTCATCAAAAGCAGGTGCTATCAATACTTCAAAGAAAATTTCGTTGATAGCTTCAGCAGTAGCTTTATCAATAGTACCATTCGTCACCAATACGCCGCCGAAAGCACTTTCTGGATCGCCTGCGAGTGCCTTATCCCAACTTTCTTTAGTAGTAGTCCGTTGAGCGATACCACAAACGTTGGTGTGTTTAATAATGGCGAATGTAATATTATCCGTTCCCAGAGAGGAACCGGAGAATTCTTTTATTAATTGCACGGCGGCATCAACATCAACTAAATTATTATAAGAAAGTTCCTTGCCATTAAGCTGATCAAATAATTGGTTAAGATCTCCATAAAATACACCCGACTGATGTGGATTTTCACCATACCGCATGGCTTTTGGATTGGTGATTGATTCTAAAAAATATAGAGATTCAGACGGATTAAAATATTTGGCAATTGCTACATCATAATGTGCAACAATTTCAAAAGCTTTTGCTGCAAAAGATTTGCGTTGATCAATCGTGGTTTCTCCATTTTGTTCGTTTAACAATTGTTCCAGATCTGCATAATCCTTTTTAGCAGCTACAACAAGAACGTCTTTAAAGTTTTTCGCTGCACCACGGATCATGGAAGGCCCACCGATATCAATTTTTTCTATGATTGATTTTTCATCGGTTGTGGTCGCGACAGTTTCTTCAAATGGATACAGATCAACTATTACCAGGTCAAGTTCCGGAATATTATACTGTTTCATCTCCTGCACATGTGTCTCATCATCCCGTTTTCCAAGAATGCCGCCAAATACGGAAGGATGCAAAGTTTTTACCCTGCCGCCAAGAATAGAGGGATAAGTTGTAAGGTTTTCAACAGGGATCACCCTGATGCCCATTTTTTCTATAAATGCCTGAGTGCCACCGGTAGAATAGATGGTAATACCTATTTCAGCTAATTTTTTTACGATAGGTTCCAGTCCGTCTTTATAAAAAACGGAAATAAGCGCAGATTGAATCTTCTTGGTCATAATTGGTAAATTAAAAGGCAGGCGAACCGTTTGTACCAGGCTTTTTAAAACAAGCCGGCTCTTAAAGAGCGGCAAAACTAACTTAATTCAGGTTCATCACAAAAGCTCCTTTTTCAGCAACGTCATAGTAAGGAATATGAAGGGAATCACAATCTTTTTTCCAGTATTTTAATTTCCAGGCAGGCACAGAACCGTCAAATACTACATGGTTTATTATGAAAGAATTGTTGAGCTGGGAAATGTAAAGCTTCGGATTTTTAGAAACGACAAGCAAATCAATGGTATGCCTTGTTGATGATTGAGTGAATGAAACAGTGCTGTCAAGTAACAGGATATTTTTATTGCCAAAGGAAATATAATTCTTATTGTTGAGAAGATTGTTCAGTGAATCAAGTGGTCCGATCCTTTGTAAAACACGGGATGGCTTTAGATGGAAATTCCTGGCAAAATCGTTTTCAAGCAAATCGGGATCGCCTGCAAAGCAAAAATGACGGCCATTAATAAAATCGATCGCCTGGTGTTGGGGAACATTATATACAATTAACTTTTGTTGGTTGCTTTTTTGCCAAAAAGAAAAACCGCGGAGTATAAAAAAACTTAGTAAGGCTGTTAGCCCGACTTTTAAACCCATTTTTGTTTTTTCGAGCATCCAATAACTAATCCCTGCAATAAAAATGAATAAAAACACCACCTGGGGCATATTTATTTGTAACCCATCCCATAAAGAAAAAGGAAGTGCTTCGATCTTTTCGATATAGCTATTCATAAGCCAGATAAGCCATGATAAAATTTTGCCCACAAACAATGCAACCGGACCTATAAATGAAATAACACAAAGAAAAATTTCACCAAGCAAAATAAGGCTTGATAAAGGAACGGCCACAAAATTGGTTAATATAAAATGAGTAGGGAACTGGTGAAAATGATAGATGCTTACCGGCAATGTCAGTATTTGTGCTGCGAGGGTGACAGCATTTAATTTCCAGAAAAAATCAAGCAATTTATTTTTGATATAAAAAAGATTGTAGATGGGGCGCATAAAAATTATAATGCTTAATACGGCTGAATATGAAAGTTGAAAGCCCACATCCCACAACCAATAAGGATTATAGCAAAGCAATAAAAAGGCGGAAAGAGCAAGCGTGTTATAAATAGAAGTTCTTTTAGTAAGATTTTCTCCCAGTACAATACAGGTGAACATAACGGCTGACCGGAGAATGGATGGTTGCGCCCCGGCGAGCAGGCTAAAAAGCCATAGCCCGCAAATAATGATCAGCGGCCGCAGCCATTTCACATACTTGCGGCGCTTCATAGGTTTGAGCAATTGCACAAGCAGCCAATAGATCAGCCCAAGGTGCAAACCCGAAATGGCGATGATATGTACTACACCTGTATTGGTATAGGATTGTACCAACGTTTTATCAAGATCGTCTTTGTACCCGATCAGTAATGCTTCGGCCAATCCTAATTCTTTATCATCCTGAATATTATTACGGAGAATATTTAATACTTTTTCACGGGTAATATTTAAAAAAGCCGGAAGCCATTTCTTGTTGGCCTCCTGTAACGTAATAAACTCTTCAGGCACCAGGTAAACCTGGTGCGTAATGCCATGAAATAAAGAATATCGTTTATAATCAAAGCCTCCCGGGTTCCCGGAGTTTTTTATTTCCTGCAAAGATTTTTTAAAAATGATTTGTGAACCATACTCCAATGAAGGCAGCAGCGAGTCTTTTTTAAAATAAAGAATAATTTTTCCTTTTGCAGGAATGACGGTTTTATTTTCAACTACGTGGGTGATGCTGGCATCCGCTTTGAATGACTTATTTTTTTCTACAGGAGATTCTTCTAATGTGGCTATAAAGGAAATATTGTCTTTGATATGATTTCCAAACCAGTTTTTTGTATGCCGGATATCATGGTGCCAGGCAAGTAATGCCCCAATGGAAATAAAAGGCAGTAGGATTGCAGTGCCATTTAAAAACCCAAAACGATAATGTGTAAACAACGGGAAATAGAAGAAAATGATAGGTATGAAAAGAGCCACGGCAAACAGAGTGTACCAAATACCTGGGGTTAATTGCCAAAACCATTGAAGAATAATGCCAATCATAAGGGAGAGCGATAGCCTTATAAAAGGAGCTTTTTTCCAGAAATATATTTTCTGTATTGGCATAATGAGAAATTAAGCCATTAGTCAAACTATTGCAATACTACTTTGTGGGTATCATTGGTTTTTTAATACCATAAAATCAGGTATGTTCCGGTCTCAATTTGGATAAGCCCTATCGGCTTTTTGGGTTTAAGGATAAAAATTCCATTTTATAAAGTGAATTTGAATGTTTTTATACGGTATAAGAAGTATTATTCTACTGGTTATTTTATATTATTCTTACGGTATTTTTATAACATTTTCAACGTTAAGATTTGATAATCCATATTTTATAAATATGTTTAATCTGTAATTGTTTGATCAGTTATAGTTTATGGGAGAGTGGAGATTTCCTTCCTTAATAGTTTTATGGTGCAATCAATATTAGTTGCATTATAAAAATTAAGGCTATGACTACAATTCAAAAAAAATCATTAAAGGTTGGAAAACAGGTAAACACTAATCATGTTAACACCGTTATTAAAAATTACAAACAGGAGCGTTGGG
>JAKFEJ010000640.1:0-12810 GCA_036675745.1 Chitinophagaceae bacterium | reverse complement strand
CCTTTTCCCAATGTGATCAGTGTGGGAAGGAACATGATTGCCTGTGCAAAGATGATTGGCATTACACCTGAACTATTCACTTTCAAAGGCAGGAACTGCCTTGCACCGCCAAACTGCCTGTTACCTACAATTTGTTTTGCGTAATTAACAGGAACCTTTCTTACACCCTGGATTAATACGATACACCCTAGTATAATAGCTATAAGGACAGCGATCTCAATTATAAATATAAGAATAGAACCTGTACGGGTTGATTTGGCAACTAATTCCTGCGTAAAAGATTGTGGCAAATTTGCAAGGATACCGATCATGATGATCAGCGATACTCCGTTTCCCAATCCTTTGTCAGTGATCTTTTCACCCATCCACATTACAAATAAGGTACCCGCTGTAAGTATAATGATTGTTGAAAGGGTAAAATAAGGTAAGAAAGCCGGGATAATTGCTCCTCCGGATGTTTGGTTCAGGTAACCAACATAAGCAGAAGCCTGAACAATAGTTACACCAACAGTAAGATACCGTGTGTACTGATTAATCTTCTTACGGCCGCTATCGCCTTCCTTCTGCATTTTTTGAAACTTAGGTACCAGTACCGTCATCAATTGCATAAAAATAGATGCAGAGATATAAGGCATAATACCCAACGCAAAAATAGAAGCCATATTAAAAGCTCCGCCGGCAAATGTATTAATGAGATCAAGGATACCATTGCCTTCGCCTGCATTGAGTTCCAGTTTTACAGGATCAATACCGGGAAGTACAATATGTGAACCTATACGATAAATAGCAATGAGTAATAAAGTAAAAAGTATTTTACTTCTCAATTCCTCAATACTCCAGATATTTTTAAGCGTTTGAATTAATTTCTTCACGGGAGTTAAACAGATTTAAGAGCCCTAAAACAAAAAGACGCATCGTTATGCGCTTTGCAATTTAGTGAATTTACTTTACTATTTCAATAGAACCACCGGCTGCTTCAATAGCTGACTTAGCTTTTTCACTTACTGCATTCACTTTAAAAGTGAATTTGTTCTTCAGCTCGCCATTGCCTAAAATTTTCACTTTATCATTCTGGCTTATCAGCCCGTTTATGTAAAGATTTTCAAGAGAAAATTCGGTCAGGTTGTATTTTTCAGCTAATTGCTCTACCTGTCCCAGGTTAAGCACAGTATATTCAACACGGTGTGGATTATTAAAACCACGTTTGGGGATACGACGCTGAATTGGCATCTGGCCACCTTCATGCCCCATTTTTCTTTTGTAACCAGCACGGCTCTGGCCACCTTTTGTACCTTTTGTAGATGTTCCTCCATGTCCGGAACCATCACCACGTCCAATTCTTTTGTCTTTGTGTGTTGCGCCTTTTGCAGGTCTTAATTCGTGTAGTTTCATCTTGCTTTTATTTTGTACTCATCGCCCCGAAAGCTTCCGATAGCTATCGGAACGGGGCTCGCTTGTTATTTGATTATTTCCAATTGCTTATTGTCAATTGCAAATTGCTTATGCTTCTTCCACTTTCACCAGGTGCTCTACTTTACGTACCATACCCAATACCTGTGGCGTAGCTTCTACTTCTTTAGTAGAGTTAGTCTTATTCAAACCCAAAGCTTTCAGCGTCAGCTTTTGTCTCTCAGGTCTGTCAATAGGACTTTTTACTAATGTTATTTTTATCTTTTTCATTCTTAGAAGTTTGATGTTCGATGTTCGATGTCTGATGTTGGGTAAACCCCGAACTTCAAACCTCAAACGTCAAACCGTTCTTATCCATTAAATACTTTCTTCAAACCCAGTGAACGGGTTTTAGCTACGTTGATCGGCTCACGCAATAAAGCCAATGCTTTAAAGGTTGCTTTGATCACGTTGTGCGGATTAGCTGAACCCAATGATTTTGCTAATACGTCAGTTATACCGGCACTTTCCAGAACTGCACGCATAGAGCCTCCGGCGATCACACCTGTACCATGAGCAGCTGGTTTGATCAACACTTTGGCCGCACCTTCCTTAGCCCACTGATCGTGGGGAATAGTACCATGCATTACCGGAACTTTGATCAGGTTTTTCTTGGCATCTTCAATCCCTTTGGTAATAGCTTCCTGTACCTCTTTAGCTTTACCCAGGCCATGACCTACTACACCATTTCCGTTGCCAACAACTACCAGCGCAGAGAAACTGAATGCACGGCCACCTTTGGTTGTTTTTACTACCCGGTTGATAGATACAACTTTATCTTTCAGTTCCAGGTCACCGGCTTTAACTCTGCTTACGTTAAACTTTGACATTTATACTTGTAATTAAAAGTTTGAATGTTGTTTTCTTAAAATTGAAGACCGCCTTCTCTTGCTCCATCAGCTACTGACTTCACACGTCCATGATATAAATAACCACCACGGTCAAAAATAACATCTTTTACACCCAGGTCAACCGCTTTGCGTGCAATGGCTTCGCCAACCAGTTTGCTTTTTTCAGTTTTATTGCCTGCCTGTGCTTTGATCTCTTTGTCCTTTGTAGAAGCAGCTGCAATAGTAGCACCGTTGGTATCATCGATCAATTGTGCATAGATATCGCTGTTGCTTCTGAACACTGACAGACGCGGTTTTTGAGGAGTGCCGCTAATTTTCTCACGAATACCGTAGCGAATCCTTTGTCTTCTTGCTGTTTTAACTTTTGAGTTCATAACTGTTGCCCCCATCCCCTAAAGGGGAGTTTTGACGTCTCTGATTCTGCCAGAAACTTTATTTTAAAAAACCTTTTTTAATCAAAATCGAAATCTTCCACCTAAGTTCCCCTTTAGGGGACAGGGGTTTTATTTACCAGCTGCTTTACCCGCTTTCTTACGAACCACTTCACCAACATAGCGAACACCTTTTCCTTTGTAAGGTTCAGGCTTACGCAGGCTGCGCAATTTAGCTGCTACCTGGCCGATCAATTGTTTGTCAATCCCTTCCAAAGTGATGACAGGGTTCTGACCTTTTAATTGCTCAGTAGCTACTTTCAATTCCTTTGGCACTTCGAATATAATATTATGTGAATAGCCTAATGCAAGGTCAATCACATTGCCCTGGCTCGCTGCTTTAAAACCAACACCGATCAATTCTAGTTTCTTTGAATATCCTTCAGTAACGCCTTTTACCAGGTTATTTATCAAGGCACGGTATAAACCATGTAAAGCACGATGACGTATCTGGTCAGTAGGGCGAACAACACTAGCCTGTCCGTCTTTCACTTCCACTTTTATATCACGGTCAATTGCTTGTTTCAATTCACCTTTAGGTCCTTTCACCGTCACAACATTGTCGTTACCAACTGTGATAGTAACTCCTGCCGGAACTGTTATTAATTGTTTACCTATACGAGACATATTAATTAGTTTGTCGTTTTTAGTTTATTGTTTATCGTTCTTCTGACCGGTCAGCCTGTATAGGATTACGGCTTAATGTATCAAAAGACTTTCACTCTGCCTTACTCCCCTTTAGGGGATGGGGCTTAATATATATAGCAAAGAACTTCGCCACCTACATTCTGAACTTTTGCTTCTTTATCCGTCATCACACCTTTTGAGGTAGATACAATGGCTACACCCAAACCATTTTTCACACGACGGATCTCAGCCGGTTTTGAATACTGGCGCAAACCCGGGCGACTAACTCTTTCCAAACTTTGAATAGCCGGTTGTTTTGTCAGAGCATCATACTTCAAAGCGATCTTGATAACGCCTTGTTTGCTATCATCTTCAAATTTGTACTTAAGGATATAACCCTGGTTGTACAAAATCTCAGTCATACGCTTTTTCAAATTAGAAGCGGGAATGTCCACTACACGGTGACCAGCCATTTGTGCGTTACGTATTCTGGTCAGGAAATCTGCTATAGGATCTGTTACCATATTTTTTGCCCTCCTACGTTCCGACGCTACGATCGGAATAATTGGAAAAGTTTAATTTTTAATTTATTGTTTATCCTTTATTGTTTATAGTTAGGTTTCCGACTGTAGTTAGCTGTTAACTATAAACCACAAACCAAAAAACTATAAACTGCTATTACCAGCTTGCTTTTTTCAATCCTGGAATTTTACCATTCAGTGCCATGTCACGCAATGCTATCCTGGAGATGCCAAAATATCGGACATATCCTTTTGGACGGCCGGTAATCTGGCAACGGTTTTTTAAACGAACTTTCGAAGAATTCTTCGGCAGTTCATCCAAAGCTTTCCAGTCGCCAGCCTTCTTTAGCTCTTCACGCTTTGCAGCAAACTGGGCAACCATCTTCTCTCTTTTACGCTGCCTGGCCTTTATTGATGTCTTAGCCATAATTTTTTATCCTTTTTTAATTGAATTATTTTTTTGCGTTTTTGAAAGGCATTCCCAACTCTTTCAACAATTCATATGCTTCCTCATCTGTGTTGGCAGTTGTTACAAAAGTGATATCAAGACCAGTGATCTTATTCACTTTATCAATGTCGATCTCAGGGAAAATGATCTGCTCAGTAACACCCATTGTATAGTTACCACGGCCGTCAAATGCTTTTTCATTTATTCCCTTGAAGTCACGAACACGGGGCAATGCCACAGCTATCAAACGATCGAGGAACTCATACATCTTTACTCCACGCAGTGTAACCCTTGCACCAATCGGCATATTCTTACGCAACTTAAAGTTGGAAATATCCTTTTTTGACATAGTAGCAACTGCTTTCTGTCCGCTGATCGTCGTTAATTCATCCAGTGCAATGTCAACCAGTTTTTTATCGGTAACAGCGCCATTCACACCACGGTTAAGGCAAATCTTCTCCAACTTAGGAGCCTGCATTACCGTATCATAACTAAACTTTTTTACCAAAGCAGGTACAACTTCCTTTTTGTACTTGTCTGCCAATCTCGGGGTATATGTTTTTGTACTCATAACATTCAATTATTACTTGGGCTGGAAAGAATTAAATCTTTTCTCCCGATTTTTTTGATACACGAACTGTTTTTCCGTTCTCTCTTTCTCTCTTCACCTTAGCAGGGGCCTTCGCTTTGGCATCCCACAACATTACATTACTGATATGAATAGGGGCTTCCATTTTCACAATACCGCCTTTGGTGTTTTGTGCAGAAGGTTTTGTGTGCTTGGTAACTATGTTCACACCTTCTACTAAAACTTTGGCTTTTTCAATCAGCACTTCCTTTACAACACGGGGTTTATACTCCAGTTTACCATTATCATCTTTCTTTGGCTTTGAAGCTCCGGAAATAACGATAACCAGGTCACCTTTTTTAATGTTGTACTTTGGTTTGAATCTTGTTTTCATACCCTAAATCCCTAAAGGGACTTTTAAATTTTTATAATTGTAATATCTTTTCTTCTTCTATACTCTTCCCTTACTCTCCGCCAACCGGCGGACTGGGGGTTTATAATACTTCAGGTGCCAATGACACGATTTTCATATATCCTTTATCACGAAGTTCCCTTGCTACCGGCCCGAAAATACGGGTACCACGTGGCTCATCGGCCTGGTTCAATATAACCACAGCATTATCATCAAAACGGATATAAGAACCATCTTTGCGACGCAGTTTGTTAGTAGTACGAACAATTACCGCTTTAGCAACTGTTCCTTTTTTGATACCGCCTGCAGGAATTGCATCTTTAATGGTAACAACGATCTTATCGCCGATCCTGGCATAACGTTGTCCGCTGTTGCCTAATACACGGATACATAACACCTCCTTGGCGCCACTGTTATCCGCTACATTTAACCGGCTTTCTTGCTGAATCATCTTATTAGCTTTTAGCTTTTAGCTTCGAGCTTCGAGCTCTTTGCCTAAATTTTGTTATCTACTATTTTGTGTCTCGCAGCTCAGTATCCGCCGCGGCGGATCGTGGCTATTCGAATTATTTCACTTTCTCTACTACTTCCACCAGTCTCCAACGCTTTGTTTTACTAAGCGGACGGGTTTCCATGATCTTTACAATGTCACCAATGCTGCACTCATTCTTATCATCATGAGCATGGAATTTGGTAGTCTTTTTTACGAACTTACCATAGATCGGGTGTTTTACTTTTCTTTCCACAGCAACAGTAATGGTCTTTTCCATTTTGTTGCTTGTTACAACACCTGTTCTTGTTTTTCTTAAATTTCTTTCTTCCATTTTATTAGCTTTTTATGCTTGCTGTTGCTTTAACTTCAATTCCGTTTGCAAACGGGCTATATCCCGGCGTACTCCGCGTAAAGTCATTGGATTTTCCAGCGGAGAAATAGCATGGGCAAACTCCAGTTTTTTCAAACGCAATTTCTCTTCCTCAAGACGTGCTTGCAGGTCCATCTCATTTAACCCATGAATACTTTTTACAAAATCTGCTTTCTTTGACATCGCTTTTACGATTTATTAATTTTTACGCTGTAACTAAATCTCTGCGTACAATAAACTTTGTTTTAATAGGCAATTTACCTGCAGCCAATGCCAGTGATTCACGGGCAACCTGCTCACTTACTCCATCCACTTCAAAGATGATACGGCCTGGTTGTACTACAGCAGCCCAGAACTCCAGGTTACCTTTACCCTTACCCATTCTCACCTCTGCAGGTTTTGCAGTAATTGGTTTATCAGGGAAAATGCGGATCCACACGTTACCTTCTCTTTTCATCTGGCGGGTCAATGCCTGACGTGCAGCTTCAATCTGGCGGTCAGTGATCCAATGACTGTCTAATGCTTTAAGTGCAAAAGAACCAAAAGAAATAGTAGTTCCTCTTTTCGAATCGCCTTTCATGCGACCTCTTTGCATTTTCCTATGTTTCGTTCTCTTCGGTTGTAACATATTTTTCAGCTTTGAGCTATGAGCTTTGAGCTTTGAGCTCTACCCTATAGCAATTAAACTTTCTATTTTATTTGTTACGGCTCGTAGCTCATGGCTCGTGGCTCGTAGCTTTCTCTTTTCTTATCCTCTTCTTTCTCCGCCACGGCCACCGCCGCCGCCTCTTCTGTCTCCACCACCACCACCTCTTCTGTCATCACGACGATCATGGCGATCATCTCTTCTTTCTCTTCTTTCGCCACCACCAGGTCCATCATTTTTACCACCGGCGATAAAGTTGGGGTTCAGATCTCTTTTAGCCAATACTTCACCTTTACAGATCCATACCTTAATACCAATCTTACCATAAACAGTTTGAGCAAATACATTGGCGTAGTCAATATCCATACGGAAAGTATGTAAAGGAACACGGCCTTGTTTGAACTCTTCACTACGGGCAATTTCAGCACCATTCAGACGTCCGCTCAATTTGATCTTAATACCTTCTGCACCCATACGAAGTGAAGAAGCGATCGCCATCTTGGTTGCACGTTTGAAATTGATACGGTTTTCAATCTGGCGGGCAATAGTATCACCAACGATCATCGCATCCAGTTCAGGACGACGGATCTCAAGGATGTTGATCTGCACATCATCTTTACCAGTCAGTTTCTTCAACTCTTCTTTGATACGATCTACTTCGCCGCCACCTTTACCGATAATGATACCGGGTTTAGATGTATGGATCGTAATGATCAGTTTACCTAAAGTTCTTTCAATAACGATCTTTGAAATACCGCCTTTGTTGATACGGGCATTCAGGTAAGTTCTGATCTTATGATCTTCAATCAGCCTGGTAGCATAGTTCTTTTTGTCAGCGTACCAGTTAGATTCCCATCCACGGATGATACCTAACCTGTTACCAATCGGATTTGCTTTTTGACCCATGTTATTGGTTTATTAATTCGTTTAGTTTTTATTTTCTTTTGTGTCAACGATCACGGTTACGTGGTTGCTGCGTTTACGAACACGGTAGCCACGACCTTGCGGTGCCGGGCGCATACGCTTCAATGTTCTGGCACCATCTACAAAAATGGTTTTAACTACCAGTTGACTTTCATCGCCACCTTCGTTTTTCTGCTTCCAGTTGTTGATAGCACTCAACACCAGTTTGCGTAGTGGAACCGCAGGGTGCTTAGGGCTATGCTCCAGCTCGGCCAATACTTTTTCTACTTTCTGACCGCGGATCAGATCAGCCAACAACCGCATTTTACGGGGCGATGTGGGATAATTTCTCAGTTTTGCTACTGCTTCCATTTTTATAAATTTCTTTATTACCTACTAGTCTTTCTTACTTGAGTGTCCTTTGAACTGGCGGGTTGGAGCGAACTCTCCCAGCTTGTGTCCAACCATGAATTCCGTTACATACACCGGGATGAATTTGTGGCCATTGTGCACAGCAAATGTGTGACCTACAAAATCAGGCGTAATAGTGGAACGACGGCTCCATGTCTTGATAACACCTTTTTTATTTTTTCCTTCATTGATAGCTTCCACCTTTGCTTCCAGGTGAGATGCTACATAAGGACCTTTTTTAATCGAACGAGCCATTTCTCTTTAATTTATGTTTGTCGTTATTGTTGGCTTCGAGCTTTGAGCTTCGAGCTTCGAGACTTCAACTCGCTGCTCACAGCTCATGGCTCACCGCTTTCTTTACTTAGCTAGTTTGCTTCCGTTCTTACGTTGAATGATCAGCTTATCACTTCCCTTTCCTTTTGTTCTTGTTTTCAGACCTCTTGAATATTGACCATTTCTGCTACGAGGCTGACCACCTGAAGCTTTACCTTCACCACCACCCATCGGGTGATCTACCGGGTTCATCGCTACACCACGTGTCCTTGGTTTAATACCTTTCCACCTGTTACGACCAGCTTTACCCATGCTCTGTAAGCTATGATCACTATTGCTTACTACACCTACTGTAGCATAACAGTTGATCAATACTTTTCTCAACTCCCCGGAAGGCATTTTCAATACAGCGTATTTTTCTTCTTTGTTGGTTAACTGTGCTGAAGAACCAGCACTGCGGGCCAACTTACCACCTTGTCCAGGTTGCATTTCAATGTTGTGCACATTAGTACCTAATGGCATATTTTTCATTTGTAATGCATTCCCAACTTCCGGTGCTACTGCATCTCCGCTTTCAACCGTTGCACCCACTTGTAAACCTTGCGGGGCAATAATGTAACGCTTTTCATTATCAGCATAATTCAGCAATGCGATGAAAGCAGTACGGTTCGGATCATATTCTATAGATACTACAGTTGCAGCACCTGTCTTATTACGTTTGAAATCAATCACACGATATTTCTTCTTATGACCACCACCTCTATAGCGCATGGCTAAGTGACCAGAAGAGTTACGACCGCCGGTTCTTGGCTTAGCTTCTACCAGGGTCTTTTCAGGTACATTGGTAGTAACCTCAGCATATGCATTACCGATTCTCCAACGGGTACCGGCTGTAATTGGTTTAAATTTTCTTAATGCCATTTTTTAGTTTCTTTTTTAGTTCAACATTTGCGGCTGTTGAAGCCATTACTTATTTCTTTTTCTCTCCCTCCTGCGGAGGGAGTTGGAGGGAGGTCTTAGATGTTTGAATACAGGTCAATTGTTTCACCCTCAGCTACTGTCACATAAGCTTTTTTGTAACCAGGCTTACGACCTGAGATTACACCGGCTTTTGTAAAGCGGCTTTTATTCTTACCAGGAGATACAGATGTGTTTACATCAGTAACGCTTACACCGTAAAAGCTCTCTACCGCTTTTTTGATCTCCAGCTTATTTGCTTTCCTGGCCACTTTGAAAGCATAGCGACGCAGTTTCTCCTGCTGTGCATTTGCTTTTTCTGTCAAAATGGGTTTTACTAATACTTCAGAAAGTTTCATCTTTCTCTAATTTGAAAATTTGTGAATTTGAAAATTTGAAAATGAATTTCTTCATACCAAATCTTCTTCAATTTTATTAAGAACTTTTCCAATTGTCAATTGCAAATTGCCAATTGTCTTATGCTTCTGCTTTTTCCTCTTCTTCTGAAAAAATCTTTGCTGCACTCTCCGTTAATACCAGCACTTCAGAATTTACAATATCGTAAGTGTTGATGTCGCTCAGCAATACCCCCAATATAGAAGGAACATTACGGATAGACAATTGAAGACTTTCATTGTACTCAGGTAAAATGAACATTGCTTTTTTATCAGCAACTTTCAATTTGCCCATGATATCCATAAAAGTTTTTGTTTTAGGAGTATCCAGGTTGATATCTTCAACTACTACAATTGCGTTTTCTTTTGCTTTAGCAGCAAGAGCAGAAATCTTAGCCAGGTCCTTCACTTTACGATTCAATTTGATATCGTAGCTGTGAGGCTTAGGTCCGAAGATAGTACCACCACCTTTATATAAAGGGTTACGGATATTACCCTTACGGCTACCACCTGTTCCTTTCTGGCGGTGCAGTTTACGACTAGCACCTTGTACCTCAGCACGGGTTTTCACTTTGTGTGTACCCTGGCGCTGAGCAGCGAGGTATTGTTTTACTGCCAGGTAAACTACATGGCTGTTAGGCTCAATACCGAAGATATCTTCAGGCAGCTCTACTGATCTACCTGTCTTCTTTCCTTTTATATCTAATACTTCGATTTGCATTTCATTCTTTTTATTGGTACAGACAAGGCATGCCTTGTCTCTATCTGCCATTATTTTATTTCTGTATCAAAACAATAGATCCGTTATGACCCGGTACAGAACCACTAACCAGGATATAATTCTTTTCAGCGAATACTTTTACCACTTTCAGGCCTTTCATTTTTACACGATCACTTCCCATACGGCCTGCCATCTTCATACCTTTCATTACACGGGCAGCATCGGATGAGTTACCCAATGAACCCGGGGCTCTCTGGCGGTCATGCTGACCATGAGATTGCTGACCTACACCATGGAAACCGTGGCGTTTAACAACACCCTGGAAACCTTTACCTTTTGTAGTACCAACTACTTCAACTTTATCGCCTTCAGCGAAAATGTCAACAGTAATAGTATCACCAATATTTTTTTCGAGAGAAGAGTCGCGGAATTCTTTTGAGAATCTTTTAGCCGGAGTGCTGGCTTTTGCGAAGTGATTTTTTTCAGACTTTGTTACACGGCTTTCTTTTTTATCGCCGAATGAAACCTGTAATGCATTGTAGCCATCGGTTTCTACAGTTTTAACCTGAGTAACTACGCAGGGACCTGCTTCTATGATCGTGCAGGCTGTCTGTTTGCCTGAGGGATCGAAGATGCTGGTCATCCCAATCTTTTTCCCAATAATGCCTTTCATTGTTTGTACAATTTACGCCTGCAGGATTATTGGGACATCACGCCTTTGGCATGATTCAATCCCCGTTTGCCGCCGACCTTTTCCTTTATGGGGAAGTACCGGCAGTAAACAAACCCTGAACGGCTTGTTTTATGTGCCCCTATCCCCTAAAGGGGGACAAGGAATTTGCTAAATGTCAGAGCTCTTTTCTCACGCCAGAGGCGTGATTGAGAGATAACCGATTTTTAATTTATAAGAACTTTTTTCCGTGGAATCGCATTTAAAGTCTGCGAAATCAGCGGTTATGCTTTTATCTCAACTTCTACACCACTTGGCAAATCCAGTTTGCTCAGTGCATCTACAGTACGGCTTGAAGAAGTGTAGATGTCCAGTAAACGCTTATGCGTAGCTAACTGAAACTGCTCACGGCTCTTCTTATTTACGTGCGGCGAACGCAACACAGTAAAGATTTTTGTACGTGTAGGCAACGGAATTGGACCTGTTACTACAGCACCTGTGCTGCGAACAGTTTTTACGATCTTTTCTGCAGATTTATCTACCAGGTTGTGATCGTAAGACTGTAATTTGATTCTGATTCGCTGAGACATTGTGTAAAACCCAATTTTCTTTTGGGAGTGCAAAGGTAGGGGGGACAACTATATCCGCCAAATAGTTAAGGAAGATTTTTTTATGTTGTGACAAACTTATTTTCAGATCACCTGCAATCAGTTTACTGGCTTAAGTTTCAACGATAAAGCAGCGAATCCGCCCAACTCAAGATGTTCCACCCTAAAGCGATGATTTCCACCCAGATTTACAATTACCTTCCGGTTTGGAGATTCATCAAATTTATATTTTGAAGGATTCCATTCTTCTATAACCAGCTTTTCATCAATATACACCCGAACAGCGTCATCCCAGGTAAGTGATAATTCATACGTTCCTTTCGGCAGCATAGCTGAAGCTTCGGCTATAGTAATGAACTGTTTATATTGGTCCTCTCCTGCTTTTAATCCTCCCCACCAGGCGTAATCCAGTTTATTCACTTTTTCAGTTTTAACAGGAGCCATTCTTACGTTAGGTGAAAAAAGTTCACCGGTCTTAATAGGATTATAATAAGTTGTATCCATTGAAAACCAACGCACTTCCCAATCAATGGGCTGAAAGAATTTCTTAAAATAAAACTTATAAGTTTTTCCTGCTGCTACCGGTAACCCAAAAGGAGTAGTGATAGCTGCCCCCCTGTATTCCAGTTCGATAAAAATATCCGTCCTCTCGCCTTTTAGTTTTTCTGCAGAAATAGAAGCGGGAAACTCGCCTTTCACTAGTGAAATGTTCTTTACCCCTTTAAAATTTTTGATCACCCATTTGCCTTTGGGTCCCAGAAGATCAAATTTCATTACACCTGATGTATCCGTTGGATTCGCATTCCAGATAATGGGCGACCGGAAATCATAAGGACCCCATTCAGTGATAAGAATATTCTTTCTTCCGGCTAAAAAACCGTTTCCTTTAAAAGGGTCGTTGGGTTTGGCAATTTCCGGAATTGAAATAGCGGGTTCTTCTGACAATTTTTCTATCAATTCATAATTAATAGTTGTATCAAGACCAGTAACGGTTGAATCCATTTTATAGATCAGGTCGCTCCCGGAAACAGTATTGCTAACTACATTGAGGTTTTC
>JAKFEJ010000247.1:0-1806 GCA_036675745.1 Chitinophagaceae bacterium | reverse complement strand
TCAAATACACTGATGTCCCCGTTAATATCTAAATAATGAGTGCCGGTTTGCAGGCAGGCATCAATCATTTGCTGCGCCGTATTGGCAAATGGCCCTGCTGCATGCACCACTACTTTTACTTCCTGCAGCGCTGCTACCAATTGTGTTGTATCCGTAAGATCAAATATTTTATAAGATAATTTTAATTGATCGGCAAGTGGTTTAATGGCATCTTCCCTGCGGCCGGCTAATATTGGATTCAAGCCATACTGCGCCGCATATTTTGCGATCAGCGCACCGGTATAGCCATTGGCGCCATAGAGAAGAAATGAGTTGCTGTTCATAAAGGAAGTTGTGATTGCCTGAAAGTTAAGCTAATTCTGCAAGGGGCGTTGTTGTGTTTCACACATGCCTGGAACTACCAGGATCTCTGGACAAACTTATTGAGCTATTATTTGTTTGTTACTCATTGGTAAACCATTTCTTATTTTTATAGTATGCAGACAGTAATTGAAAAGGTCCCGGTTATTTCATCCCGGAAGAAAGAAATCACGAATGATTATATTGCCCGGCTGGATGAACATATCCGGGAATTAAAGGAAGGTAAAGCTGAACGGGCCCTGGAAATAAGGAACTTTGCGGCGATGCTGCATGTTCACCCGGTACACCTGAGCAATACGATCAAAGAAGTGACCGGTCAATCCACCTGCGCTTTGTATGAGGAAAGGCTGGTGCGAATTTCCAAAGAACTTTTACTGGCTACCAATATGCCTGTGGCGCAGATCGCCAGGCAACTAACATACGATCCTTCCAATTTTACCAAGTTCTTTAAACATTTTACAGGCATTACTCCAAAAAAATTCAGGGATCAGCACTATAAAGCTGGTAAATCTTAAACTGTCACCATTTTTTCTTAAAGTGTCACCATGCCAGAAAAAGATTTGCGGGTCATCTTTGTGATCTAAATAAATATATATGTCAACAGTTCAAAAAATTGCTTTGGTGACAGGCGGCAGCCGTGGTTTAGGAAAAGATATGGCTATCAGTATTGCCCGTCGCGGTATAGACGTGATACTTACCTATCGCAATAAAGAAGCGGAAGCATTAGAAACCGTAAAGGAAATAGTTGCTCTTGGCCGCAAAGCGGTGGCGCTGCCATTAGATATGGGAAATGTTCAATCGCTGGATGGTTTTGTGCAGCAATTGCAACAAACACTGCAAAGCAATTGGGGAAAAGACCGCTTTGATTTCCTGGTCAACAATGCCGGTATGGGAGCCACGGTTCCTTTTTTACAGGTAACGGAACAAGTATTTGATGATTTTCTGAATGTGCATTTTAAAAGTGTTTATTTTCTTACACAAAAGACTGTTCCGTTCATCAATGACGGCGGTCGCATCATCAATATATCAACGGGTACAACAAGGTTCAGCAATCCCGGTTATTCGGTATATGCATCCATGAAAGGAGCGATTGAAGTTTTTACAAAATACCTCGCAAAAGAATTAGGAACCAAAGGTATCGGTGCCAACGTAGTAGCGCCAGGCCCTGTAGAAACTGATTTTAATAGTGGAGCTATAAGAAACAATCCTCAAATGAAAACGGTGCTCAGTTCCTTATCACCATTGGGAAGGGTAGGAGATGCTGCTGATATTGGTGGAGTAGTTGCATTCCTTTGTACGCCTGATGCTGCCTGGATCAACGGCCAGCGGATAGAAGTAAGCGGTGGGATCAATGGGTGAGGAAGAAATAAAAGCGTTTATATAAGCGATGTTACAGTGATGGGGGTAGGGTTTTAGTAGAAATAAAAAATAACCCCGCTATCGAAG
>JAKFEJ010000477.1:0-12838 GCA_036675745.1 Chitinophagaceae bacterium | reverse complement strand
TTCTTAACTTATATCGAACAGCAAGGAGCCTATAAGAGTGTATGGGAATTTGAGATATGAATGGCGCTATAAAACAGGTTGTCAGCGCACCAGTTGATCTCAATTTGTTTTGCCGATTATGAAAACCAGTTTGGCGCTACCGCTCTGGTAGCAACTGCTGTATTATTTTGAAATACTAACACAAATCGTTGTTCCCTTTCCTGTTTCTGTTTGGATTATTAATTCTCCATTGATGGAGGCCGTTCTTTCTTGTACATGGGTCAAACCTGCTCCCAGCTTTTGCTGACTACGGTCAAACCCTTTGCCATTATCTGAAATTGAAAGGCAAATCTTGTCGCCAATATCTTTAATACCAATAATCACATTTGTTGCCTGCGCATGATACATTACATTGGAAAGCGATTCCTGGCAAATTCTGAAGAAATCCAATTTGACCTCTTTGGTTAGTAAAGACTCATCATAATCGCTTTCAAACCGGCAGGGAATGCCATTTAAAACCGAAAACTCGCTGCAATGCCATGACAATACTTCATTCAACCCGAGATCATCCAGCATACCGGGACTGATGGAAAAAGAAATCCGCCTGATCGTACTGATCAGCAATTCTACTATCAGGTAAGCATGCCCGGTTCTGCTTTTGAGTGCACCGGACATTTCGGAAATATGGTCGTTTATCCAATGAAGATCCATTTTTACAACCGTTGCTAATTGTGCAAGTTCTTCATGTAATTCAACCGCTAAATATTTCCGGTCTTCTTCAATACTTTTCTTAAAATGGGTGGCCAGGCTTTTAAATTTTTTATACTTTTCCTCAACTTCATTTTCCAGCAACTTTCTTTCTGTTATATCTTTCGCTAGTGCAAACACTATTTCTTTATCCGGAATATAAATGGATGTCCATTCCAGCCATACAATTGTTCCATCTTTCCTGACATACCGGTTTTGAAAATTAAGCAAGGCTTCACCATTCAATAATTTAGTTCTTACCTGGCCGGTCGTCTCCCTGTCTTCAGGATGGATAAATGATGCAATGGGCCTTGTATATAATTCCTCTGCCGTATATCCTAGTTTTTGCATGACAGCCGGATTTACTTTTTTAAGAAACCCATCTTTGCCGGCTATACAAACCAGGTCGGGTGTCAGTTCAAACAGGGCGAACATCTCAAATTCTGTAGTTTTCAACGGGAGCATATCCAAATTCCTTAATTATAGTATTTTGAAAAAACATAATACTTCAACCTTCCGGGTTCTTTCAAATGTAAGGTTTGTTCTATAATCAGGTATAAACCGTGGAAAATAATAAAACAAGGTCCTTGCGTCAACGAACCTTGTTTTATACTTTATAGCCAGGGTGCAAAACCATGCAGTCACCCTTCATTTTTCAGGGTAGCCATCATGCAGGATATGCTAATTAGCTTCTGCATATTTTTTAAAGTTGTCCAGGATAGCCTGCCAGCCTCCTTTTTGTATTTCTACGGGATTTGTATCTTCTGCTTCAAAGCTTTCTACCACTTTTGTTTTATTTCCCTGTGCGGAGAAATTTATTTTCACTTTCCTGCCATCACCCATTGTATATTCGATGTATTCATTGTTTCTCACCGCATCATAAATTCCGCCGAAATCAAAACCCATACTGCCGTCTTTAGCTTCCATTCTCGAAGCAAATTTGCCGCCTACGCGTAAATCATTTTCCGCACGGGGAGTATGCCAGTCGTCGGAGGCGCTACACCATTTGATAATATGTTCAGGCTTTGACCATAATTCCCAAACTTTTTCTACCGGCGCATTAATGGTACTTTCTACCGTAATGACTGTTTTTTCCTGTGTTTCCATTTGTTTAAAATTTAGTAGTAATGATGTTTTGTTTTACCATACAAATATCCGCTAACTATTTAAAACAGATGCTGTGAGAAAACGACATTTAAAGGGTCTGTTTGCGACATGGCTTATAAATGATGAAAGGCCCAGAAGGGCCATTTATCTACAGGTGTTCAATCAAAGTATTGCGAATACTAAAATGGGAATGATGATAATGAATACCAGGAGAGTGGAGAGTAATGCTTTTCTTTTGGGAATTGATGACTTCTATTGCCAGGAATAGTTTTATTACCGTAAAATATAAGTAATACCATTTATATTCTGCCTGTGCAAACCTGTTTTCAATGACCCTTTAAACCTTGCGTCGAGGGAAGTGCCCCAATTATAGACAACTGTTCCAATGCTTTTTACTTTTCCCTGGATAAGTTTATCATCGAATGTGGAATGGTATACAATGCGGGTATTGCCGACTGATTTCAATTTACCCCTGATAGCTTCGTTTTCAATCGAAGGATAATACTCCAGCACCAAATCACCAGCAAATCTTAATTTTCCTTTGAATGCGGCATTTTCAAACCGGGTATAATAATCAAGGCCAACAGTACCGATTGATTTTAGTTTCCCTGGTTTTTCATCCTTTTCGTAAGCACCATAATAAGTGAGCATGCAGGTTCCAATACTTTTTACCTTACCTCTGAATACCGTATCGGCTTCAGGGCCGTAATAATCCACCCGTCCCATAAAGGGCTGAAGCCTTGGTGCATAATAATTATAATTTCGTTCCGATCTTATTTCAGACCCCCATTCCAATAATTTTCCATCGTCTGAAACACGCACCAGTACATCCTGGTCGGTAATAAAAGTAAAATACGAAAAGGTTGCGCCCCCGGAAAAAGTTACCTGGCTTAATTGCTGGGAATCTGCGCATATACCAAACAATAAAAATAATATCGCTGAAAAAAGTTTCTTCATAATTCTTTATTCCGGAAATAAAGATATAAAATTCCGGCTGGAAGAATTCCGGATATTACAAATTCTAACCTACAGAAAACTGAATTCATTACCTTCGCCGCTTTATTTTAAATAAAAGCTATGAAACGGGAAGAGCAATTACTGCAACGAAGCGACAACAAATGCGAATTATGCAAGTCGGGTGAGAACATCCAGGTATATGAAGTACTACCTCAGCCCAACAGTAAAGAAGATAATGACATCATGATCTGCGATGATTGCCGGGCACAGATCGATAAAAAAGCAGAGCTCAACAGTAATCATTGGGCCTGCTTAACAGAAAGTATGTGGAGTGAAGTACCTGCCGTGCAGGTGATATCCTGGCGCATGCTGAACCGCCTGCGCCATGAAAGCTGGGCAATGGATAACCTGGATATGCTATACCTTGATGATGAAAGGCTTGCCTGGGCCAAAGCCAGCGGCGATCATGAAAATGATGCAACTGTTGACCTGCATAAAGATTGTAATGGCCAGGTATTACAAACCGGGGATTCTGTAGTATTGATCAAATCATTGGATGTAAAAGGCTCTACGTTGAATGCGAAAATGGGTACAGTTGTAAAAAATATCCGCCTGGTAGAAGAAAATACAGGGCAAATAGAAGGAAAGATAGAAGGGCAGACAATTGTAATTCTCACCAAATATGTAAGAAAGCAGAATGGCTGATGCAACCAATAAACCGCTTTTTGCTTTTTAGAATGTGATTCCTTTTTTTGTGAACCTGGTTTTATAATCATGATGTGTGTCTTCACACATCATGATTATTTATAAGTTCCGTTTACTGATACCTGGCGGGTTTAAACAATCTGCGAAACCAACGGCGATAATTTTTTGCCGATCTACTGGCAATTAATTCCTTTAGCCACAAGGCTCAGCCTGTTTAGTATTGACATTTAGTGCATAATATTCCCCGTATTTTCAATTAGTGTTGCAACAAATTCTTCTGACAATTGCCAGGCTCCGTATTTCAAACGTTATAGCATAACGGCATGGTTTTTTTACTACTTGTAAAAAATATAATTATGGCAACAAAAAAATCAAGTACAGCGATGGCTAAAAAAAATATGACGGATGGTATGTTACTGAAATTTTTCAAAGACGAATTAAGGGATATATACTGGGCCGAAAATCATATTGTAAAGGAATTGCCTAAAATGGCAACGGCTGCTACCAGCAAAGAACTAAAAAAAGCTTTCCAGGATCATTTACGCCAGACCAAAGGGCATGTAAAAAGGCTCGAAAGTATTTTCAAAAAAATGGGCGAGAAACCTGTCGGTAAAAAATGTGATGCTATTGAAGGTATCACCAAAGAATGTAAAAGCATTATTGAAGAAACTGGAGCCGGAACCCACACCCGTGATGTAGGTCTTATATTGGGAGCACAGAAAGTGGAGCATTATGAAATTTCAACCTATGGCGGATTGAGCTATGTGGCAGAGGCTATGGGAATGGAAGACGTGAGTAAAATGCTGGAGGTTTCATTAAAAGAAGAAAGAGATGCAGATAACCTGCTTAGCAAACTGGCTGTTTTCAAGATCAATGATCATGCAGTCAGCGAAAAAAAGATGGCGAAGTAGTTTTGCATAATGGCAAGATCATTTTTTGCTTTGTTAACCTACCAGTTTCTACAGGATAAGCAACAGCAAATCCCGGAAAGAAAAATGCCGCTTCTTGTGAAAGCGGCATTTTTCTGCGTTTGTTACCGGCAAACTTTAGTTGTAACTATCAGGCATTTACTTAGGTTGCAGTTTGATTTCACCTATATCGGTAGCTTGTGAATCGGCTGCCACAATTACATCTTTTTTTCTTGTATTTGCATATGGCTCCTCTGCTTCAATGATCACTGAATAAGTGCCTGCTTTCACATCTTTAATCTCAAAGGTTCCATTCTGCACATCTGCTTTCAGGGTATCGGTAGGTGAAACCGCCCATGCCCTGACAGCCTTATCCGCAGGCGTAACAGTACCTTTAATTGTATTTGTTTGTAACATATTAAAAGAAAAAAATGCTCCTGATGAAATGACTAAAGCCACCAGGGTTAATCTGATGTTTTTCATAATCTTCCTTTTTAAAGGGTTAATAAATAAAAGTTTTTTACCCCGCAAAAACAGCAGGTAAATTAAAAGAGCCTGTATAAAACAATGACCATGCCATTGCCGCCTTTAGTTAGTATCTTTTGCAACCGGTTTGTGGTTATTATTATATTTTTCTTAACATTAAAAATTGTTGTTTCTACGCAGTAACATGCAGCAGCCCCTTAGAAAATCACGTAGTAATACTCACATTTTTTGATTCCATATTATTTATTTTTAGGTATCCAATTTTTAAAAACCATATTTTATGAAGCCCACCATCATTCCCCATCCTTTAAAAAGGATACACTTCAATTACAATTCTGAAGCAGCTCTCAGCGATTTTGAAAAAGCATTCATTGACCGGTATAAACAGTTGCATGATGAGTTGGCAACGATCAAAAACCAGCTACTGCAGTTGGAGCCCGGTATAAAAAAAGTAATGTCTGAACTGGAACAGGTAATAACTGTTCTCGAAAAATTACGAGCCCTGATTATACGAACTGAGCGGATGTTTGGCCTGGCCTCTGCTGGTGAAATAGTTTCCGGCGTATATACTCTAAAGTCCGGTGAAATACAGAAAGCCCTTGATGAATTCCAGGCCATACGAAGCGATTACTGGGATATAATGGTGCCCATGAACAAACAGTTTAATTCTGTTTTTAAAAGATTTACCGCCTTTGATGATGCGGTTGAAAAGTTTGAAAAAGAGTATTCAGCTCCGCTGTTCCGCAATTTTAGAAACATGGAAATTGATATCCGTTGTTTTGATAAAGACATGAATGAATTTCGGATTCAATGGGTAGGCGTTGCTCATTTGCAGGATGAATGCCTGGATGAATACAGCGAATGGGTAAAGAAACAAACCGGGTTGGTTAGCGATTCCGATGCTTTATACGACAGAATAAAAAAATTATTCAGGCATATTAATGCTATTCAAAATTATAATACCGGTAATAAAGAAAATGGATTCGGATTGAATTGATTATGTTCAAAAACGTTAAAACGCAGGGAACAAGATGAAAATTTTTGGACTATGTCATAGGTCTCTACCCAATACATGAGAAAATACAGCTTTATTTTGCTCTTAAAATAAGAAGCGTTTCCCGTTTACTTTTTAACAGCAGATCATCGCCTTTTATTTCATAACGGTTAATATTAGCCAACGTAGTGAGGAAAGCGTTTTCAAATTCAATATCGTTACAGCTCATTTTTGTACTGACCACATCCCTGAACTGGATACTGTTTTTATCGACAGTATAAGTTCCATTGAGCTGGTTGCAGCCGCCATTTCCCCTGAATAGTTTTTGATCAACCTCAAAATTGATATAGGCATCCCTGCGGCCACCGCTTTGCTGCACCGGCACTCCTTTCATTTCTACCAATACCCAACGGCCACGACCCCAACCAGCATCCGGGGAAAGTTTGGGACTGCAATGAAGACTGATAAATAAAATGGATAAAATGAATAGATATTTCATCTGTTTGTTTTTTAGTTTTTTTTAATTTGGCCGGATGGAACGCCAATCAACATTCCCCTGTGTCAATTATTTTATATAGGCGTTTCATATTATGTTTTTAAATGGGTGAAATGGCCCGGGCTATTATTATATGTAAAATTATGCCAGTAATAATAGCATCAAAATATAATTAGGATTTCCATCCGAGCTTCTTTATTTGCATGCCCGCTTTATTTAAGCCTGTCATCATGATGGAGGAATCATTTTTTCTTTCTTATTTTAGCTGCCAGGCCATTTTTTTCGGGTGGAACAACTTTTAAACCATATAAAAAATTATTACCAGCTTAGTGCTGAAGCTCAGTATGCCCTGCATGACTGTTTTGAAAAGGTTGTACTAAACAAGAACGAATACCTGCTGAATGAAGGAAAGATCTGCAGGCATTTATACTTTGTACAGCAAGGTGCGTTGAGGGGTTATTATACACTGGATGGAAAAGAAATAACACACTGGTTCGGTTTTGAAAAAGATTTTGTTACTTCCTTTCATAGTTTTATCACACAGGAACCCGCCGTAGAAAATATTCAATTGCTGGAAGGAAGTGTTTTATGGGTTATTTCGAAAGAAACATTATCAGGGCTTTTCAACCGCTATCATGAAATTGAAAGATTAGTAAGGATCGCTTACGAAAAATATTATATCCGGTTGGAAGAACGGTATGTAAATGCTCATTTCAAAACAGCTGCTGAACGATATGAAAACCTGTTGCTGCAAACGCCTCATATATTGGAAAGGGCGCCATTAGGCCATATTGCTTCCTACCTGGGAATAAGCCAGGAAACGCTTAGCCGCATCCGGAGCAGGTTTTAACATTTACAATATAGCTTTTTGATCATTGTCAAAAAAATGCCCCGCTGCCAACAATAGATTTGTTTCATTAAACAATAAACATGGAACAAAAACAAAACCAACAACCTTCTGCCGCTTTTGTTGCCGCCTCATGGGCCGCATTATTTATTGGTGTCATCGCTTTTTTGATCGGGCTATGGAATGCTGAAATGGAGCTCAATGAAAAAGGTTATTATTTTACTGTATTGATGTTTGGCCTGTTCTCGGCCATTTCTGTACAGAAAGCTGTACGTGACCAAATGGAAGGAATACCAGTTACCAACCTGTATTATGGTATTGCCTGGTTTACTACTCTTTTATCAATCGTATTATTAACGATTGGGTTGTGGAATGCCGAACTTGCAAAAAGTGAAAAAGGGTTTTATGCCATGGCTTTTGTCCTTAGCCTGTTTGCAGCCATAGCTGTACAGAAAAATACCAGGGATATAAAGGCCCGGCAAAACAATGAACCTTAATTAAACAAGTTGCTAATTGAATAAAGTGACACCGCGGTTAGTAAATTGGACTCTGAACCTGCTTGCCTTAATGCATATCGATGGACGAAAAGCCGAAGTTCAGCAACCGCGGTGTCTTTTTTCATGGACACCAGCAAAGACGAAAACGGTATTGTGGCTTTATTTAATTTACCGTTTTTTTCAATTGCTGTATTTCTTCAATACCATCGCTGGTAAATTTCAGGGTGATGTATGTGCTTGCATTTTCTAAAACCACCTGGTAAGCTACAGCATCATAAGCTTTTATTTCAATGGCATTGTACAGGTTATACGATGCGTATTCTTTACTGATCGTTTTGCGGAATGATCCTGGCAACTGTTCCATTGCACAATCAGTAATAACATAATTCATTTTACCCTTTGATGTAAAACTGGCACTGGCTTTCCGGCCATTATTTAAAAAAGAAACCCAGGAACTATTGTTGTTAAGTGCCCATTGCTGGTTGGTTGCTTGGGGAAATAAGGTAGAAAATTTAGCGGAAACCAGGGGATTAATTGCAACGGAGCTATTATTACTGGTATTAGCGCCAGCGGTAGTTGAATAAGGTGTTTTGGCGGAAGCATTAATATATGCATCCTGCGCATACAAATTACCGGATGATAAAATAGTAATTAAAACAGTTGCCGTAATAGCTTTGATAGAATTTTTCATTTTTTGGGGTTTAATGGTTTACAATTGCCATGAAAGGGTTAAGGCTTTTAGTATTGCTATAAAGTTATCGCCCTACATGTCCTTAAGGCTGTAAGCATTGATTCAGATACTATCAGTTTTGCGTCAATTGTGGTTTGAAAGCCAGTTTGATGGGGTAATGCCGTACTTTTCCTTAAAACATTGACTGAAATATGAGGGGCTGCTAAAACCAACTTTATAGGCAGCCGTGGTAATATCCAAGCCGGATGATAGCAGGTTGGCGGCTTTTTGCAAGCGGTACTGACGTATAAGGTCGTTGGTAGAAATATCCAGTAATGATTTTAATTTTCGGTTGAGGGTACTCCGGCTCATCGCCATGGTTTTGCTGAGCCATTCAACTCCTAATTCGGGGTCATCTATTTTAGCATCTATTTCCTGGTAAAGTTGCTGCAGGAACGGATCGGTAATGCTGGGTGTTTGCTGCGGTACAGTAGTAATCAATTGTGCCTGCAAATGCTCCCGTAGCTTTTGCTGCAGTTGCAACAGGTTGGCAGTGCGCAGTTCCAGTTCTTCAAGGTTAAAAGGTTTTGTAATGTAATCATCAGCGCCGGTTCCCAATCCTTTCAGCCGGGCATCGGGGGCTGCTTTTGAGGTGAGTAAAATAAAGCCGATATGTGCGGTGCGGTTATCTGTTTTACAGATCCTGCAAAGATCAAAACCATCCTGCCCCGGCATCATTACATCGCTGATAACAATATCAGGCAACTCCTGCAAAATAATATCCCATGCTTTTAAACCATCGGCTGCTTCAATAACACGATAATGGCTGCGCATACTCTCCATCAAAAAAGCCCGTAGCTCATCATTATCTTCTACCAGCAGCAGCAATGGTGCATCCTCTCCGTTGGCATTTTTAATTTGTTTTTCAAGAGATACCTTATTTGTCAACGGCATATTCTGATGTGCCTGTACTTTTTGCACCGGAATCTCCACTATAAATCTTGTAGGTTGTCCGGGTTTACTATCCAGTTCAATAGTGCCCTGCATCAACCCGGTAAGTTCCTTCACCAACGAAAGCCCTATGCCGGTACCACCATAGGTTCGTATAGCGGAATCATCCACCTGGTAAAAACGGTTAAATATTTTTTGTTGCTGATCAGCGGGTATGCCCGGCCCGCTATCTGTTACTTCTAACCGTATCGAATCATTTGCTTCTGCTGAAAGCAAAACTGAAACCATTCCATTTTGTGGCGTAAATTTTAATGCATTACTCAACAGGTTAGTGATGATCTTTTCCCATTTATCTTCATCAAATAAATAAAATCCTGCTATACCCGTTGCAGCAAAAGAAAGGTGAATATTTTTTTCTTTTGCGCCGACTTCAAATGATTGTACACAATCTGCTGTAAACAGATCCAGTTCCCCGGTGGACAATTTAAGTTGGAGCTGCCCGTCATTTAGTTTGGAAAAATCAAGAAATTCATTAATTAATTTTGATAACTGCCTGGAATTTCTCTGCGCAGTTTTTACAGTGCTGATGGCGGCTGCGGAAAGCGATGGATCCCTGGCGAGTTTTTCCAAAGGCGTAATGATCAATGTAAGCGGCGTACGAAATTCATGGGTGATATTGCTGAAAAAGCGGTCCTTCATTTCATCCATTTCTTTTAAACGGAGGGCTTCACGTTTTTCGAAGGCAAGGGTTTGTTCGGTTTTTATTCTTCTTTCCCTGAAAATAAAATACCATCTTACCAAACCTATCGCTATTAATGCATAAATAAGATAAGCCCACCACTCGGCCCAAAACGGGGGATGAATAACGATGGTGATCTCTTTTATCGTTTCGCTCCATAATCCATTGTTATCTGTAGCGTTTATCCTGAATATATAGCTTCCGGGCCTTAGTGCTGCATAAGAGGCAATATTATTAGTGCCGTTCTCAACCCAACCCTCATCAGCACCTTTTAACTGATAACGATATTTTATTTTTTGCGGCTGGTTAAATACGAGAGCTGCAAATTCGAATCGTAAGTAATTTTTATGATGAGGCAACTCAATAAACGATAGTACACTCAATGGTTCTTTTACAATGCTGTTGGGAATGCTGAAACCCTGGGGCTGGCTATTGATCTGCAGGCCGGTAACCAGCACCGGAACATCCCCTGTTTTATTGTTGAAATCAAAATCGGCGGGATTGAAAATAGTATATCCATCCAGGCCACCAAAGGCCAGCCGCCCATCGGAAAACATAAATTTATGTGCCCTGTTAAATTCATTGCCGGGCAGGCCATCTGTTTTTTCAAACGCAGTAACCTGCCCTGTTGCGACATCAAATCTAAAGATCCCTTTGTTTGTACTGCACCATATTTTCCCGGCTTTGTCGGGCAGTATGCAGTAAATAGTGTTGTTGGGCAAACCATCTTCCACTGTATAAATACGCTGCAGCCCCTTCTGCACATCCCACAATATCAATCCCCCGCCCCTTGAACCAATCCAGAATTTATTTTTATCTACCGGGTCCGGGCAAATTTCTGTAAGTGTTTTAGGCATGATGCCATTGGGCAGTGGGCCGGTAAACTGGTTGATCCTTTTGTTATCCAGGTATTGTAATAATCCATGGTTATAGGTAGATAACCAGGCAAAGCCACCGATATATTTAGCGTCAGCCAGTTCTATGCCCCGCATACTTTCTTTATCCAGCGATATTTTTTCGGGCACAGCTTCCGGGGCCTTCCAGCGATGCCAGGCAGATCCCTGCTGATCAAAAACCCATACCTCATCATCGGGCGTTGTTAGCATTGCTGAATAAATAGTATTGTCCGGTATATGCGGCAGCAAACGAAAGCCTTGTTGGTTTAACTGGTATACTTCATTTTTATCGGATATCTGGTATACTTCATTTTTATCGGGTATATTATAGCAGACATACAAATTGCCCTTACTGTCGTAAGCCTGCCTGAAAGAATACGAAGCCTCCGTGTGATTCCAGTACGGCGGAAATGCAGATCGTTTGGCACCAGCCTGCTCCATGATATCCGAAATAAAATTAGTCTTATAGTTGTAGGATTGAAATGGAAGTGCCCGCAGATCTATTTTCAGTGCTCCCTGTGCATTTACACTTGTCCATAATACATCCGAACGGTCTATAAAAACTGCGCTGATGCGTAAAGTTGGAGTGGTGGTATTTTCCCATAATAGTTTCAGTTCACCCTGTTCAGTCAACCTGAAAATCCGTCCATAATTTGCAAAATAAATCTGTCCATTAACATCCACTTGCAGAGTCCTGACGGCTGCAACAGCTCCCGTTATTGTTGGAGGAGGTATTGAATAAATATAACTGGTTTTTTTTGTGAGGTCCAGAATTACGATCTTATCCATGTCGTAAACGGCAAGCCTGTTATGGGGTAAGCAGGCAATGGAATAATTTTCATAAGGGACTTCCCTGTTTAAACCCCGCGGCAGTTTTTTTATATTGGTGGCAAAGCGTATAAATTCAAATTTTTGCAGGCTGCTATCGCTTACCTGTACCCCATTTTCAGAAACCAGGTACAGCTTTCCTTCGGCTGATTGGATCATGGCGGTTACAGTATCCTCATGCAATAAACCATTCGCCTTGTTAGCATAATAAGTTTTTCCGGTAGTGCTGTTGAGCCAGCCCACCCCTTTATAATCAGCCATAATAAAAAGCCAGTTATCCGAAGTGGTTTTAATACCATGCATCTGCCAAAAGGTATTGGGAATGTTGCGTATTTTATTCCGGATATTATTGCGGCTTACTTTAAAAGTCCTGAGGTTAAAATCATCTGCCTGTGATGGGCTATAATATAAAGTGAGAGTGTTGTTTGTTTGCTGCTCAAGGTTATTAATGGAATTGGCGGCTAAGCCGGTACTGTCATTGGGCCGGTAATGGAAGGTCTTAAAACTCCTGCCATCATACCGGCATAAACCATCCAATGTGCTCAGCCATATAAAGCCATCCTTATCCTGTATAATACCGCTTATATAGCTTTGCGGCAGTCCTTCTTCCACACCAAAGTGTTGCTGATTGGTAAAAACAGGTTGTTGTGCAGGGGCTGCTGTATTAAACAACAGCAGTAATAGCAGCAGGTTTGCTTTTAATACATATTTTACCGTAAGCAAATACCTGGTTTTTAAATACACTGTAAGCAATTAGTTTATACAGTGAAAATACATGAAGTAGTTTGTTTTTGAAAATGTGATTGGCTAATAATCATGTTATTGTAATTCATTCCAGCTTTTAATGCTTCTTATACTTTTAGCATAGCGAGAATAAGTTTATACCTGATCACAACATTACTGTTTTTATTCTTTCAATATGTGCACGGGAACCAGGGTGAAACCAGAAATTATTCTTTCCAATTGACCAGCTTCGAAGGATAATAATCTATTTCCATCGCCTTCATTTGCGGAGCATGATTTCCTAACCG
>JAKFEJ010000458.1:0-1811 GCA_036675745.1 Chitinophagaceae bacterium | reverse complement strand
TTTTACTAAGGTAATAAGGTTGTGTCATTTGCTGCAATCTGATTTCTACCAGGGTTCGCAAAAAATAAGTATGCAAAGTGTATTGCCATTATGCATCTCTTTTGGGAAAAATCATTTCACACATCGGTATGGCAAAACTTATATCTTTCCAGCACCTCAAAATATTAATTAACCTGAATTATTTTGGCTTTATGGTTAAAAGAAAAAAAGTGTAAATTTGTCGTATGAAACAAATAAAGAAAATAAAAGGTGCAGAGGCTGTAGGAGTAAAAATTAAAGTATCCAAATCGTTAGACAAACTTTCAGGTAAAGTGTTGTTTCCTGAAAAACTGAAAGCAGCAAATAAAATTATTGGCAAGCTCAAGACGAGTTAAAATACATCTTATCTATATCATTAATGCCATCTTTTGGGTGGCATTTTTTTATCCATTCTTTCCTCTCTATTTTCACTGCATGCACCCTCACATTCAAACATTATTGAAATGCATCAACCTGGAAGAAAAAGAACAGGCGCAGCGATACAGTTTAGATCAGCAACATGGCTTAAAACAATTAAAAGCTGAGGGGCTTGCCCTGCATCCTATCATCGTCACCCGGAAGAATTTTGGCTATGCCGATTACCCGGAAATAAGTTTCAAGCTCAGCTTTCCACCGGAAGCAAATATGTTTAAGGATGGTGCTGCCGTTGAATGCTTCATTGCCGGCGAGGAACCTGTAAAAGCTGTATTGCTGAGTTTGGATGGCAAGGCAGGCGAGTTTCGTTTATTCGCTCCCGACTTTCCTGATTGGATAGAAGATGACGGTGTCGGAATCAAATTGGCGCCTGATACAAGAACAACCAGCATTATGAAAAAAATGCTGAATGAACTGGAGAATAATAAACCTTTATATAAATTATTTGAAAAATTACATGATAATACGATAACTACGCCTGCACGATCAGCAATAAAAAATGTTTCGCTCAACTTTCGCAATCAACAGTTGAATGAAAGCCAGCGACAGGCGATTGCAGCTATTACACAAAACGACCCAATCACTATTGTGCACGGCCCTCCCGGAACCGGCAAAACCACAACACTGATCGAAGCCATACAACAATTGATCAGGGCCGGAGAAAAAGTATTGGTATCTGCACCAAGCAATACAGCGGTAGATAATATTTCCAAGGGCCTGATTCAACAGGGAGTTAAATTATTAAGAGTGGGTAATACCAGTAAAGTAGATGAAACCATTTTCTCACATACACCGGAAGGAAAGCTGGCCAATAGCAAGCAACAAAAAGAGATCAAACAATTAAAGATAAGAGCTGAAGAATTCCGCAAGATGGCGTTGAAATATAAACGGAGTTTTGGTAAAGCAGAAAGGGAACAACGAAATCTTTTATTCAAAGAAGTAAAGAATATACGAAACGAAATAAAAAAATTAAGAGCCTACAACGAAGAAAAACTTTTTAATGAAGCTGAGGTGATCGCCGGTACGCCAATCGGATTATACGATGCAGATATTGATCGTCTCAATTTTCACACATTGGTGATTGATGAAGCCGGTCAATGCATCGAGCCATTAGCATGGTGCATTTTTCCACTGGCAGAAAAAATTATATTGGCAGGTGATCATTGGCAACTCCCGCCTACTGTATTAAGTCATGAGGCAGCCCGTTTAGGATTTAACCGTTCTATTTTAGAAACGGCTATTGAAGCCACCGGAAATACTTTTCTTCTCAACACCCAATACAGGATGAGAGAGGTGATAGCCGGATTCAGCAGTAATTATTTTTATAACAACCTGCTGTTGACCGCTGCCAATTTGAA
>JAKFEJ010000549.1:0-1812 GCA_036675745.1 Chitinophagaceae bacterium | reverse complement strand
GTGTCATCCGTGTTCCTGTATTTTGTATTCGAAGATGTGTCCACACCGTAGCCCCTTTCGGGGGGCAGAAGGATTTGCGAATAGAAAAAATTTAAAAAGTGGTGGGTTTAGTGATGCCGCAATTTAAAATGCACCTAAAGAACACGATTTGGCTTTTTCGATAACCAACTCTTTCCCTCCCCTCCCCGGAGGGGCAGAAGGATTTGCGAATAGAAAAATTTTGAAAGGGGTGGGTTTAGTGATACCTCCATTTGAAATGCACCCAAAGAATCCGCTTATTATTACCCGGATTTATTCTATCTTTCTTTCCATTAAACAGCAATTATGGCAACGCAATCATCAGGACGCTCTTCTTCATTTCTTATGTTTCCCTGGGGGTTACTTTCTATTGTATTAATACTTGGACTTAATCTTGCTCTCAGCGATAGTTGGTTTGGCAGCAATTGGAGTTGGATCACTTTAATATTAATTATACCCGCCGCTATTTTTGAAAATTTTAAGATTGGCTATTCCACTATGCGGATCATGTTTATGAAAGTGGTTTATTCCCTTCTTTCTTTTTTATTGGTAGGAATGGCTTTCGGGGCTGCGTTGGCAGGATGGCATTTGGAGAAATTTCAGAACATCACCAATATAGAAAAGATCAGGTTGCCCTGGTATGTCCTGCTGGCACTTGCCGTTATGTTATTGATACAAGTGGCCCAACTTTTCAGTATGCTGAAAGCCGTGAAGAGAGAATTTATGCAAATGGACCCGGATCAATGATTGCTGGATAGGATCCTGGTGCGGGAAGCTTTCACAAAGCCACCGGGTATCCCGTCATTACGAGACCGGCCCCAATGAAACAGGGGACATAATGACTCTTCCGGGCCGGGCGAAGTAATCTGGATTGAAGCTATATTATAGTTATTATTAAAAACCAATATAGCCTATCTGTAACGGCTACTCCGCCATTGCCTGATCCTGGGAAATGCAAGCTGAAACCAGGCTGTATAATTTTGAGGATCTGTTTTTAAAGCATCACGGATATCTTCCATTGACTTATAACAAATATCCATTACTTCTTCTTTATTAAAATTAACCGGCCCGTCGTATTCACCGGCAAATACATGATCGAATTCGTATTCAATCAGTCCATTCTCAAAATTTGCTTTATAAACAAAATCAAAACTCCTGGTGACCGGGATATCAAATCCCATTTCCTCTTTCAATCTTCGTTTGGCCGCTTCCTCTATTTCTTCTCCGGGTTGGGGATGGCTGCAACAGGCATTTGTCCATAAACCTCCGCTATGATACTTATTGACGGCTCTTTGCTGCAAAAGCATTTCGCCCTTGCTGTTAAAAACAAAAACACTGAAGGCCCGGTGCAATAATCCTTTTTGATGAACCTCCATTTTTCCGGCAGTGCCTGTCATTTCATCTTTTTCATTTACTAATACCATCTGTTGTTCCATAGTTCACAAAAGTAAGAAGTACCCCCTGCATTGTTGTTTAATGAATATATCAAAGGCCTATTGCGAGGCCGCCCAAATACATAATGACTCTTCCGGGCGGGCCGAAGCAATCTTAAACTTTGTTTGAATTATTTATTTTGCCACGGATTAACACAGATTTACACAGATATATCTGTGTACTTGCTTTGCAAGTATCCGTCTAATCTGTGGCAAGACAAATTATTTCCCGGCGGGTCGAAGCAATCTTAGAAACTCTGTTTGAATTATTTATTTTGCCACGGATTAACACAGATTTACACAGATATATCTGTGTACTTGCTTTGCAAGTATCCGTGTAATCTGTGGCAAGACAAATTAC
>JAKFEJ010000356.1:0-1823 GCA_036675745.1 Chitinophagaceae bacterium | reverse complement strand
TGGGAACAGAAACAGGAGGCGATCTCGCTCGACTTCGAACGCCTGAGGCCAAGAGGCGTCATACGAGTGCAGCTCTACGTCTTCGTATATGGCAGCGAGGAGAGACTCTTCTTCGGTCACGGCGGGTTCTCTGCGAGGCCTAACGTTTAGGTTAAGGGGCTGCGGCACGCAGTCCCAGAGAGCAAAGCGACGATTTGAACCGTTTGTTATGCGCTATTTAGTGATTTAAGAATATACAGTAGAAATCTATGAAGATATTGTCTGATTGAGAGGGTGGTATTAATGGAAAGCGCTACGCGATTTCCATTTTCAATAATTGGAGAGGTAATGATTGAAAAGCATTTTCTCTCGGCTGGAGTGATATCCCGGTACTCACTAAGTGCAGACATGTTTTTTTGGTCAATAACACCATTTGAGTGAACCAAGGAATGCCTGATTATCCTAAGTTCCTTATAGCGCATTAAGGACTCAACAAAAGGAGTGCTCATGTCATCTGGCTTTTTTAAGCCGGCTTTATTTTTGTCTATGAAGTAATTAATGATATTGTCATTCGCCCAAGCACTCCTGACTTTTTTGTCAATTTCATTTTCAGGAATGCCTTGCTCGATGCTGGTTAGAAATAACTCGTAGAGATCTTCTAGGACGGCATCTACTAACGAAATTGACGTTATTAAATAATTTTTAAAAATAACATTTAAAACGTCGCCACTGTATTTATTTACCAGCTCCTTATTTGTGTACTGATAATCAATTTCTTGGTCTAGCCTTAATTTAGCTGGTATGTTTTGTGTTGTGGATAGTCCGCTGGTATTTGTTAATGTCTTGTACCGGTCTGAAGCGACAAAGCAGGCATTAATTAATAGTGCATTTTCAGTGTAATTTTTTAAAATATCGGATATTCCATTCCGAACAACTTCCTTTGCCTTAACTTTAATGTTTTCATTCATTCTTATTGCCTGCTGAGCTTGAGAGGCGCATAACGTTTGGTTCAGTGGCCGCGGAACGCGGTCCCGAGTGAGCGAAGCGAGCGGCTTGAACCACTAGTTAGCCTCTAGGTTGCCACGGAGAGAGAAGTAATACGTGTTCTGATTAGCTCGCAGCATGCCTCGATTTCTGAGGTTATTTTTTCATGGTTCGTTTTTGCTTTTTTCCAGTACTCAACATTCCAGCCATCTTCTTTGCACTGATACTCGATAGATTCTTCGTGGCAGAGGTTGAATATTTTCTGCAATGAATCATAAACAGTAATTGAGTAGAACGGCCTATTTTCTTCCATTACATCTCTAAAGATATAAAAGGTTTCGCCAAAGGCCGTAAGCCGCTTATTTACACGATCTTCCTCTGTTTCGCTTGGGTTTACGTGGTCAAGTATCGGGCGCAAAGATAGCGTCCTGGCCCTTAATTTTATAAGGCATGCCCATATTTGATGGTAAATAGCAAACTCTTTGTCGAATTGTGACTTGCTAACATGTACGGAGCTTTCAAGTACGCTTTTGAATTTTTCATTCGCCGCTTGCAATTGAGATTTGTAACTCTCAAGTCGTGAATTGCCGATGTATGCAAATAGTCCAGTTAATACTGCTGATACGCCGCCAAGTGCTGCAAGAATATTGAAGAAAACCTCCATGCTATCTCCTAGGGGCTAACGTTCAGGTTAAGGGGCTGCGGAACGCAGTCCCGAGTGAGCGAAGCGAACGGCCTTGAATGCTGTAATGGACTCTCCCCGCGCCACAGTTCTATACCGAGAACGGTGGTGACTGAGATTGGGAGTGTCGTGATGAAGCGAATAGCGGTTGATCTGGCCAAGTCCGTTTACCAAGTTG
>JAKFEJ010000665.1:0-12908 GCA_036675745.1 Chitinophagaceae bacterium | reverse complement strand
TTGTAAATATTAAAATGACTGATACCTGATTCAACATCTGCGTCTGCTTTCCAGGTAAGCTCTACAGTTACGTTATGGCGGCGTTTCATTTGCAAGCCATAAGGAGCAGGCGGCGGTGTGCGATCTACAACTGTTCCTGTAACAACATACTCTCTCCATTTAACAGCCGTAGTAGAATCTGGGAACCAGGCAGCATCTCTTTTCCTTAAAGGGTATGCATTGGCTTTATAAATATTTAAACTCAATGTATCGCCTAGCCATGCCTTAGATACATCCATGTTTCGCATGTTTTTATATCCTTTATTTTTCCCGACAGGAAGCCGTTGAGAAAGAACGGACTCATAAAATGGAATGGAGATATACCGAACATAGCTATAGTTGTGGTTTTGGTGAGCAGTGTAAGCAATACTTGCATAGCCACCGGGCTTTCTTAATTGATGGAATGTCTTTAATGCAGTTTGCCAGCAACAAGCATCACCTTCCGGGCCTGCATGGCGAATCATAATCGGAATTTTTTGTGCTGCTTTCGGATAATCCCAATCGGGCTTTAATCCAGGTGAATAACTAAAGACCGCCATAATCCGTTCAGGGTATTCTTTCATCATGGCCTGTGCCCAATACCCGCCGCCTGAATGACCCCATAGCAACCATGGTGCATCCGCCATTTCTGTATGCCCTGTAAGAATGCCAATTTCTTTTAGTGTTTTTAATAAAGCAACGGCAGATCCTGAAGATGGATTCTTCCAATCATGGCAGTTTGCTTTCGCATATAAATCAGGTCCGATAATCGCCAGGTTCCATTTTTTAGCGAAAGCCTGGTATTGTACATCAAATGCTGTAGCAAGTCCCCGCCCTTCCATGGTGCAGCCATGCTGGTGAATATATACACCCTGAATAGCAGCAATGCCATCGGGAATAAAAACAGCATAGCGGGCAGAATCAATGATATAATTCGTGTTCGTTTGTGTAATGACAAATACTTTCCCATTGGGAAGTGTATGGGTTTCCACATTTGCTGATCGCTGCTTTTGTGCAAGCATCGCAACAGGCAATAACATCAAAGCAACAGGCAAAAATTGAATTGCTATAGTCCGTTTAAACCGTTTCATAAATGCTCATAATCAGTTATTGTTTATAAGGGAATAAATGGAAGACTAAAAAATCAGTAGTCTCCCTGCTTTTAGTTTACTGCTATTTAAAATTCATACATATAGCTTAACCGCCCCATTGGCATGGCAACACCCGAGGTGTAGTAAGACATGATCTCCGAAGGCTCATCCACCCCTGCCGCTACTTTGAAATAAAATTTACCAGTGCTTTTGAGTCCTAAAGCCTCCCTTGAACATTCGATCTGTATAATATTATCGTTTTGCCCGTACCTGGCAGTACCAGTAGAAGTTGTTTTAAAATCGCCGCTTAATCTACCTACAGAAACACTACCATCTTTAAAATTTTCTCCAAGCAGGTATTCATAACTTTCCCAATTCTTCAAAGCAGGTTCTCCTGTTCCTACCAAAATATTTAACCAATTGGATTTACCACCGCTTGTTGTAAAGCGATTTTTTGCACGAATAAAAAAGTAAATATTTTTATCATCATGCGTTACTTTAATATCCCTGATATGATTATCAGCCGCAGGTTGACCATATAGAATTTTGGTAGAAGCCCCATAATTGTTTCTGCTACTACGTTCTGCGTTCATGTTAATACCGATAGCAGGTATATCATTCCACTGTGAAGGTTCTCCATTTATATTTATGGTTTTCTTAATGGCTGGTTTTTCAGTAGTGCTTACTCCTTTGTACCGGCGAATATTTTTTATCAGCTGTACATAAAAAGCATCTTCGTATCCCCCTTTCATGGGCTCAATATCCCGTGAATATTCTTTATTCGCAGCATCCACCAACACGTACTCATCCCAATAAATTTGTTTATAGGCAATCCATTCGTTCCAACCACCAACAGTAATCATTCCGGGGTCCGTTGTTATTGCATGATCCCATTGCCTTTGAAAAAAAGTACCCTTATCAATATTTGCTGCAACATTTGTTCTAGTATCTGGATCCCAACCTCTACCCCAATTAATCATATTATCTCTTGTTAAAGAAAAAGACATGGGCACAGATGGATGGCTTGCTACTGTAACATTCATAACACCATTATGCAATGGTTGTGGAAATATCCATTCCACCCAGGGAAAGCCATCAGGATATACAGGATCACTTGGCCATTGCGGTCGCTTGAAATGAAAGAAATTAAGTATCTCATTAGATAAAATGCCTGGTGTATAGGTATTATCGTTGCGTGACTTCGCTTCATTTAAATCATCTTGTGGATCTGTGTAACCAATGATCATCGGCTTACCATCCACTTTATACCATGTATCAGGGTATAATCCCGGCTTGTATAAATCCCGGTATAATTCTCTTATTGTTTGGAAAGACTTAGAGTGTGTATAAAAAACTACTTTAGGTGGAGACCAGCCTGCTTTTTGATAATAATCGATTACTCCCAACAATTTCAAAAAAACATTTTTATAAATAAAGGAATTAGTGGCATCAAAGAAAATAAAATCCACTCCTGCGACCGTCAACATTTCAATTTGCTTACGCATAACCCATACGTCGTCCGAGTTATAATAACCCCAAAGTGGCTCGCCCCAAAAATGTGCTTGCCCGCCCGGACTAATGGCCTCATTCTGCGAAAGGGGATCTGTCAATAATTTTAAACCATTGGGCATGGCCAAAATATTCGTAGCGTCATAGATGCCGCTTGCATAAGGTTGGCCGATCCATAACCAAAAGAAAAGACCCACCTGCCTGTTTTCTTTTACAGAAGAAATTGTACCAAAGCTTCTGCCAAACTGGTCTACTCCTACTATACGATTTACAGATGGAACTTGCTCTGCTTCCGGCTCCACCGGGGGAGCAGGGGCATCTGGCGTCACACTCTTTTTACAACTACTGCAATAAATAACCAGCGCCAGTACTAAAAAACGTACCAGGGCATCTTTAATTCTTTTCATAAGTATAAGCTCTATTGATAAATTTCAGGCATATCGATCAGCGTTTGATCAAACATTTTCTTTCCCCCTTTTTCATTCGGGTGGTGATAGATTTGCCAACCATAGCTGCCAGTATAATCTTCCCAATACATCGTTGCTTTGTCTACCTGTTTACCATCGCCAAGAAGGGAAGTAGCCAGGTCAAACCTGATGCCTTTAATAGCTGATTTATTACGCACTTGTTCGATTAACAGGCTTTCTGCTACTTGCGTACCGCTTTCATTCGATGGAATATTATTCAGTATCGGAATAGCTCCCTGCGATTTAATATAATCCACCAATTGAGTCAGTTTGGCCTCTGTATTTCCACCATTGGTGCCAATAGTAACCATCACATATTTAGCCTCGATAAAAGGCAATTCATTTTTGATATAATTGGCAACCATATCTATCTGGGCACCGCCGCGTCCGCTGGACATGGCATCGCCACCCAATCTGTTGATCACCTGTTGTGTCCATGCCTGCGGAAAATCTTTGGTCGGGAAATAACCCTCAGGTTGCGTAATGGAATCGCCATACATCAGGAGTTTTACTTTTTTCTTCAGCGCATACACAACGACCTGCTTTACCAACATAGAAGTGCCACCCGTTAACCCAAAACAATAATAGTCCCATTGCATGCCTACACCAAAACCCGGTTGCAGAACACCCTGTCCTGCTCCACCCTGTCCATCATTTACCGCAGCAATTTCTGCCGTTTGGCCGGAGAGTACGTCAACAATACGCAGCTTTGACTCCTGGTAAATATGATATACTTCCACCAGGTACTCGCGGTTGGCTTGCAAAAAATTTACTGCTATTTCTTTAGCGGGATTGGTTGCAATGGAAATGCGTTTGTTCGGTACATCCACATAAGCATTAAAATCACCTTCACTACTGCGGAAGATTGCTTTTGCATCGGCTGAAAATTTTACCTTATACTGAACCCTTCGTTCGGCAAGCGCATAAAATTTATCTAACTTGACGATGTTATTCTTTCCTGTAACATTCAAGCCTTCTGCATTATATTGAGCAACGCCATTCAATATCATTTCGGGAATGGAGCTGCTGTTGTTCAAAAATTTTTGATACAGTACAGCTTCTTTTTCCGGCACTTCCAGATCTGTTACTGTTACAGGGATGGTTTTTTGTACACCCCCGTAGCTGACAGTAATAGTTGTTGTTCCTGCTTTTATTGCTTTTACCAACCCATTACTCACCATTGCGATCGTATTATCGGCAGAGCCCCATTGAAAACTGAGCTGATTGGCTACTGCCGGAACAGGAGCAGCTTTTAATAGCTCAGTCTCTCCCACTTTTAAATTCAAAGCCGTTTTGCTTAGGTTAATATTGCTTAGCGTGTAGGCTTCGCCGCCCTTATGCTTATTGCAACCTGCCCCTGTAGTGATAGATAAAAAATAGATGCAAATCGCAGCAATTATATTCATACTCCTTTTCATTTAGTGTAAACTATTTGCGTCTTCCCGGATGCCAGGTTAAAATGGTTAATTGTTCTGACACTAATGGTGGCATTTGCACTTTCTGCGTCTGAAATCCGAAACTTCATTGCTGCAACTTCGACGGGTTTGGTATTGTCGCCATTTGTATCGAATTGCTGGTAAGCCCCTGACTCGGGTACAGTTCCTGCAAGTACGCCGTCTTTAAATATTTCAAACCGTAATATACCTGATTCAATATCTGCATCGGCCGCCCATGTTATTTCGAGGGCAGTACCCGCTTTTGTTACAGCCAGGTTGAAAGGTGCGGGGGGAAGTGTTTTATCGGCCACCGTGCCTGTGGTTACATATTCTTTCCAGTTCTTAGCTGTAGTCTCATCAGGAAAAAGACAGAGTGGTTTTTTATCGCCAGTATAAGTTGACTCTTTGTATAACTGGTGAGTAAGTGTATCGCCTAACCATGTTTGGGTGCGGTCCAGGTCATTCATGACTGTGCCGCCATCTTGTGGCATTCTTTGTTTCATTACCGCCTCATAAAAAGGAATGGCTATATACCGGATGTAGCTAAAATTATGGTTTTGCGATTCGGTAAGTGCAATGCTGACAGGTGCATCCATATCCCTTAATTTCCTGAACGCATTGACTGAAGTGGCCTGGCAAAGTACACCATCAGCATTACCGTCATTAATGCCGGCATGGCGGGTGAGAAGAGGAACCTTAGCCGCAGCCGATGGATAGTTCCATTGCGGATCGAAGGCAGGGGAATAACATACCGCAGCCATAATGCGATGCGGATAAGATCTAACCATACCTAATACCCAATACCCTCCTCCCGAATGACCCCACAATAACCACGGCACAGTGTTTAATTCAGGATGACCAGATGCAACACCTGCATCATTCAATACTTTTATCAATGCATCACCTGTTCCTGATTCAGGATTGCGCCAACCTCCACAGTTGCCATAGAGTGCTGTTTCTATAATCGCTACATTCCACTTGCGTGCAAATGCCCGGTATTGCAGATCGTAAGGTTTGGTAATACCGAACTGTTCCATACCACAACCATGCTGCATAATTAACACACCCTTCAGTGGTTCTGTTCGTGTGGGAATATATATGCCGTATTCCGCCGGGTTAGCAAAAGCGTAATTGGCTCCTCTTAATGTTATGCGAAGTACAGTATCGGTATAAGCATAACCAATGGCAGGAGCGGGTTCAACTTTAACGGGAAGTGTTTTAATAATTCCAGCTGTACTCACGGTAATGACCGTTTCACCAACACTTATCGCTTTTACCAGGCCATTGCTAACCGTAGCTATTGAATTATTGGCTGACTCCCATTTAAAGTTAGGTTGATTAGCAGCCGCCGGAATAGCGGCTGCTTTCACCTGTTGGCTTTCACCTGCTTTTAAATTCAAAGATGTTGCACTTAATTTAATGCCTGTTATCTCAAATCCTTTACTGCCGCTTTTTTTGCAACCGATAACTGCGGTCGCAGACAACAGTAGAATCAAAACCAAACTTGTTATAACTTTTGTTTTCATCACCAGGTTAGTTGTATGCGATTAAACATGGCTAGTCCTTGCTACAGCAGTAGCTAATGGTACAGAAAAGTATTCAACATTACTCCTTCTACGTCTTTACTGAACTTTAATTAAGTTAAATTCTTTTATAGAAAATGTTGACCAGGGAATGCCTTTGGTGCTATATTGCTCCAGCACATTATAAACAAATCCCACCTTAACCGTTGCAGCAGTTGTTAACTCAAAAACAGTTTCAACCGTTTTGTTTTGATTATCGGCTAAGTCAAGATATTTGATAGTGCCTGCATCTGTAGGTACATCTGTATAATCAGGCAAGGATGCGCTGGTAGTAACCAATCCATGAGCATCTACCGGACCGTCTGCTTTTCCTACTTGTATTTTCAAGGAGTATTTTCCTGGCTGAAGATCAACAGACTGATACACTTTGCCATTGGTAACCTGAGACAAGCCCCATACAGCAGCCGTAAATAAGGTAATGCTGGCGGGCTGAGTAGCGTCATACGTAACATAGGCACTGGCATTATGTGTCCATCCCACCACTTTTTGCATTCTACCTGATCCTACCGGCGAAAACAGATCGGAGCCATCACCTGTAAATGGAGCTTTTGCATTCACTAAAGTTATAGGAGTCGCATTCGTATAGGTGTCGTTACCATTTTCAGCACTAACGTTTTGTATATTGTACGCATCAATTTCCCCAATCTGCGCTTTAGTGGCTGTGACATCCCAGGAGCTTAGCACCGTAACTTTAAAATATCTTGCTGTTACTGTTTTATCAAGCGGTAAACGCTGACGAAGATAACTATCTGCCACCTTTGCTTCTAACACATTTTTCCAGGTTGTATTATCGTCACTTACTTCAAATCTTAATTCTCTGGCAGCTTTTGCACCGCTCTGATCGTTTACATAGTAGAAGCCGTCAATTAATTTTGAGCTACCCATATCTACCGAGATCCAATGAGGGAAAGAGGATCCTGTTTCTGAATGCCAGGCCGTGCTACTATCATTGTCAATAATATTTGCTGCTCCTTTTCCTGCTTCCTCGCTGGATACACCAGCAATCACCCAATTGCCTTTTGTGAAATTTAACGACAAAGCCTCTTTTAAACCCAGTGAAGGTGAATTGAATGCATCTATCGCTTCTGCATATGGTTTGTATGCCGAATAATAATAGGACGCTTTAGAAGTGTCGATATTATTTATTTCAATACTGGTAGCCGTGCTATTCATCATCACACTATCCATGGCCCCTGCGGTATTCGTGTACACTACCCACACACCCACTTCAGTAGCTACCGCTTCGAAAAATTTCAATTCTATTGAAGTAGCCGAATTAGTGACCTGGTTGGCCCATTTTCTTGGCTTTAATGTAGCTTCATATTTTGCGCCATACACTTTTAGTTTTATACCCCTGGGGTCAGAGCTTGTACCATCACCATTTATCGTTACCACGCGAAGAATTTGTTCCTCTTCGGGTAATTCTTCTACTACTACGCTTTGTACAGCATTAGGATCTGAAACAGTAAATTCTTCAAAGTTTCCTATGCCATAAAAAACTTTACCGGTCTTTGCATCAGAAGGTACTGTAAACTCCACTTTCGCACGGTTCCTTCCTGTATATGCTGTCAACCCATCAACGGGAACAGGAACATCTGCTTTATCTTTTTTACAACTAACAAATGTTGTCGTTAAGAATAAAAGCAGAACAGCCAGATAGAGAATTCTTTTCATCTATATATTTTTTATTGTTTTTAGCCAGATGGAACTTACCATGATAAAATTTTCATTGCTCTGTGTGATATAATGAAAATTTTATCATGGACGTTTCATGTTCAAATATTTTTATCTAATGATTTATATAGTCTATTGCCAGGCTGATGGTTGAGTCATTCCGGTCATTTTTTTAGCATCTTCCAAGGGAATAGGCATTACCAGGTATTTATCTGTGTAAGATTGGTAATCCCGGATCTTTTTACGCTGATAATTGAATTTCCCATCATTGTCTTTTGTAATCCGCATACCTGTGATAAAGTGGTTGGTTTGGTTAAGGATTTTCCAGCGACGCTGGTCAGCAAACCGATATTGCCCTTCGAGGCAATATTCCACTCTGCGTTCGTTACGGATGCGCTCCCGTAAAGATTCTTGTGTATTCTGAAAGCCCGGCACATTTTCAATTTTTGGTTGCAATGCTCTTTCCCTGATCACATTCAAAGCAGTAGCGGCGCCACCCAGGTCACCTAACTCACATAGCGCTTCTGCTTTTTGCAAGTAAAATTCTGCTAAGCGAAAGAATACCCAATATGTATCGTCATGACCATTTGTACCACCCGGACCCCAAAATTTAATTTGCTTATCTTTTCCGCTATAGTAACCCGTACAAGAACGTTGTGTTTCCTGTGAGATTACATCATTAAAGCCATTGCGACCTCCTACAAATGTTTCTATTATATACGGTTGCGTACAGTTGTAAGGCACCCCATAGTTCATCATATTGTGAACAATATTTATATAGAAGCGGGCGTCTCTGTTTGCATAAGGGTCTCCACCTTTTGCTTCACTATAACCCAACGCTGCTGCACCCGGTGTAACGGTAATGCTGGTATGTGTATTATCATTATAGGTTACCGGTAATGCGCCGTTTTTCATCTCAAAAGCATCCACCAGTTCCTGCGTAGGAGATTCTCCGCAATTCCACATATGGTTGATATTAGCATACGGATAACTTCCTACATCTACTCCGTTAGTGTTGTTAATATGCGAATTATCGGCCCAGGCACGCCAAATCACTTCATCTGGTCTCGAAGCAGCTGCACCAACAAATAACTTTTTATAATCCGCCATGCTTGATAATTGGTAAGCGGGCATATCAATCACATCCTGTGCAGCTTCTTCTGCACGTTCCCATTTGGTTCTATCATTTTCTGGATTATTGAGCGGACTTGCATTGTATAGCAATGCACGGGCACGAATGGAATATGCTATACCGTTATCTACACGCTTTCTGATGTCCAGGTTGCCAACTTCCTGGCGATCAACTAAAACTTTTGAATTGATGACATCAAGTAATTCTTCCTCCATTTTCGAAACGATTTCATCATAGGTGGGGCGTTTCAAATCGTTCCATCCCATAAAATTTGGATCAAATGGCTCTTCAATCCACGGCATCGGCCCATAAAATTCCAGCAGTTGTAAATAAAACCAGCAGCGCAACACACGGGCTTCTGCTATCCATTTTTCACGTAGTTCCGCGTCAAGCCCCGGAGCGGTGGATTGCGGTAAATATTTAATAGCATTGTTAGCGAGACGTATACCACGCCAGAAATCAGACCATAACTGATCATTGGGAGAAGCCCAGTCCCAGGTGATTACAGGATCGGATAAGGACAAAGCGCCATTATGCCATTTGTATGCATTATATGTAGCCGCCCAAAATGCATTGTCTGTAAGGCTTTCGATAGGAGAAAAAACGAAAGATACCTGGTCACGTCCCTGGTAAACCTCTCCATAAACCGCGTCTATAAGGCCTTTGGTACGATTGAAATTACTCAATACTTTGTCAATAGTAGTTTGCCCGTCTGGCGTTTTTTCCAACACTTTCTCGCAGCTATTCAGGAAAAAAAGTCCTGCTATTAATGCGAAGGAGATGCATAATTTTTTCATAATATTCAAAATTTCCTGGTAAATACTTTTAGAATGATACATTTAACCCAACGTTGTAGGCTTTAAAAACCGGGTACATCATCTCATTATTTTGTTCCGGGTCCTGGTATTTTACGGGATACCTGTCGAAGGTGAGCAGGTTTAACCCATTCGCATAAACACGTACTGATGAAGCGCCTATTTTCCTGGATAGATTGGCAGGAAGCGTATAACCTAGTTCAAGATTTTTTAAGCGTATATAACTGCCATCGGTATACCAGAAATCAGATGTTTGTTTGCTCGCGCCGCTACCCGGCTCCAGGCGGGGATACGTAATAGGTAATCCGTTATCAAAACGTTCCTGGCTCCAGGCCTCTTTATGCCATTCGTTGAAATTATAAGTCTCGAAAATTCTTTGCCCTGTTAACAAATAGCTTCTGCTCGCTACACCTTGCCACATCATACTAAAGTCAAAACTTTTGTAGCTAAGGCTGTAGGCCCCGCCAAATGTCCACTCCGGCATTTCCGGATCACCAATGGGTACCTGGTCCTCTTCTGTAACAATGCCGTCACCATTCATGTCGCGGTATTTCAAATCTCCCAATTTCGGTGCAGTTCCAATTCCCGTTTGATCATACCAATCCTCAATTTCTTTTTCGGAATTAAAGAAGCCTGCTGTTTCATAACCAAAATTCTGACCTAAACGATAACCTGTACTACGTAGACGATATGCATAGCTTTCAGGCAATAATACTTCACTCATGTACAAGACTTTGTTGCGACTGAATGCGCCATTAAGTCTTACATCCATGCGCAGATCTTTGCTGATATTTTTCTGATAGCCGAGTACTATTTCAAAACCTTTGTTCTCAATTTCACCCGCATTTATTTTTGGTATAATACCGGAGCTGAATACACCGCCCGTACCAAACATTCCTGTTGGCACTAAACCGGTAGCAGGGATCAGGATATTATTACGTCTTTCGTAAAAAACATCTACGTCAAAACTAAAGTCTCTGAAAAGCCTGGTCTCAAGGCCTACGTTTAATTTATTCGCTTTTTCCCAAACCAATTTATCATTCCCGATCTGCGATTCGTAACTGCCATTCCACAAGGTGAGGAAGGCAAAACGAGAGCCGTTCATATTATCATTACCTACCTGGCCATAAGAAGCACGCAGTTTCGCAAACGAAAGCCAGGGCAATGCTTTATTTACGAAGTCCTCATTACTGGCAACCCATCCCACCGAAACAGATGGAAAGAAACCCATTTTATGACCAGGTGCAAATTGTTCTGATCCGTTGTATCCAAAATTCACCTCAGCCAAATACTTATTGTTATAGCCATAAGTAGCACGACCTACCGTACCAATATAATTGAAAGGCAGTTGTATATTGATCGTGCGTTGATAGCGATTAAACAAGGCCATGGCTGAAACACTGTGCGGACCGAAAGAACGACTATAGTTAAGCGACGCATCGATATTAAGCAGGTTCCATTGTGATTGAGACTGCCCATCCGATAATGAACTGTTTGGGTTAGTGCCGGTCTCCTCATACACTACTTCATCGGGATTAGCGGGATCTTTTTTTGCCTCATAAAGCTGATAAGATCGTTGTCTTATCTGCTGATTAATGGCCGTCGCATCATAGGATGCGACCACTCTTGCCGATAACCCTTTGGTTATAAACTCAAGCTTTTGCTCCGCACCCAATGTTGCTGTTACCTGGTTGGTCATCGTATTGCGAAAACCAGAACGGTTTAACATACCATAAGGCACGTTATTGATATTACCACCTTTTAAAGATGTGGTAAGCACCTCCCCATCAGGCGTTAAATCGTTATGATAATTATTAGGTGTTTGAATTAATGAACCTATTAAAACCGAGTAACCCGCCACATCATTCAGATAAGAGCCATTGAATGGAACAATCACAGGATCATTTTTCTTTTGCATGTAACCACTTACATTCAAAAATAATTTTAATGATTTGTTGACATCAATATCAAAGTTTGAGCGGAAGTTTACACGACTGGCTTTAGAAGTGGGATCGTAGTCGTATTCTGAAAATTTTTCTGTTTTAAAGATACCTTCCTGAAAAAGATAGCCTACTGTTGTGAAGTAACGCATTTTGTCATTACCCCCGCTTATATTCACATTAGCCCTGCGCATGGGAAATGCATCTTTCATAAATTCATTTACATAATTTCTTACCGGGTATAAGTCAGGAGAGTCTCCCAACCTATAATGCTCTAATGCAACATCATCATAAATGGGTATGCGTCCGTTTTGTAATTCTACCTGGTTAGTCAATAGTGCATAATCATATGCGCTGGTCATTTCAGGCATACGGGTAGGTGACTGCCAGCTTTGCTCCATCGTAACATCAATAACGGCTTTGCCCGCCTTACCACGACGAGTAGTAACCATAATAACACCATTGGCGCCACGTACACCGTATACGGCGGTTGCAGAAGCATCTTTCAAAATAGAGATCGTTTCTACCTCTCTTGGGTCAAGTGCTGTAAAATCCCTTTCCACCCCATCCACCAGCATTAATGGTTGCTGGCCATTCACGGTACTCCGTCCACGGATATAGAATTCCATCTGCTCTCCACCCGGAACACCAGAACGTTGCAGCACACTTAAACCAGGTAAACGTCCGGCTAATGCAATACCAATATTTGCCGCAGGTGTTTGTCGCAACCCCGTAGCACTCATAGTAGAAATAGCGGCTACTACACTTACTTTCTTTTGTTGTCCGTAACCTACTACTACTACATCAGATAGTTCGGTTGATGTAGCAAGCATTTTTACAATCAGTGGTTCATATCCTCCCACCGTAACAGTAATGGGTGCATACCCTACATGGGTAAACGATAATGTTTCGTTTAGTTTGGCAACAATGGAAAACGCTCCATCTGTTTCCGTTTTTACAGAAACAGTTGAGCCCAATACATTCACGGTGGCTCCTGAGACAGGTGTACCGTTCAGCGAATCAATCAACTTACCCGTAATGGAATTTTGTGCAAATGTCTGCGTACTAAGACAGGAAAATAGTACAATAAAAAATAAAAAAAGAGGGAAGCGTTTCCGCTTCAGGCAATCGTTTGGCATAACTTAAATATTAACTTTTGTGAATCACGAATTCTTCAATTCAGAATTAAATGTAGAAGAGTCTTTTTTCATTTGTGACCTGAGCTGTACTGAAAAAAGAAAAA
>JAKFEJ010000444.1:0-1824 GCA_036675745.1 Chitinophagaceae bacterium | reverse complement strand
ATGCTTTTCCCGAAAACAAATTCACTATTTGTGTAGGGTCTCCCTGTAAATACGAAATCCACACTGGAAGCTGGATTGTGCAGAAATAGTTTTTAAAAAAGCCTCACAATGGCATGAGAAATGCGCAAAGTGAGGCGGTTAAATTTTAAGAACTATGGCAAATTTACTATTTGGTCACCAACAATTACTCCATGAACGTTTTTTAGATTCTGATCTTGGGCAACTCTATGTTGCGATTCCCTTTGAGCAATTGGCTGCTAAAATTCCACCACCCAGGCACAGTCTGAGTGGCAAAGGCTGCAGGCCCTGGTTTGATTTAAAAGGAGGCATTGCTTTGCTGATCCTCAAACATTACACGGGTTTGAGTGATGAGATGCTGATAGAGCGAATCAACTATGACTGGAGCATGCAAATGTTTTGCGGCATACAATTAAGGCCGCATGAAAAAATAAAAGACACTAATCTTCCCAGCACCTGGCGTGGTTATATTGGCCGCCGTCTTGATATTACAGAACTGCAGCAACAATTAGCCATCTATTGGAAGCCATATATGGAACACACTACTATCAGTTTCCAGGATGCTACCTGTTATGAAAGCCGTATCGCACATCCGACGGATATAAAATTGTTGTGGCAATGCTGCAATGAAACATATCTGCAACTCAATAAGCTGCGTAAAGCCGCAAAGCTTCGCCGCAGCCGGATCAATTATGATAAACACAAATTGAATGTATTGTCTTATCAAAAGCGGAAAAAGAAGACAAAACGCCAGGAAAGGAAACTGCGCAAACAACTGCTTCGTTTTTTGATTCGCTTAATAGAGCAGATCAGAAAATTTGAACAAAAATATTGTTTGTCTTTATCCAACCGGTATCAGCGCCGGTTGCAAACAATACTCAAAATATACGAACAGCAGCACCATAAAGCCTATGGTCCGGCTAATGAACCTATTAAAAATCGAATTGTATCATTGAGCAAACCCTACATACGTCCTATTGTAAGAGGCAAGGAAACAAAGGCTGTTGAGTTTGGCGCTAAAGTCAACAAACTGCAAATAGATGGCATCAGCTTTATAGAATATTTTAGTTATGACGCCTTCAATGAAGGCACCCGTTATCAAAACGGTATTTATTTACAAAGAACACTTTTTGGAAAATGCACTCACCACAGTGCCGATGCCATCTATGCCACCAATGCCAATAGAAAATACGCCAGGCAAAACAATATCGTTACCAATTTTATTGCTAAGGGCCGGCAAAAACAACAAGACATACAAGCCGCAAAAACAATGAGAGCTATATTGAACAAAGAAAGAGGGACAAAACTGGAAGGCAGTTTTGGCAATGAGAAAAATCATTATCTGCTGCAAAAAGTAAATGCCCGCAATGAACACACCGAAAAGTGCTGGATATTTTTTGGTATGCTTACAGCCAATGCTTCTATTATCAGTCAGCGGATACTCAAACGAAAAATGGAACAGGCCAGCCAGGCTATAGCCGCCTAAACAAATTAAAACACAAAAAATAATAGGCGATATCCACAAAAAATTAACGTGGCCCGAAGCGCTGCGTCTGTATATAAAAAATAACCCGGCTTGCTCACTCTTTATTCACAAACAACCACAAAAAACTACTCCTTTACGATACAATCAATCAGATTTTTTTACCCTCAAATTGAACCTTGGTATTTACAGGAACACCCTGTGTAAATAATGAAATCATGCTGGAGTATGAAGAAACTTTTGAACGTTTCTGGGGAACAGAGGTCACCAATAATCTCCTCGGCTTGTTTGAATCAAGTGATAATTTTGAACAGGTAATTGTT
>JAKFEJ010000663.1:0-12917 GCA_036675745.1 Chitinophagaceae bacterium | reverse complement strand
TTTGATGAGATAATTATAAAAGACCTTGAAAAAGCGTATGAGCTAACCGCTAAAAATAAAACAGCGGTTGTATATAATATCAGTGAAGGGGCTATATGTGCCATACTTGCTGATGTATATATGTGGAGAAAAGATTACACCAATGCTATAAAATGGATCACTAATCTCTTTAAAGCGAAAGGGCCTACAGGCAAAGTTTATACAGGGGCTTCTGCTGCAAATCTGCAGGCTTCTGAGACCTGGAAAAATATATTTACCGATCCCGCTAAAAGCATTGAAGCCATCTGGAGCTTACATTGGGATTTTGAAACGAACGCCTGTGCCTGTATGGAAATTTCATGGACCAACAATAATAAACAGGTTGTAATTGATGAAGATCTTTGGGCCAACTGGTTTCTTCCCTATATGTCAGCTACGCCGCCGCCTGATATAAGACCAAGGCAAACACTTGATGTGTTTACACGTTACCCTAATGAAAGTAACCGTGATCGCTTTGTCAAATGGTATGCTTCACCGGTGAACCAGGTTGCACCAACTAACTCTACTGATTTGGCAACGTTTTACTCGCAGGAAAAATCGGTTTACCTGCCTATGTACCGGCTTGCGGATATTTATTTATTATATGCAGAGGCATTAAACGGAAATGCGGACCTGGCCGGGGCATTGAAGTACCTCAATTTTGTTCGTAAACGTGCAGGCATTGCGGAGTATGATGCTGCAGATCCTGCGGTAGCTACTCAGGCGGATATGCAAAATGCGATCTTGCAGGAAAGGCAATATGAATTGCTGGGTGAAGGAAAAAGATGGTTTGATTTGGTACGTACAGATAAAGTAATAGAGATCATGGATCCTATATTGAAACGCAGGCAAATTGAAGCGGGAAGCGATCCTATCGGTTTTTCAGATCCCAGGAAAATTCTTTGGCCCATCAGCAGAAACGTTCTTAACTCGAATAGAAAATTAACTCAGAACCCGGGTTATGGCGGTTAAGATAAAAGTATAAAATACCCCATCAGGGGTCGGGACGAATTTTATGTGACCAAAAAAAAATAAAAAATATACAGATGAAGCATAATATATTAAAAGCAGCCAATGTATTTGTTCTGCTGGCATTGATGGCAACGTTTACAGGTTGTAAAAAATTCCTTGGTCTGAAAAGGCAGGATAATTATAATTATGTGCCTCAAACACTTGATCCGCACATCAACATAACGGCGAAACAGTTTTTGGATAAAAGAGCTGATGGCCCTGAACCTGCCGATACTGTACTCAGGATGATGAAGAAGGGCCTTGAATATGCCGGAATAGACCTTGGCGAGTACGAGAAAAAAGGCAGAACGTTTATTTTTTTACACAACGATGCGATCAGGATAACAAAAACCAGTGGCGGTGTTGTTTCCGTAACCGGTGGCTTTTTCTTTAGCTATCCGATAGTGAGAAAAGATGCAAATGGTGATCCTATTCTTGACCCCATTACAGGAGCTCCGAAAACAACGCCTGCTAAAGAATGGACAGACTATTCGGTTGAAACGGTGAAGAATTATTTTTTATACCTGATCGGCGAAGGGGAATTTAATTTTAATGATCTGAATAATCTTAATAAATCAGTAAAGTCATTGTTGCCTGCGGGCACAGTTACCGGCAAAGAGTCAATGCTTGGTTATGCCAACGAAGAAAAGGGCTTTGACCAGGAAGGAATGTTTAACCTTAAACTGGCAAGCAATAACGACCTGGCCCCGATTGTGTTTAATGATAAAACGAATGACAGGTCAGGCGGGTATATCGCTACCAATGGCATAATTCATGTTTTTGGCGGTGTAGTTCACCCTTTCAGATAATATAAATTTTCGACAGGGCTTATTTCAGCAATAGTGCATTTGTTGAATAAGCCCTTTTTTATTTTGCCAGGATTACATGCACGGGATATCATATTATACTATTAAAACCCGTTTTTATCATCCAATAACACAGGCGGGAACCGATCCGACAATTAAGGTCTTTGATCCAAAAAGAAAATTAGTTCAGGAACTTTCGAAAAAAATTAATGTAACAACAGAAGATGTTTTGCTGCAGCAGGTGATTATAAGCAGTCGGGAAAGATCGGTTTCCGCCATTTTGAATTTGTTGAGAGCTATTCATGTTGAATGGAAAAGATTATTGCTAAGAGCTGTATGCCGGCACGAAAATCAAGCAGGTATTGCGTACAGTTATATAACGCTAGAGCCGTTATGAAAAGTAAAAATCAAAAATGGAAAAACGTAATCAGTGCGAAAGTTGATGCAGTTCCAACAGTATTTAAAAATCTTTAATTCATGCAAGGATTCAAATTGTTATTTCTTTTTGCGGTCAGTTTTGTTTTTTACTCAGTCAATGCACAGAAACAAACTAATGGTAACCTGAAACTTTGGTATAATAAACCTGCAAGCGTATGGGAAGAAGCATTACCATTGGGTAATGGAAAAACAGGGGCGATGGTTTTTGGTGGTATTGCAAAAGAAAGGTTTCAATTAAATGATAATACGTTATGGTCCGGTGCACCTAATCCGGGTAATGAGTCCGAAGGTCCATCTATTTTACCCCAGGTACGTCAACAGGTTTTTGAGGGCAATTATGACAGCGCAACAACGATATGGAGAAAAATGCACGGACCTTATTCTGCACGTTATCTGCCAATGGCTGATCTCTGGCTCACAGCCCATTCAAAAGACAGCGTAACCAGTTCTTATTATCGTGATCTTGACCTGGACAATGCAACAACCATTGTAAAATATACAATAGATGGAGTTACTTATCAGCGTGAGACTTTTATCAATCATCCTGATAAGATAATGGTGGTGCGGATCACGGCTGACAAAAAAGGCGCTCTTGCTTTTGCTACTTCCATTACAAGTAAATTACGATACAAGACCACTGCTGTTGCCGACGATTATTTGGTGTTGAGGGGTAAAGCGCCAAAGTTTGTAGCTAACCGGGAGGCCGAGCCACAACAGGTAGTGTATGATGAAAACCCCAATGGTGAAGGAATGAATTTCGAAGTGCATGTAAAACTGGTAACAGAAGGTGGAACGATAAAACAACAAAACGATCATTTGGTCATAGCGAATGCAAATACAGTTACTATCTATCTTTCCGGTGCAACAAGTTTTAATGGATTCAATAAGTCTGCTGGCTTAGAGGGCAAAGATCCTTCAAAAGAAGCAAAAGCAAATTTGCAAAAGGCAATAGCGAAATCATACACACAGTTAAGAAAAAATCATATTACTGATTATCAATCCTTGTTTCATCGTGTATCACTTGACCTCGGTACAGATTCATCGCTTTTAAACTTGCCAACCGATCAACGTTTACTTGCTTTTACCAAAGGGCCGGGTGACAATCATCTTGCGATGCTATATTATCAGTTTGGCCGGTACCTGATGATAGCTGCTTCAAGACCTGGCTCAAGACCAACTAATTTACAAGGTATTTGGAATGATCATGTTCAGCCGCCCTGGGGTAGTAACTATACAACCAATATCAATACGGAAATGAATTACTGGTTGGCGGAGAATACAAATCTTTCCGAATGTCATCAACCCTTATTTGATTTTATGAAAGAGCTGGCGGTGAATGGTGCGGTAACAGCAAAAACAAATTATAATATTAATGAAGGATGGGTGACGCATCATAATTCTGACTTGTGGGCAAAAACATCACCGCCGGGCGGACAAGGTTGGTATGATCCCAAAGCCATGCCACGCTGGAGTTGCTGGCCGATGGCTGCCGGTTGGTTCAGTACGCATTTGTGGGAGCATTATTTATTTACAAGTGATCAAAAGTTTTTAAAAGAAGAAGGATATCCTTTAATGAAAGGCGCTGCACAGTTTCTTCTGCATTGGTTGATCGAAGATCCGAAATCAGGCTACCTCGTAACCAATCCATCCACATCACCTGAAAATACTGTTAAGATAAAGGGAAAAGAACATCAATTGAGCATGGCATCTACGATGGACATGTCCATCATCCGTGAATTGTTTACAGCCGTTATCAAATCAGCAGACATATTAAAAACAGATACTGATTTTAAGAATAAACTAATAAAAGCAAAAGAAAGATTATATCCTTATCATATAGGTCAGTATGGTCAACTCCAGGAATGGTTTAATGATTGGGATGATCCGAAAGATAAGCATCGTCACCTCTCACATTTATTTGGCTTATACCCCGGGAGCCAGGTAACGGTAAAAACAACACCTGAATTGGCGGCTGCAGCCAAACAATCATTGATCCATCGCGGTGATGTAAGTACAGGATGGTCCATGGCCTGGAAAATAAACTGGTGGGCAAGATTGCAGGATGGTGATCATGCCTACAAAATTTTAAGCGCCGCATTCGCTTATATTCACCCTACTGAAAAAAGAGAAACAATGGGCGGCGGCGGCACTTATCCGAATTTATTTGATGCACATCCACCTTTCCAGATAGATGGAAACTTTGGAGCTACTGCAGGCATAACAGAAATGTTTTTGCAAAGCCATGAAGGCGAGCTTTCTCTTTTGCCAGCATTACCTGCTATCTGGAAAAAAGGATCTATAAAAGGAATAAAGGCACGGGGCAATTTCAAAGTTGATATGGAATGGGATAATGGGAAATTGAAACAGGCAAAAATAGTCTCATGCAATGGTGGCAATTGTCGCATACGTAGTTTGCAACCAGTGAAAGTAATTGAAGTGAAAGCTACCGTTGCATCAGGAGAGAATCCAAATCCTTTATATACAGTATATGGCAAACCACCGTACAAAAAAAATGCTGATGCAAAATTGGTTGAGGTAAATCAGTCAAAAGAATATACCATTGATTTTAAAACAGAGAAAGGTAAAACCTATACGATCATTCCTTTATAAAAAAAATGATTATGCAGCATTGTAAAAAATTGGTTGTTCTTTTTTTCATTTTCACAAATTTCATAGTTAAAGCACAGGATTTGCAATGGACTGAAGTAGCAAGTGGTGTATGGAAAGGAATTGTTGGAAAACCTGAAGCCTATGATCTGTTAAAAGCATCAGGAGCTTTACCCAACATGGAAGCATTAACAAAATTGGGTGCTGCCGCTTTTCCATTTTTACAAAATGATATTGCCGGAATAGTTAATGATGGAAAAACGTCTTTACGTTTCCCTTTGGAAAAAGAAGAGCAACTCTATGGTTTTGGATTGAATTTTCAGACCGTGCACCAGCGTGGAAAGATTTTACAGTTACACGTAGATCATTATGGTGGTAAGGATAACGGCCGTACGCATGCACCCGTACCATTTTATGTTTCTTCAAAAGGGTATGGAGTATTTATTAATTCTGCACGATATATAAATGTATATGCGGGTTCGGGTGCTAGAAAAGACAGTAAGAATCCCCCGGCAGAAAAAGATCGCAATACGGATAAAAGCTGGAGTTCACGTCCTTATTCCGATGCGGTGGAAATATTAGTTCCTGCTGCCGGTACAGAAGTATATGTATTTGCAGGACCAACAACATTAGATGCTGTAAGACGATTTAATTTATTCAATGGTGGTGGTGTATTGCCTCCACGCTGGGGTTTGGGTTTTACACAACGGGTAAGATCATTGTTCACGGCCGATGAAGTGGAAAAAGAAGCGGATGCTTTTGCAGAGAAAGGTTACCCGTTAGATTTTATCGGCCTGGAACCCGGTTGGCAAAGCAAAGCCTATCCCGGTACATTTGAATGGGATAAGAAACGTTACCCGGAACCGGCAGCGTTTGTAAAAAAAATGCTGGCTAAAAACATCCGCCTGAATTTATGGATCAATCCCTATGTATCAAAGCAGGCTTCTATTTATAAAAGCATTACACCTTATACCGGTTCGCATACAGTATGGGTTGGTGAAGCGCCTGATTTTACAATTCCCGAGGCAAGGAAAATTTTCTTTGGGCAATTGCAAAAAGACCAGGTTGATATTGGTGTCAGCGGGTACAAGATTGATGAAGTGGATGGATATGATCATTATCTCTGGCCGGATGTAGCTACATTTCCTTCTGGAATAAGTGCAGAACAAATGCGACAGACCTATGGTGTGCTGGCGATGCGGTATAGTGCAGAAATGTTTCACCAGAAAAACCAACGTACTTATGGGTTGGTTCGTGCATCCAATGCCGGTGCTGTTTCTTTTCCATATGTGATCTACAATGATTATTACAATCACGAAGATTTTATCACCGCATTGATCAATAGTGGTTATGCCGGAGTGTTGTGGACACCTGAAGCGAGGGCTTCCAAAACAGGTGAAGAATGGTTGCGGCGTTTTCAAACAGTTATTTTTTCTCCGATGGCTATGATCAATGCATGGTCAAGCGGAACAAAACCCTGGTCCTATCCTGAAGTGGCTGATCAGATAAAAGAGCTGGCTTTGTTACGTATGCAAATGATGCCTTACTGGTACACTGAATTTGCAAAATATCATTTTGAAGGGACTCCGCCCTTCAGGGGCATGTCTTTAGAAGTTGGATTCAAACAGGGAGTAAAGAAAGAAGCGGGTAGCGCCAATCTTGAAGAAAATCCTTATGCGGAAGCAACAAGCAAAGAGATCAAAGATCAGTATATGGCCGGCGAATATTTATTGGTAGCGCCGGTATTTACCGGTCAAACGACAAGGAAAGTTGTTTTGCCAAAAGGTAAATGGTATGATTTCTATACTGGTGAATATGCAGGAGATGGTGAAATAATAACAGTAACTCCTGGCCTGGATAAAATTCCCGTGTATGTAAAAGACGGAGCGATCATCCCCATGATGCCGCCGTTGTTGCATGCGCCAAAAGCTGGTGAAAAAGTGGATCTTGAAATAAGACATTATGGTGAAAAGCCCGGCAGCTATTTTTTATATGATGATGATGGAGAAACGTTCAACTATGAAAAGGGTGAATACAGTTGGCGGGAAATAAAAGTAGTGAAAGATAAAAAAGGAAAATGGAAAGGAACGTTCTCAGCGCCAGAGAAAGGAAAGCCAAACAATGTAGGTAAGGTAACATGGAAGTTTATGAACCCCCGCTCCGCCGCGGCAGAGAGTAATTAATCAACACAATGAAATTTACGTTCATTTTCATATTTGTTTTGGTCGCTGCTTGCTCTGTTCAGCAAAAAGCAGAAAAAGCTAATGCGTATTCATATAAAAAAGAAGTCGCAGAAATATTGCGTAAGCAGGTTATGGAGAAAGCAGCGTGGGCCTTACAGCAACAACCCGTTACTGTTACAGCTCAAACATCACCAAGAAGCGCAGGGGGGAAGCATGATTTTTTTTCTGAAGGGGATTATTGGTGGCCCAATCCTGTAGGTATTGACAGCCCTTATATACAAAAAGATGGTATGACCAATCCGGACAATTTTGTTGCCCACCGTCATGCGATGATACGGTTAAGCCAGGTTGTTGGCGCTTTAGCTTCTGCCTATAAATTGACCGGTGATGAAAAATATGTGCACCATGCTTTGAAACATTGCATGGCATGGTTTGTTGATAAAGAAACCATGATGAATCCTAACCTGTTGTACGCACAGGCGATTAAAGGTCGTTTTACCGGCAGGGGTATTGGTATCATTGACACGATTCATTTTATTGAAGTGGTTCAGGGATTGATGGCGATGCTGAATGCAAAGTCAATAAACCAGCAGGACATTGCAGCGATAAGGAATTGGTTTGATCAATACCTGCAATGGTTGACAACGCACAAGTATGGTAAGGATGAAATGAATGCGGAAAATAACCACGGTACCTGTTGGGTAATGCAGGTAGCAGCTTTTGCAAAGTTTACCGGCAATGAACAGTTAATAAAATTTTGCAGCGACCGGTATAAAAATATTTTGTTACCAAACCAGATGGCGATTGATGGTAGTTTCCCAAGAGAAATAAGAAGAACAAAACCTTATGGCTATTCCATCTTTAATCTTGATGCTATGGCAACTGTTTGCCAGGTTCTTTCATCTGAAAAAGACAACTTATGGGATTATCAGACTGCTGATGGAAAATCAATTAAAAAAGGGATCGAATATTTATATCCTTTTATTGCCGATAAAAAAAAGTGGCCGCATAAACAGGATGTGATGTATTGGGACAATTGGCCGGTTGCACATCCCTTTTTGTTATTTGGCGCTAATGCATTTAATAATAAGGAATGGTTTGATACATGGAAGAAATTAGATCATTCACCAACGGTGGAAGAAGTGATAAGAAATTTGCCGGTGAGGAACCCGCTAATCTGGTGACACCTCATCCCGACCTTCTCCGAAGGAGAAGGCCATCTAAGCACAGCCCTCGCTTTTCGAAGAGTTTGATTGAATAAAACTCTTCGAAAATGGCGAGTAGAGATATTATAGCTGATGTGATAGTTATGATGTTTGGATTTGCAATGCAGAACTAAGGAAAACTTCCCCTCCTTGGAGGGGCGAATATAGGAAGCTCCAAATTGAAATGACCGGGGTGGGTTGTCGAATAGCGAACAGAAAGCACAAGAGTGCGACGCAACGAAGCCGATCAGGGAACCAAAGCTGGTAAAATAAATATTCAAAATGACCAATGAAACAATCGTATCAATATTTTAAAGTGTGCTTTGTTGCATCTGTATTGTGTGTGCAAACTCTTTCCGCACAAACCGCCGGCGACGAAGACAAGGAAATGTTCAATCATGCGAAAGCCCGTGATCAAAAAGCGATTGATGAAGCGCTGAATGGCTGGTGGACCGCTTCAATGAAAACGCATGAGCAACGTATTGAATGGTGGAGGGAAGCTAAGTTTGGTATGTTTATACATTGGGGCATTTATTCATTGCCCGGAGGCGAATGGAAAGGAAAAAAGGTAGGCGGCTATGCAGAACATTTGATGCGCAAAGAAAAAATATCACGTAAAGAATATCTTGAGTTGTCTCATCAATTCAATCCTGAAAAATTCAATGCTGAAGAATGGATACTATATGCAAAGAAAGCAGGAATGAAATATTTTATCATTACGGCCAAGCATCATGATGGCTTTGCAATCTATGATTCAAAAGTTTCTGATTTTGATATCACCGATCAAACGCCATTTAAAAAAGACCCGCTGGCAGAACTGGCTGCAGCAGCCAAAAAGCATGGCATCAAGTTTGGATTTTACTATTCACATGCATTCGATTGGGAGCATCCTGATGCGCCGGGGAATGACTGGGAATACAATAATCCCGGTGGCGATAAGTTGTTAGGTGGCGCTAACTGGTACGACACACATCCTGAATGGTTACCTAAAGCAGTAAAGTATGTGGATGAAAAAGCTATTCCGCAAATAAAAGAATTGCTCACCAAATATCATCCGGATATTTTATGGTTTGATACGCCGCATAAACTGCCATTGTCTGAAAACATCCGCATTTTAAAAGCGATACGGGAAACTGATCCGGATGTGGTAGTGAATGGAAGATTAGTAAGAAATGCTGCTGCCAATTTTGGTGATTATAAAAATACCGCAGACCGCCCTGCTGAATTCTATCCTGTTGCCGGCGACTGGGAAGCTATTCCGACTACCAACGAATCGTATGGTTACTCAAAATACGATAGCAGCCATAAACCGGTCAGTCATTTTATACAACTATTAGCCAGCGCAGCCTCAAGGGGCGGAAACTTACTAATGAATATTGGTCCGAAAGGAGATGGGGCTTTTGATACAAAGGATCTGTCAATATTAAAAGGCATCGGAGATTGGTTGCAAAAAAATGGCGAAAGTATTTACGATACGAAAGCAAGTCCTTTGCCATTGCAAAATTGGGGAGTAAGTACGGTGAAGAATAATAAGCTATACCTGCATGTGTTTAATTATCCTCCTGATGGAAAATTATATATAGGCGGCTTGAAAAGCCAGGTTGAAAAAGCATATTTATTAGTTGATGTAAAAAAGCAATTGACTGCAACAAGATTGAATGAAAAAGATATCCTGGTTGATCTTCCGGAAAAAGCAATTGACAAGGCGAATACAGTTATTGTTTTAGCATTGAAAACAAGACCTGAAACTGATACAGTAAGATTCATTGCTCCTGATGTTCCGATTACCCGGCTGCTGGCATATGATGCAACACAACATGGCAAAGGTTTCGGTTTTGGAGATGGTAAAACCAACCGTTATTATGTTGAAGGCTGGAAAAAACCTGAGCAATCTCTTTCCTGGAATTTTCGCTTTGTAAAGCCAGGCCGCTACACTATAATGATAAAATATCTTGCCGGTGAAAGTAGCGGCGGCAATTGTAAGTTAGTAATTGATAAGGCTCTTGATTATAATATAGCAATTGAAGACAATAAGAATAACCAGGTGATTACAAAAACGGTTGGTATAGTAACAGCAAGCGAAGGGGAACACCAGATCGAAATTAAACCAGTAAATATCAGTAAAGCTGAGTTGATGAAATTACTTGAAGTGCAATTAATTCCTTTGGATAAATAAATAATTGAAAATGAAAAGCGGATCGTTGGAAAGTTTTTTTAATACCATTCTAAATAACGTATGAAAAAGTATTTGATAGTTTTTTTATTTATTAACCTGATTGCCCTGGAAAAACTCCTTGCTCATACGATCATTGTTTCTTCTATTGCTGATCTGCAAAATGCTATCAATGAAGCAAAGCCTGGGGATAACATTTTCCTTAAAAACGGTGTGTACAAGACTACTACTGATATTTTAGTTAATAGCGTAGGAACAAAGTCTCTGCCAATTACGATTGCAGCACAGGAGGCAGGCAGTGCGGAAATCACCGGCAGCGGTGGTTTTAGTTTGGTTAGCCCCGCAGCTTATATCATTATCCGTGGCTTTAAATTTACACATGCTGCGGGAAAAGCAAGACTGAACGCAGGTACAAATTTTTGTGAGTGGACACATAATGTTTTTGAAACGCCAGGTACAGGAGATTATCTGACTGTTGCAGGTAGTGATCATCAAATTGACTACAATACTTTTCAGAATAAAGATTCGCTGGGAAAGTTTATTGCTGTAAAAGGCAGCGGTAGCCAGATAGCTGAACGGCTTTGGATACATCATAACTATTTTAAAAAACATAAGAACCAGGGAAACCGTAATGGCGCTGAAGCTTTGCAATTCGGGCTTAGCGGATTCAGCCTTTCATCAAGCAACAGCATTGTTGAGTATAATTTATTTGAAGATTGTGCAGGAGAAAATGAATTAATTTCTGTAAAAGCATCAGGAGTAACGCTTCGATATAATACGTTTCGCAATTGCCCGGCACAATTCACACTGCGGCATGGAAATTTCAACCAGGTCTATGGTAATTATTTTATCAATACTCCCGGCCTGCGGATTTTTGGTGACGATCATCTGATACATAGCAATTATTTTGAGAATTGCAGCATTGCAATCAATATCGGCAATGGCGGCGCTGAAGTGGCAGATGGCGCACCACTTACTTCACATGATCGTCCCGACCGTGTAGTAATTGCTTTTAATACACTTGTTAATAATAAAGCCAATATAGCGCAAACACCAAGAAAGAATGGGATAGGTTCCACCTTTATCACCATTGCTAACAACATTATACAGGGCGGAGATGCGGCTGCAACGATTGTTGGCCCTGCAGCCAATCATGTGTGGGAAGGAAATATAATTTTCAATACAAACGGTGCCGGCGATATGCCTGAAGGAAGCTATATTGAGAAAGATCCAAAATTGGTACGGAATGCAACGGGGACATTTCATCTTCAGAAAGGAAGCCCTGCTATCGATGCTTCAAAAAAAGACTATCCGACTATAATCACCGACATGGATGGACAAACAAGGGATTCCAAACCCGATACAGGAGCAGACGAATTTTCTACTGCTGAGGTGAAAGCAAAAATTTTACATCCTTCTGATGTTGGGCATAAAGCAGGAAAGTGAAGATGAGTCGTAATAAGTGAAAACGACTGGTAACGGGTAACCGGAAACCGGTAACAAGCAACCGGATCCTTCGGCAAGCCCGTGGCTTACTGCCAAAATAGATGAATAGAAAGCGAGTTATCGGGAAAAAGCGGGTCACAATAATTGGTTAGTTGCAGAAGTTAATCGTGCTATATTCTTTTTAATAAACGAGATTGCTTTAACACATGAAAAAAATATTTATTGTATTTGTGCTGTTCAGCTCAGTTCTTCAATTGAATGCACAGACCAGTGCGATGGACGACCGTATGAAATGGTGGCGGGAAGCCCGTTTCGGCATGTTCATACATTGGGGTGTTTATTCGCAGTGGGGCGGCGTGTATCATGGGCACAAGCAAGCGAGGGGTGGAGCCGAATGGATCATGAACCGTTCAAAGATCCCGGTGGCGGAGTATCAGCAAAAAGCAAAAGAATTTAACCCCACAAAATATGATCCCGATGCATGGGTGAAGATGGCGAAAGATGCGGGTATGAAATATATCGTTATCACGGCCAAACATCATGATGGGTTTGCCTTGTTTAATTCAAAAGCAAGCCAATGGGATATTACGGATGCAACGGCTTATGGTAAGGATTTATTAAAACCATTAGCGGATGCATGCAAAAAATATGGGGTTAAATTAGGTTTTTATTATTCGCAGGCGCAGGACTGGAATAATCCCGGTGGTTCTGTAGCAAGAAAAGAAATGCGTGAAGGCTGGGCCAATCCTGACTCTGCGAAAATTGATGCTTATACAAAACAACATAACGGGCATTGGGACCCTGCACAGGAAACAAAAACATTTGCAAAATATATTGATGATATAGCCGTGCCACAGGTAAAAGAGTTAATGACCAATTATGGAGAGATCGCCGTGCTTTGGTGGGACACGCCAACCAATATGACGGATGAAGCCGCATTGAAATTACAAGAGCTTTTAAAACTACAACCACAGATTATTACCAATGATCGTTTAAAGCGTCCCAACTTTCCCGGTGATACCAAAACACC
>JAKFEJ010000129.1:0-12922 GCA_036675745.1 Chitinophagaceae bacterium | reverse complement strand
ATGGCAAACTGCCCATGATCATTCATCCACGGTGAAGGCTGGTGCGTTTGTTTAAATCCGTTTATTTTATCGGCAGCATATGTATAAGCCCAGCCATCCCCCATCTTACCTGTTTGCGGTGTCCAGAAATTCATTCCCCAGGGAACGGCAATAGATGGATAAGTATTTCCATTGGATAAGGAAGGTTTTGAATCAGTGCCCATCAAAGGGTTTATCCATTCTACTGGATCTGTTATTTTATTTACTAACTGGCTATATGAGTTTGCAAAAGCAAATGCGGATAAAACGACGATTAGGAGTTTTCTTTTCATTCGTTGATTATTGGGAAATTAAATGGTATGATTTTAAGAATCAATACTCAAAACTATATAAATATTGAATGCAGGTGAAATCAATACTGCTGGTGTTTGCCCTGCAGATAATTTCTTATCGCATGACAAACCCATACAGATCATACTCAAACTAACTGCAAGAAAAAAATCTTCGGAAGTCTTCCATAGCTTATTTATTCTTTTTCAATAATGCAGTACTTAACCCTATTTCAAAATTACCATCACTATAGCCCTTTAAAGCGGATGTTCCGGAAGTATAACTGGCGAAAATCCGGAACTGTTGTTTGATACCAAGACCTGCACCAAATGTTATATTCTTTGTAGAATGGTACATAGCAAATGCATTAAACAAATTATTCTTCAAAGAAAAATTTGAACCAATATCAAAGATGTGGTCATATCCTTTGATACCCCTGAACCCAACTTTGGGTTCAATATTAATCCTGTCATCGCCATCATTGAAAATAAATTTGTACGAGGCGGATGCAAAAAGAAAAGTCCTGTCCACAGCATCTTTTTCATCTTTATTAAAATAGCTTACCAGGTTGGGCATAGCAGCTTGCACAGTAATTCTTTCATCTGTATAAGCTGCCCCGAAATCAGCATCGAAGCGGGTGCTTTTACCATTATAATTTACCAGCAGCGGATCATCTACGTCACCATTGAGTTTTGAATTATCAATACCACGGTTAACGGCTCCGGCTGAAATACCGAAATGCATGTTACTTTTTTCATTCATAATCGGAACATGATAAGAAAATGTAGCCATGGCGGAAGTGGTTCTTAAAGCTCCCGCATTATCATTGATGATCTTTAATCCCAGACCCACCTTATCACGAAATTTATAATCACCGGTAAGGTATTGGTTGTTGGGTGCATTGGAAATAGAACTCCACTCCTTCCGGTAGCCTGCATTTATTTTCAATTCATCTTCTAATCCGGACATAGCAGGGTTTAGAAGATATTGATTTTGAAAAAAGGAAGCGCCAAATGGATTTAAATGCTGCGCATTGGTTTGTTTATTCAGTAATACTGAAAAAATCAAACAGGAAATAGCAGCGGCCCCTGTTCTGAAATTTGATTTATTTATAATTACTCCCATGAGCTTTCGTTTTTTTTAATGATTAAGTAATTTGAATGGAACACGGATAACACTGATCAAACGCCTGGTCGTCCGTTCAGGCGGGAATTTACACAGATATTATCCGTATAAATCTTTCAAATATGTGTTATCCGTATTCTGATTTTTCATTTTTAGCAGGGTTCAAAAAAATGAGTGATTTATTATTTTCTATTGCGAATAATAGTTAACACACCTTTTGCTTCCTTTATACCCGTTCCCAGCTTAATGACATAGATGTAAGAACCTTCGGGCAGTGGAGAACCATTATAAGTCCCTTCCCAATCATTTGAATAGTTCTTCTTATTAAACACTATTCTACCGGCCCTGTCAAATACCTGCACTTCGTTATCGGGGAAAGTGTTGATGTTCCAGATCACCCATTTATCATTTTTCCCATCACCATTCGGTGTTAGAATATTAACCGGTTCAATGCGATAACCGCCATCTAACTGAACTGTGATCTCTCCTTTAGCAGAACAGCCACGCTGATTGGTACCTGTAACAGTATAAGTAGTATTAATGGTTGGACGCACCTGCAGTTGAGTGCCCGCAAGACTACCCACTACACCATGTACATTATCCCATGCATAGGTATTAGCTCCTGCGGCGGTAAGCGTTACAACTTGTCTTCGTGGAGCCATTGTACTGCTGCCCGAAGTAACGGTGATAACTACAGGCGTTACCAGTACATCGAAACTTTTTTCCATCGTGTCATTACCACCATTTAAAGTTTTGCCGGTATCTTTTGCTTTTACAGTAATGGTAGCTGTGCCACCGGTTCCGGAACTTTTATAAGATACAATAGCTTTCCCATCTTCGACCGCACTTACTGATAGCTCGCTAAACATAGCACTGTTATTCGTACTTACAGATAATGCCACCAATTGTCCTGTCTCAGGTCCGGCAGTAATGCCTGTCAAATTCACTTTTAAAATATTTGTAACGTCGCAGATATCCTGGTTATCAATATCACCCATCGTTGGCGGTTGATTTTTTCCACCGGATATAACAGGTGCAATATTGGTGTAGAATGAATTGCCAAAACTATTATAAGCTAATACACGATAATAGTATTGCGTAGCCAGCACAAGACCTGTATCGGTAAATGTATTTTCATCAACAGCAGTTGAATCTATAACAGTGAAGTTGGCGCCATCCAATGATCTTTCAACCTGGAAGCCGCCTTCATTAGCAGATTTATCATCCCAAGTCAATTTTATTTCTGTTTCAGATAAAGCAGACCCTGCTAAATTTCTTGGCGTCAATGCAAGATTAGGATCGTAATCGGTAACCGTGTCCACCACATTTGACCAAAATGAGTTGGAAGTAAGGCCCAATGCACGGACCCTATAAAAATATTCATAGCCGCCTAATAAATTTTGATCAGTATAGGTAGTGGCATTTGCTACAGCATTGCCTGCTTTAGTATAGGCAACGCCATCTTCAGATCGTTGAATTTCGAAACCTGATTCGTTACTTGCATTGTCTTTCCACTTGATAGAAGCAGTAGTGATAGTAACGCCTGTTATTTCCAGGTTAGCCGGAACCATTGGCGCTGTAGGATCAATACCCCATATTTGCCATTCAGCTATTTGCCCTGCTATTCCCTGGCTCGGATTTAGATTAGCAGTGATATGCCATTTATAATAAGTAAAAGGAGTGCTGTTGGCAAAGAAAAAGGAACGGTTCATTGTTCTTGATGCGAACTTTTCTTCCGTTCTTTTATCCAATGATGTCCAGGTGGTTCCATCTGCAGAGCCAAATAGTTCCCAATCTTTTGGATCACGCCTGTCATCATCATTAGCTGAAGTGATGGTATAACCCGTAACAATTTTTGGGTTGAGCGCCTTATAGACAAGATAATAATTAGCACCGGGATAAGCAGGATTTGTTTGCGCATTGCCAAACAATAAATATTTTGAACCAAAATTATTATCGATCAATTTGGAAGCATTTTCATTAGCATTGGTATTATCATATTGCGGAGTAAGTGTGCCGCCATCATTGGTAATATCTTCCAACTGGCCTCCCAGGTTAAGCGTAGTTGCGAAGGCCATATTTGAATAATTAGAATTGCCAAAAACGTTTGATGCTCTTACCCGGTAATAATATTTTGTGTTTACTAATAATGGCTGATCATCGTAACTCGCAGCATTGATATCCAGTGTTGCGATCTTTGAAAAAGAAACACCATCAGCAGATCTTTCAATTTCATAATAGTCTTCATTGGCCGAATTATCTTTCCATTTGATGAATAACTGGTTGCCTGCAGCGGGTATTACTGCTAAGTCAGTTGGATCACCGGGTTTCACTCCTTCTAACAAACGCCACTCAGACATTTGAAAAAGACCGCCGCCATTATTTGCGGTAATGTTCAACCGGTAATAAGCATACAAACCAGGATTTTGTACAGTGTACGTTTTTGTCTGTGTTCTTCCTGTAAACACTTCTGCATTTCTTGTATCTAATATAGTCCAGGCAGTACCATCATTAGAACCTTGTAATGTCCAATCTTTTGGATCTCTGTCAGGAGCATCTCCACCTGAAGTCAATGTGTATTGAGCTGCCACAGCCGCCGCCGTACAATGAAACTGTATCCATAATGGTGATTCATAATTGTTCAGAAATTTAGTACCCGTATTATTATCAATCACTTTTAATGAACCCTCTCCTGCATTGGGGCCTCCGCTATTATCTTTAGAAACACTCAACGTGCCCCCATTCGCAATTATATCCTGTGCATTTGCCTGTTGCCTTATAAAAAATAAGCAAAGGAATAGGCAACCTGTTAAAAAATATTTTTTCATACGCAATTAAATTATTTCAGTTAAGAGATTTGTATTGGCTTGAAGTAATCATTATTGTTACCAGCCGCTGTTTTGAACCAGCGCATTATCTTTATTGATCTCGCTTTGCGGAACAGGAAACAGATAATGTTTCTTTTGAAATACACGGTTTTCAAAAACCACCGGCTGATAAAAATTAACATCTGAAACACTGGCGCCTTCATTTATATTCAAACCTTTGAAAGGGCCATTGTCTGTTGTTTCCGCAATTTTCCAGCGACGTGTGTCAAAGTAACGATGGTTCTCAAATGCCAGCTCCACTCTTCTTTCTTTTCGAATAGCTAACCTCATCTCCTCTTTGGATAAGCCCTGCTCAAGTACCGGGATACCTGCCCGTTCCCTGATAGCATTGACCGCAGCGTATACACTGGCATCAGGTCCTGTCGCTTCATTTTGCGCTTCTGCATAATTCAAATAAAATTCAGCAAGGCGCATAAGGATCAATGTACGTGAAGCATCCCCAGGACCGGCATTGATCTGGACATTTTTGCGGGCAACATAACCTGTAATAGAATAATCGGAGCCTAACTTTCTTCCCGAATTGCCAGAATAAAAGAGCTCAACTATCTTATTACCCCTTATAGTATTGATCCAGATACTTCCATTATAAGTTATACCTACATAAAAGCGTGGCTCACGATTGCTGTACATTTTCCAGGTACCTGCAGGAATACTGAGTGATGGGCTTACAGTAACCGGTGCAGTAGAAAACCCATTATCCTCGTACCCTGATCCTGTTTCATTAATGGATTTCCCGTTTGCCATAAAGTAAGCATCTACCATTGTTTGCGTAGCTCCGGCACCGGTACCTCCACCAATTCCACTGCCATCCAAACGGGGAGAGGCTTCATATTGCCAATCGCCCAAACTATTATCGACACGGGCAAAAATGACTTCGCTATTCCAATCTTTTAGCAACACATCCCGGGTAGATATATAGGGATCAAATTGACCGGGCACTAAATTGCCTGTATTGGTGTACAAACTATATATGCCAAGATCTATTACCGCTTTTGCTGCTGCTGCCGCCTGTACCCATTTACTATTATCAGCAGTCTGATTGATCAATTGTTTGCCATCCGCATTTTTCATGCTGGCATAATCGGCATTGCCATTAAATAAAGGGCTTGCAGCTAGTAAAAGAGTTCTTGATTTGACAGCCAGTACAAACCCTTTTGTTAACCTTCCCATTTGCCGCAGGTCAGTTGACTGCCCGGTTTGCGGAAACTGCACTTCCGCTTTTAAAGGAAGATCAGCAATTGCCTTGTCTATTTCACTTATCACATAAGCCACACATTCATCCATTGAATTGCGGGGAAGTTGTAAGTCAGATATTGGGGCGTCGGGACTTATTACATCATCACCCACTAAAACAACAGGACCATATATACGCAAGAGTTCTGAATAATAATAAGCTCTTAAAGCCCTTGCTTCAGCCTTGTATCTTTTAATAACTTCGGCGCCATTTGCTTCCTGCAAAATTTCTACACATTCATCTACCCTGTTCAAAAAATAAGTAGCAGAGCGGATACCCCTGTAATAATGACGCCAGAAATCAGCAACAAAATTGTAAGAAGCGTCCCAATTAGCGATGTTTATTGAATTAGATCTGAAGCCAGCATCTTCGCCCGAATTGGTGCCACGAAACCATAAATATTCTACTTCGTCAGATGCCCCTGTCCAGGGATCGTTATAACGTCGTTGATCTCTACGGACATAGTTATAGACATTACCAAGATATCTTTCAGTAGTGCTTCTTCTTGCAAACACATCATCAATGCTGATACGGTCATCGGGTAATTGATCTAAAAACCCCTTTTTACAGGATAAAAAGCCTGTTACTACAACAAGCGCTGTATATAGAAGAATTGATTTTTTCATACACTTATATTTAAATGGATAAGCTATTATTAAAATTGAAAATTGACACCTATGCTAAATGTTTTTACCTGGGGATACCGGCCGCCATTATTGGTACCCAGTTCCACATCCCACAATTTAAATTTGCTAAAAGTGAGCAGATTGGTGCCATTGAAATAAATACGGGCTGTTTGTATGCCCAACCGGCTATACATTTTTTTAGGAAGTGTATAACCTAATTCCAAAGATCGCATACGCAGGTAGCTACCATCTTTTACCCATTTGGTGCTTGGTTTATAATTATCATTGATAACACCATAAGAAAGACGCGGATAAAAAGCATTTTGATCTGGATTGGTTTCTGTCCAGCGATCAGTTGATTTGCTGTACAATGCCCCAAAAAATCCTTGTGCGAAAGGAATAAATCCGTTTCCGTTTGTTTCAATATCAACGCTGCTGATACCCTGGAAAAAAGCGGCCATATCAAACCCTTTATATGTAACATTGACACCACCTCCATATATCACTGCAGGAACATCGCCTTTACCAATTACTGTAGCATCTTCGCTGTTGATCAATCCATCTTCATTCAGGTCTTTATATTTAATATCACCAGGCATATCGTTGATATGATGAGGACTATTATCAACATCGTGTTGATCAACAAAATAACCTAAAGCAATATAACCGTAGCGTTGCAAAATTTTATCACCGGTTCGTCCAGGCATCCAGGGATATTTTGGTTTGGGTTGCCCGTTCTCTATAACTTTATCTTTGTTATACGTAAAGGTTCCTCTAAATCCGAAATTAAATTCGCCAATTCTTTTATTGTATTCTATTGTAGCGTCTATTCCTTTATTTTCAGCAGCACCCAGGTTGCCCAACGGTGCACTCCGCAAACCCATAAACATAGGAGCATCCTGCCTGCGAAGGAAAATACCGTCCCTCCATTCTTTAAACAAATCAAATTGCACAAACAAGGCATTATCCAATGTTCTTAAATCAAATCCAATATTGGCTTTGCGTGATTTTTCCCATGTTACATTGGATGCATATTCCGCTATATCAATGCCATTTGCAAAAGTTCGATTATCTCTGTTGATACCGAATCTATACTCACCAGTATTTTCATTTACCTCCGCCGTATATGCAAAACGCCGGCCAGCCAGGTTTCCATTACCCACCAAACCATACGATCCACGGAATTTCAAAAATTGGATCGCATTTTTAACTGATTCAAAAAACTTTTCATTGGAAGCTACCCAGCCGGCTCCTACAGAAGGAAAGAAACCATAGCGTTTGCTTGGTATAAAATTTTCAGAACCATTGTAGCCGAAATTAAATTCGCCGAAATAGCGGTCATCAAATGAATAGGTAGCCCTGCCTGCTATACCCCGGCTTCTGTAAGGAATAGAGCTGGTTAAATTATCTGCAAATCCATCTACAAGGTCTCTTTGATTATATAATAGCAAACCACTTATATCATGTTTACCAAATGAGTTGGAATAATTAAGCGCCGCTTCCGTATAAAATTGGCGGTTGCCTCCGTTTTCACGGCCATATCCTAAAAATTTATTATTGGTAGTAACAACATCATCCAATATTAATTTTCCTAACGCATCCCTTCCGATAGCAAGCCATGTATCGTAGTCTTTAGTCCTTGATATATTATGACGGTTGATAGCATCAAATGAGAAAAGGGCTGTAAAGGACAAGCCTTTCAACCAGAATTTCAGGTCCTGCTTTAACCGTATGTTTGAATACAACTGGTTGGAAAATTCATTGCGGTAACCTGTTTGAGTTATATCGGCCCATGGATTTCGTTGATCGCCGTTCGGACTAACACCACCCATTTTACCGCCAGGATAAGAGACGGGATAAGATATAGCCGGTAACTGCAAAGCTTGTTGAAAAACACCATCTGCTCCCCTGCCGGAATAATTTCCATTGGCTATCCAGCCCTGGATACCTACTTCCAATGTAGTAGTTGGCGTAGCATTTACATTCAGGTTACTGGTGAAATTATACCGGGTGTATTTTATATCTGAATTGTATTGAGCCAGCTCATCGGTTTTAAGAAAACCAGTTTCATCGTAGTAGCCAGTAGAAATATAATAATTAGCAATAGGTGACCCACCTCTAACATTCAGGCTGGCCCTGCGATTGCGTCCTGTTTTATTAAATATTTCGTCGAACCAATCCACATTAGGATATAGAAATGGATCTTTGCCACTAATGGTTCCATCAATTTTTTCCTGTTGGTATTGGTCGCCCTGCCCCCTTGTTCTTCTCGATTCGTTGGCAAGTGTCATATAAGTAACACCATCGGCCATATCAGGCAATTGGGTAAACGTGGTAACACCCTCATTATAGTTGAAGCTGAATTTTGTTTTTCCCGCTTTACCTCCTTTTGTATTAACTATAATCACACCATTTGCTCCCCGTACACCATACACAGCTGTTGCAGAAGCGTCTTTTAAAATAGAAAAACTTTCAATGTCTTCCGGATCAATATTTCGTAGCGCATCCATCGTATTACCCAGAATACCTTCACCTCTTGGCACTCCGTCAACAATTACAAGAGGGCTTGAATTATTGCCGCCAAATGTAGAGATACCGCGAATCCATACATCGGCATTATCCTTACCTGGCTCACCACTTCGTTGTACAGAAACTACACCCGACATACGTCCGCCTAATACAGTGGATAAGTTAGCAACAGGTAATTTTAGCTCATCTATCTGCACGGTTGATTGTGCACCTATCTGGCTTATCTTTCTCTGTTTACCATAACCCACTACCACTACTTCATTCAGATTACCATCATTGGCATCCATGATGATCTCCCATTCGATAGTATTATTGACCGGGATTATCTGAGCCTTATAATTTACATGGGAAAATTCGATAGAACCTTTGCCATCTACATTAATGCTGAAACGGCCATTTTCATCAGTAGAAGTTCCGGCAGTGCTTCCAACTACTTTAACTGTAATACCGGAAATTGGTTTCCCCAGTTTGTCTTTTACAGTGCCGGAGATAATGATGGCATTTTTATATCCCGGATCATCATGGATCCGGTTGTCTGAAAACTTATCTGTTGCTGCGGCAAATTGGGGAAAACCAATGACAGCAAATAGAAATGCAATAAACATTGCATCATAAAAGAATGGACACATTCTTTGTTTAAAAGAACTTTTTTTCATCATAAGCAAGTTTGGTAAGTGAATAAACAATTATCTATTCCGACAGTTAGTTCCAGCATCTCTTTGGCTAAACCGTTATAGCCGAATAGATAAAAAAAACAGCTGGTTAATGACCAACTTCTCCGGAATTATTGGCAATATAAATAACTAAAACGCTTTAGCAAAATTTAAAAAAAATTAGGTGGACCCTCTTTTAATAAGCCGGGGTAAGAGTTTTATCTGCTCGCAAACCTGTTTATCCGGCCGGGTTTTCAATTGCCGTATTAAAAGGGAAATTGCTTTTTTCCCAATTTCATTGATTGGCTGCTCAATTGCCGTAATACCTTTTGGAAATAACCGGAACAGGTCATGATCGTCGAAACAGATCATCGCAATATCGCCGGGCATTTGAAGTCCTTCCTGTTGTATGCATTCCAGGCCTATTATGCCCAGGTAATTTGTAGCAAAAAAAATAGCATCCATTCCTGGTTTATCCCTGATGAATTTTTTAACCAGTTTAATAATACCATCTCTTGTTGTATTGTAGGGGATTTCTAAAACCTGTTCATCTGGTTTTTTAATTTTTTTACCCGCTAAGGCATCTTTAAAAGTCTTTTTTCTTTCTTCTATCTGCACAAGCGGAAGGTCCACCGTAACAAAGCCTATATTTTTATAGCCTTTTTCAAACAGGTGCTCCATGCCCATCATCATTCCTTTATAGTTATCAACCAATACATGAGAAATAGAATCGCTGGGAAAATAACTATCAATCAATACCAACGGCTTATTATGGTTGACGATATTGGTTATCTGTTTCTCCATTCCTTTTGCAGGAGTGATAAGATAACCATCAACCTGCTGCTGTGAAAACATTTTCAGGATCTCAATGCCCCGCTGTGCCCTGTTCTCTGTACTGCTATAAAGCAATTTATATCCGGCCTTTTCGGCTTCGTCTTCAATTATCTTAGCTAATAATCCAAAAAAATGACCGGAGATACTTTCTACGATCAGCCCTATCATTTTTGATTGACCGGTACGCAAACTCACCGCTACCTGGTTAGGCACATATCCTAATCTTTCTGCAATTATCCTCACTCTTTTTTCCAGTTCTTTGCTGATGCGCATTTCCTGCGCCCTTCCATTCAAAATAAATGAAACAGCGGAAGTTGAAATACCTGCTTCCTTAGCAACATCTTTTAAAGAGACTCTTTTCATGGTGAACGATACATTTTGTCAAATCACATTTCAAAATAATACTCACTACGGATTTGGTAATAACCATCTTTAAAGCTGCAAAAATATAATTTGCATTCTTTAGGCCCGATTATTTATACAAGGGGGCGGAAATATAGTATTGTAGCACTAAGCCCAATGATTATCAAATGAACTTATCCAAAAAACAAATAGCATAAACTAATAGCGGTAATGATCCCCACAAGATCAGCCAGCAGCATAGTTCCGATGGAATACCGTGTATTTTTAATGCTTACTGAACCGAAATAAACAGCTACTACATAAAAAGTTGTATCAGATGCTCCCTGGAAAATACCGGAAAGCCGGCTGGCAAATGAATCCGGCCCAAAAGTAGTCATGGTGCTCACCATCATTCCCCTGGCAGCACCCCCGCTCAATGGTCTTATCAATGCAGTGGGCAGGCCATCTACAAAACGTGTATCGGCCCCCATCATGGCAAAAAAATGTTTCATGCCTGAGATCACCGCATCAAATGTTCCACTTGTGCGCAGCATACTTACCGCCACTAAAATTCCCAGGATGTAAGGTATGATCCTGATAGCAGTGTCAAAACCGTTTTTGGCCCCATCTATAAAAGCGGAAAATATATCGATCTTCTTATACAAACCGCCTAAAACGATCAGGAAGAATACAAGTAATATCAGCCCGTTGCTTAGTATTCCCGAAAAAGACTGAATACCTGCTGCATCCAGCCTGGTAATATATAAAACCAGTAATGCAATGATCGCAGAAATACTGGCTACCCATGTTATAATTACAGGTTGAAACAAATTGATTTTTTGCCGGATTGAAACCATGATCATGGCAGCCATGGTACCAACAAATGTTACGATCAAACAAGGTATAAAAACATCAGTAGGATCAGATGCATTTTGAGCAGCTCTTACTGCGATTACACTTACCGGTATTAAATTTAATCCCGCCGCATGCAGGCATAAAAACATGATCTGTGAATTAGAGGCGACATCTTTGCTAGGATTGATCTCCTGCAAACTGGCCATTGCCTTCAAACCAAACGGCGTTGCGGCATTGTCCAGACCAAGCAGGTTCGCAGAAAAATTCATGATCATATGCCCCATTGAAGGATGACCTTTAGGAATTTCAGGAAAAAGTTTTGAAAAGAAAGGCCCTACAATACGTGATAAAAGCCTGATGCCGCCAGCTTTCTCTGCTATATTCATAAACCCGATAAAAAGAGCTAAAATGCCGATGAGTTTTAAACAAATTTCCACAGCCACCCAACAGGTTTCGATGATGCCATCAATTTTAAGGGGATTAGCCGGGTCGCTTGCTTTTCCAACTACCATCCAGGAAAAGATTTGCGTTTCTCCAAAGAAAAAACATTTAATAGCCGCTACGATTATCGCTATAATTATAAAAGCCGACCAAATCCTGCTTAAGGCCATATTGATTTATGGTTTTGAGGTTTTCCAAAGGAAATCTCTTTGGATAGTTTTATAGTTCAATCTATTACAAAAACAAGGTTTGAAGATAATGGAAAGTTCAATACGCTGTGTATCCCTGCTTCATTTCACCTATCTTTGCGCCTCTTTTTTAGGCACTTGTGAAATAGGAATGCAGGTGCTGGTATAACCATAAACAATAAACGACAAACTATAAACAGATCATGGCTTTACAAGCAGGGATAGTAGGATTACCGAATGTAGGAAAATCAACTTTGTTTAATGCAGTGAGTAATAGTGCAAAAGCGCAGGCGAGTAATTACCGCTTTTGTACCATTGATCCTAACGTAGGACTGGTAGATGTACCCGATCCGAGGTTAAATAAATTAGCGGAACTGGTTTTACCCAATCGTACCGTTCCAACGCAAATTGAAATAGTTGATATAGCAGGCCTTGTTCGTGGCGCCAGTAAAGGCGAAGGACTGGGAAATAAATTTCTAGGTAATATCCGCGAAGTAGATGCTATCATTCATGTGATCCGTTGTTTTGAAGATGAAAATATTCTGCGGGATGAAGGAGCCATCAACCCGGTTAGTGATAAGGAAATCATTGAAACGGAACTGCAGTTGAAAGACCTGGATAGTGTTGAAAGAAAAATTCCAAAAACAGAGAAGGCGGCGAAGTTAGATTCGAAATTAAAAGGCGAACTGGAAGTATTGATCCTTTGCAAAGAACATTTGGAAAAAGGAAAAAGTATCCGTGAACTGGATCTTTCTAAAGATGATAAAGTTGCTATTGCTGACCTGTTCTTGCTTACTGATAAACCCGTTTTATATGTAGCGAATGTTGATGAACCCTCGATGCATACCGGCAATAAATTTTCGGAAGCTTTGAAAGAAGCCGTGAAAAATGAAAAAGC
>JAKFEJ010000406.1:0-1829 GCA_036675745.1 Chitinophagaceae bacterium | reverse complement strand
ATTGATGGAAAGATCTTCAAACACGGTACTGCAGAAGAGTTGGCCGCTGACGAACAGGTAAGGAAACTTTATCTCGGACGTAATTTTGAATTAAAGCGTAAAGACTATCTACATGAAGAAGCAATAAAGGCTTCAGAAGAATCCAGAAAGCAATAATATCCTTTGTCCTCAATTCGCTCAAATGCTTTATTTTGCCGAAAGCAATGAGTATTCTTAGCCCCGCCATATCATCCCTTGCCCGTATGCGTTTCTGGCGCATTGAAGCCTGGAAAAACAATCCACTGGATGCCCAGCGGGAAGTGTTGCAGGATCTTGTAACGTCCGCCCAGTACACTGAGTTTGGCCGAAAATATAATTTTCATGAGCTGTTTAATGTAAAAGCATTCAAGCAGGCTGTACCCGTTCATGAATATGAAGATCTCAAGCCTTATATCGAACGGATCATGCAGGGCGAGCAAAATATTTTATGGAATACGCCTATTTATTGGTTCGCCAAAAGCAGCGGTACTACCAGCGATAAAAGCAAATTCATTCCCATCAGTGAAGAAAGCCTGGAAGAATGTCATTTTAAAGCCGCCAAGGATGTGCTGACCTTATATTATAATTTCAATCCTGATTCGGCATTACTAACAGGAAAGGGGCTGGTGCTGGGTGGAAGCCACAACATAAACCCTATGAATACGGAAGCTCAATACGGCGATCTTAGCGCTGTATTACTTCAAAACACTCCTTTCTGGGGCCATTGGCTTCGTACTCCTGACCTCAGCATCGCGTTAATGGATGAATGGGAAAGCAAAATTGAAAAACTGGCCAAGAGCACAATTAAAGAAAATGTAACTTCTATCTCAGGCGTACCTACCTGGACATTGGTATTATTTAAACGCATTCTGGAAATAACCGGTAAAAAAACAATGATGGAAGTGTGGCCATCATTGGAACTGTACATGCATGGCGGCGTTTCATTTACTCCTTATAAAGAACAATTTCAAAAGTTGATTGGTAAAAAAATTAATTACCTGGAAATGTATAATGCCAGTGAAGGGTTTTTTGCCGCACAGGAAAACCCCGGTGATGATGGTATGTTGTTGTTTACTGATCATGGAATTTTTATGGAATTCATGCAGGCAAGTGAGTATGGAAAAAAACACCCGCAAACTATAAGCCTGCAGGATGTAGAGATTGGGAAAAATTATGCGCTAATCATAAGTACGAATGGTGGCTTATGGCGATATTTAGTCGGAGATACAATACAGTTTACTTCTTTAAAACCTTTTCGGGTAAAAGTATCAGGAAGACTGAAACATTATATTAATGCTTTTGGTGAAGAAGTGATCGTAGATAATTCAGATAGGGCTATCGCCATTGCCTGTGAAAAAACGGGAGCCATTGTAAATGATTATACAGCGGCGCCTGTTTATTTTTCGGATTCATCCAACGGAGCCCATGAATGGCTAATAGAGTTTGAGAAAGAGCCTGATAACATAGAAATATTTACAAAAGAATTGGATACAGCTTTAAAAAGCATTAACAGCGATTATGAAGCCAAACGTCATAAGAACATTGCATTGGGCCTGCCTGTGTTACATTCTTTACAAAAAGGAACATTCAATCAATGGCTGCATCTGAAAGGAAAGCTGGGCGGGCAGCATAAGGTACCCCGGCTCAGTAATGAAAGAAAATTTCTGGAAGAAATAATAGCCTTAGCGAAATCCTGATTGTAATCTACAAAACTGATTTAACTTATTTTTGCTGACCTTAAAAAAATCACATAAAATGAGCCATAATTCGCCAGCGGCCAATTGACCAAAAAACAATAAAATATACAAATG
>JAKFEJ010000245.1:0-1834 GCA_036675745.1 Chitinophagaceae bacterium | reverse complement strand
CCCTTCTGTATGATCATTTCCAAAACGCAAAGTGGTTAACTGCGGTAAAGCATTGGCGGCAACCAATGAATCAAAATCTTTTCGCCATTGATAAAACCGGGTGGTATCTCTTATACTAAGATCGTATCCTGCATAGTTGGCTATATGACCTTTTAATACATCCAGTGTAGGAACACCTTTCGATACAAATTCACCATAAGATCTGAAACTCACATTATGCCTTGCACTATGGTCCCAGATAAACCCATCCCTGTTATTGGCGATCTTGCGTTCGCCTTCACCACCGTAGGTTCCTCCCCTTCCGCCATAACTTGAGGGCCAGGTTTTTTCGAGGTAATCATTAGCATATGCCCCCATACTCCAGTTATGACCATCAGCACTCACTTCTGCATCCACATAAAAATTATCAAGCAATACAAAATCCTTTACCAGCTTATGTTGGTTAGGTGTGATCTTTTCTCCGAATAACACTAAGCTGGTATCACCATTACCTTCTTTCACATCACCCAAAACCTGGTCGTAAGTCCGGTTTTCCTTAATAATATAGAAAACGTGTTTGATGGGTGATTTATCGCCAACCTTCATAGGAACAGGATTGCCGGTCTCTCCTTCCGCTTTCAATTCTTTTTCCTTTGAGTAAGCTGTGTTTTTGTATACCGCCTGTGAATATATACTGAGTTGAGCTGCCGTGGGTTCGTTGATAATACTCAGTGTGCCATGAAACAATCCCCCGATATATTGAACCTTTACTGGCTTGGTGCTATCTCCTTCATGTCTTAATACAACCTGGTTCCTGATAGCCGGATTGGGTCCCCAGGGGTTGGCAAAAGAAGATAACCCTTTGCCATTGGTAACAAAGATCTTTTTGCCGACAACTTTTACATTAGTTGGATACCAGCCAACTGGGATAAAACCTTTGGATTTACTTTTTGTTGGTACCGCAACATCAAAAACAGCAAGGCAATTATTATCGGCATTAGCGATAAAAAGGGTTTTCTGATCTGCGCTCAAAGCCAGGCCATTGCTGGTAGAGCCACTGGGCGCACCGGGATATAAAGCGGCGTTTAATGTTTCAATTACCCGGTTGGTTTTGGTATTGATAACAGAAACAGAATTATCATTTGCATTCGCAACATATAAATACAACCCGTTTTTGCTGATGATCATTTCATTCGGATGGCTTCCAACAACGATCTCCGTGGTTATTTTTTTCTGCGCAATATCATAGATCAAAATTTTCCCCCCTCCCCATGAACTGATATATAGTTTCTTTTTGTCCAATGATAATTTGCAGGTATAGGCTTCAAAACCTAAAGCTATTTTATTGACTATTCTTTTGGTCTTCAGATCAAAAACATACAGGCTATTGTCTTCTTTTGTTACTACAAATAGCTTATTATGGATCGTTTCATCAATGTCCAGGCCGGCCGTGCCGATCCTGTTTGGCCATTTATCACCTAATACCAATGAGTCTGTTAAACGAAGTTTATTATTTATGATCTGGTATTTATTAACCTTGTTATCGTGGCCACCGGATGCATAAATAAATTGATCATTTTGGCTGAAGGCAAGTCCGTACCAGGACTTTGCGATTATGATGCTGTCCATTCTTTTACCAGACTTCAAATCAATGAGGTCAATGGTCTGTATGCTCTGCCCGTTATTGGTTATCGCCAGCCATTTTTTATTGTTACTTACCACCAGGTTCAGGGGCAGGTCACCAACAGGAATATTAGTTCCGGCTGGAGTTAAGTGCCATCCATTGGGAAGTCTCACTCTTTTCTTTTCAAGCTCAGCAAGTGTTTGAGAGTTGGAAATCGTGCAGGCAAGGATA
>JAKFEJ010000185.1:0-1835 GCA_036675745.1 Chitinophagaceae bacterium | reverse complement strand
ATACAATATCTATTAACATGTGAATGAGTTTCTCACTGCTGGCATATTGTTCCAGGTTCTCATTGCGGTTATAACCAAATGATTCACCGATACCGCGACACTCTTCCCAGGGTCTTTCCAGGCTTGATTTTCCACTTCCATATTCAGTAGTACTAAAACCGCCATTTTCACGGGTGCCGCCCCAACGGTCATTCGTTACTACTGTATTTTTTACAGGAGATTCGTTATACAACCAACTCAAAAATTCGCGGCTGCGCCAGGTGGTATCCGACTGATCCCATTCCCCATCGGGCCAGATGATCTCAGGATCATATCTTGTAACTAAATCCTTTAATTGCGGTAACATATGCTGATCAACATATTTTTTTACATCCTGTTTATATAATGGATTGTACCATTCATATAAGGAATAATAAAAACCCATATGAAGTCCGGCTTTTTTTACGGAAGCAGATAAATCACCAGCCAGGTCACGGTGTGGCCCTGCATCAACAGCATTCCAGTTCCAGGATTCACGGCTGGGCCATAAAGCAAATCCATCATGATGCTTGCTGGTGAGCACCACATATTTTGCACCGGCATCTTTGAAAACTTTTGCCCACTGATCGGGATTAAATAATTCGCAGGTAAACAGGGGTGCAAAATCCTGGTATTTAAAATTGGGGCCATATGTCTTTTCATGAAACGCTGTAAACTCGTTATGAATTTTCAGTTTCTTATTATTTAATCTTTCCCAATACCATTCGGCATAGTTGCTGCCAAATCCATCCGCATTGGAATTGGTAGCCCATGATGGCACGGAATACAAGCCCCAATGAATAAAGATGCCAAATTTCGCATTGGTGAACCATGCAGGTATCGGTCTTTTGCTCAGTGATTGCCAGGTGGGTTCATATTTTTCCTGCGCAAATGATGTTGACAGATAAACACTCAATAAGGTGATCAATAAAAAACGTTTCATGCTGATTAAGATTTATAGCTTATTAATTTTTATCTTTCTATCGTTTGCAAGAGCGGAACGGAGTTCCGCTATCCATAATTCCCTCTTGCCAATTGCCTTTTGCCAATTGCTCATTGTCTATTGCCTATCCTCATCTCCTTCTCATCTCTTCCACTCTCAATCTTTTATTAAAAACTAATTTATCGCCGATAAACACTTTTACATAATAGCGTTGTGGTGCACGGTATGAAAGATCATACTCCAGCACGGCTTCTTTTAAATTATAGTAAACATGCTCTTCCACTACCGTATCACCGGGATCGGTAACAATTTTCACAATCACTTTTTGTGGCTCATTCGCAAAATAGTCCAGTGTTGTCTTTCCTGGCGTTCTTGTTGGAAACAATCCCACAGATGGTTCTGTTACCGGCTTTGCAACTATAGCTGTATCATCCGTTATTTCAAACCCATAATGAATGAAGTTGCCAAAATCCGATTCAAAATGTTTTAGCAACCGCCCTTTATTATCCAGCAAGCGGCAGATACCACGGCCCCCACGGGTATTGAACCAAAATTCCAACCCATCCCCTGCTGTATCAACAACTACCAGTTCATAAGCACCCGGTGCAAGTTGTAATGTATCACGGTAATCTTTGTTAGCAGTAAGCGACCCCTGTTTTCTTTCAGCTACAACTTGTCCTGCACTATTGCGGATAGCATACGAATTATGCGCAGGCTGGTTATTGGTGCGTAAATTCAACACGATTGTTTTTTCATGAAGTGGCGCTTTGGTAAAACCGGTATTCATTGTATTGTCAATTGCAGTCCCATCTTTCTTACCATTGGGTGAGGAAACAGATACAACAAATGTATTCTGCCCTTCATTTGCCTGCAC
>JAKFEJ010000314.1:0-12981 GCA_036675745.1 Chitinophagaceae bacterium | reverse complement strand
AAAAGTTTTCCCCCGAAATTATTATCGCAAACGTTTGCGGCAAGATATTGTATTGGCTGTAGTTATAATCAATTTACCTTAAACGTCTGAAAGATAACTTTATAAAACAATATTAACTGTAAAGAAGGAAAAAAGCCTTTTTATACATGATGCAGCAAATGCTTATTAAAAACGGCCTATAGAGAGTACCAGCCTGCAAGGAATTTAATTTGTTAAAGAAGCTATAATTCATTAGATTGTGTACTCGGTACACTGGTTTTATTATTTACTGTTTATTCTGCTAAACCTCAAAAAACGAATGCTTATGTTATTGAAACGATTGCTTTATGTGATCTTCATGCCGGTATTCCTGCTTCTCTCAATTTCTTTACTGGCTCAGGATCGGGTAGTAACCGGTAAGGTTACTGATTCCAAAGATGGTACTCCTGTAGTGGGTGCGTCTGTTCAACCCAAAGGTTCTACAACGGGAACTTCAACTTCCACAGATGGTTCTTTTCGTATTTCTGTTCCCTCAGGTATCAATACTTTAGTAGTATCATCTGCTGAGTTTGAAATGCAGGAGATAGATATTGCTGGTAAATCCACTATAGATATTTCACTTGTTGCTTCAGCGGCTGGTCTGAGTGAAGTAGTGGTCATCGGGTATGGTACTGCAAGAAAAAAAGATTTAACTGGTGCAGCTACAACGGTCCAATCAAAAGATTTTAATAAAGGCACCTACACTTCCCCTGATCAATTGATCCAGGGCAAAGCTGCCGGTGTTTTGGTTATTAATAATACTGGTCAGCCCGGTGGTTCAACGACGATCAGGATCAGGGGTTCTTCATCTATCAGGTCGGGCAACCAACCGTTGTTTGTTTTGGATGGTGTTCCCTTATCCGGTGGCTCTGCACGTCCCGGGGGAGCGGGAAATAGTGCTGCGAACGATGGAGGTAACCCTCTCAATTATATGAATCCTAATGATATTGCCAGCATTGAAATTCTAAAAGATGCTTCTGCCACAGCCATTTACGGCTCAAGAGGTGCCAATGGAGTAGTGCTTATAACTACTAAACGCGGCAAGGCAGGGGTACCTACATTAGATGTAAGTACTTCAGTAGGTGTGTCTAATGTTCTGAAGAAATTAGAGGTATTAAATGCAGGTGAATACAGGGCTGCTTTAAAAGACTATGGAATAACCAGTGGCGATTATGGTGGAAGCGTTGATGCTTTTGATGAGATTAGTCAAACTGGTCTTGTTCAAAACTATAATGTAGCAGTGAGTGGCGGTACAGAAAATGGACGATATCGTTTATCTCTTGGTTACCTTGACCAGGAAGGCGCCATTAAAACTTCCGCATTGAAGAAATATACTGCCAACTTAAATACCAATTTTAAATTTTTGGAGAGTAAAAAATTAGGCCTTGACATAAATGTGTTGGTTACTCAAACAAATGAGCAGCTTGCACCTATTTCAGCCTTTGTTGGCTTTGAGGGTAATTTAATATCGCAGGCCTTACAATGGAACCCAACGCACCCGTTGATAAAACCGGGTACGGATTCAGCGTGGATTGACCCTGCAGTTGGAAATACCACAATTAACCCCCTGGCACAGTTGAGGTATTATGATGATAAGGCAAAGGTTAATACGATCGTTGCGAGTGTCGCTCCTTCTTATAAAATAACCAATGAGCTGGAGTATAAACTTATATATAGTGTCAATCGCCAAGTTGGGATAAGGAAGGTTCAGATCAACAGGGTATTAAATGAGCAGGGTGTAGAAGGAAGAGGTCTGGCAGCTATAGGAAATGAAGAACAAACAAATACCCAGGTCACCAACACGCTTAATTATACTAAACAAATTACGCCTGCATTTAACTTAAATGCACTTGTTGGACATGAATGGCTGGTATTTGATGAAAAGGGTTCGTTTTTGACTGGCCGGGATTTTCAAAATCTGGGTCTGGATTATTACGACATTTTGGGATATTCTACACAGGGGGATAGAAATCTTGGTTCTTTTGCATCCCCTGTTACGGAATTGCAATCTTTCTTTGGCCGTGCAATTGTAAATTACAAAGATAAGTACTTGCTGACAGCAACACTCAGAGCGGATGGATCTACGAAGTTTGGTGAAAATAATAGGTATGGATATTTCCCTTCCGTTGGTGTTGCCTGGAATGTAAGCAATGAAGATTTTTTAGCCGGCAATGGTTTAATCAACAATCTGAAATTACGTTTAGGCTGGGGTAAAACCGGTAATCAGGAATTTCCTTCTGGTGCTTCCAGGGACCGTTATGGACTTGGTCAGCAATCAATTGGCCGCATAAATTTCAAAAACGAGGATTTAAAATGGGAAGCATCCGCAACCACGAATGTGGGAATAGATTTCAGCATTCTTAAAGACAGGCTGAGCGGCTCGATTGATTACTTCTACAAAAAAACAACAGATGTGCTTTTCGAACGAACCTTTGCAGACCCAGGACCACCAGTCGGAAGGATTTGGTTAAATTTAGACGGTTATGTTTTAAACAAAGGGGTTGAGATTTCTTTATATGGAAATGTCTTGAGTAAGAATGATATGAGCTGGAACATTGGTGGTAATGTATCGTTTCTTCAAAATACAGTAGAGGGTTTACTCGGTTTTTACGAGACCGGTCAACTTAGGGGACAGGGATTTTCCAATGTCAGGGGTCAAAGAGTGATTTCGGGTCAACCTTTAAACGTTTGGTATTTGAGAAATTGGGAAGGGATTGACAAAACCACAGGGAAAGATATTTTAACAGACGGCGGCTCTACCCTTTTTTATTCGGGTAGTCCGAATCCTAAAACGCTGTTGGGAATATCAACGGATTTTACTTATAAAAAATTTGTGGCAACGGTTAGCATGAATGGTACGTTTGGACATTATCTGTATAACAACACAGCGGCGACAGTAGTCGGAATTGGTAATTTGGGAACAAGGAATATTGCAAAAGATTTAGTAGGGAAAGATGTCCAGGAGTCCAGGGCCAATGCACCAGCGCCTTCTACCCGCAACCTGGAAAAAGGTAATTATCTAAAAATGGCGAATGCATCTATTGGTTATAGAGTGGGCAATGTCGGGAAAAGCATAAAAAATTTGTATGTAGCCCTAACTGGTCAGAATTTATTTGTGATAACCAAATACACTGGATTTGATCCTGAAGTGAACACGGATGGCGGCTTTGACGGAATACCTTCATTGGGTATTGAGTATATACCGTATCCTTCTGCCAGGACAATTCAGTTGAGTGTAAATTTTTCATTGTAGTATTAAAAACTTTTTAGTATGAAATATTTTAGAATTCTATTGAGTTTGTTTTTGGCTATGTTTATATTCTCCTGCACGAAGCTGGATGAAAAATTTAGAAGTCAACTGGAAACAAACAATACCGTTAACATTAAGGCTTCAGACCTTTTGATATCCGCCTATAATTCCATTGGTGGTTCATTCCAGGGAAATGGTAATATATGGTCTACGACGACGATTACAACTGATGAAGCAATCGCCCCTACCCGAGGACCAGACTGGTACGATAACGGGCTCTGGCAATCATTGCATGCCCACACCTGGAATGCGGATCATGAATTCGTAAACAATGGATTCCGTGAAATGCTTAGTGCACAGTTTGCCGCTTCAACGGTGTTACAATTCAATCCCTCTGCCCAGGAAGCTGCGGAGGCAAGATTTCTCAGGGCTTTATCAATGTATTGGGTATTGGATGGCTATGACCAGGTACCCTACAGGGAAGATTTGACTGATTATAAAATACTTCCCATAACAAAAAAAGGAATAGAAGCTGCGGACTTCATTGTTGGTGAATTAAACGATATTATAGCTACGCTTCCTGACACGGGTCCCGCTTATACGGCAAACAAAAACGCTGCGAAGGCTTTACTGATGAAAATTTATCTGAATAAAGGTGTATATGCAAACAGGGCTGCACCCACATTTGATCCTGCCGATATGAACAAGGTCATTGCGCTGGCAGATGAGATAATAAACAGTAACAAATATGCATTGAATAATAACTTCTTCGACATTTTTGCACCTGATAATGATGTAAAGTCAACAGAAACTATCTATAGTTTTTTTAATAGTGCCAGTGCCAATAGGGGAGGAAATGTTCGTGGATTTGCGTTCATGGTATCACATTACAATATGAATCCATCGGGCTGGAATGGCTTCTCAACACTTTCTGATTTTTATGACAAGTTTCAACCAACTGATAAAAGATTGGGTGGATATTACCCATATCCTGCCGGGCTTCCTAACCCGGGACACAGAACAAACGTCGGCTTTCTTATAGGTCAGCAGTATAATTTAACTACTGATGAAGCTTTGAAAGCCAGAAACCCAGCTACTGCCCCCCTTAGTTTTACAAAGACGGTAAAAATAAATGAGCCGGATCCAAACACTTTGGAATTTACAGGAGTAAGAGTTATTAAATACCCGTATGACTATTCAGCATCGGGTGATCAGAAAAATAACGATTATGTTATGTTCAGGTTGGCAGATGTTTTACTAATGAAAGCTGAAGCCATTCTGCGTGGCGGTACCGGCACAGCCGCCGGTTCTTATGGAAGCACCGCTATAGATATTGTAAATTCTCTCCGTGCAAAACGCGGAGCAACAAATTTAGCTACTGTTGATCTAACCGCTCTCCTGGATGAAAGAGGAAGAGAAATGTATTGGGAATGCTGGAGAAGACAGGATCTGATCAGGTTTGGTAAATTTTTGGATGCTTGGCAGGAAAAAGCAGCAAGTGATCCAAGGAATCTTTTATTCCCCATACCCAGTAATCAGTTGGCGGTTAACCCTAATCTTACACAAAATCCTGGGTATACTAATTAATTTATAGTTTTAATAATATCCAAAGGTCATTTGAAAAAATGACCTTTTTTTGCTTTATAATATGAGGTTAATATTTTATTCCCTGCCGTTCCTGTTTACAATATGTTTTTTGTATTCGTGCAATGAAAAAACTGACGGCAATCCGCTATTCGAATTGAAAGGATCTACAGGCATTGATTTTTCAAACAATGTGAAAGACACGAAGGATTTCAATATTCTTACCTACCGCAATTTTTATAACGGTGGTGGGGTAGCAGTTGGTGATATAAATAATGACGGGCTGGCCGATGTTTTTTTTACTGCTAACATGGGCAGTAACAAGCTTTATAAAAATAAAGGAAACTGGGAGTTTGAAGATATTTCCGAAAAAGCCGGGTTTGTTAAAAAAGAAGATTGGAGCACTGGTGTTGTCATGGTAGACATAAATGCTGACGGATGGCTGGATATCTATGTCTGCAATGCAGGATATGTAAATGGCAATGCTCCCCAAAGCAAATTATACATTAATAACGGTCTTCCTGTTGCCCGGGCAGGTGGGTTGGCCGAAGTGAGTTTTACCGAATCTGCTGAGGAATATGGTTTATCCAATAACGGAGGTTATGCAACGCATGCGGCGTTTTTTGACTACGATCTTGATGGAGACCTGGATGCATTTATCATCAACAATAGTTTTATTCCGGTTAATACACTCAATTACGCCAACAAGCGGGATATGAAAGCAAAAGATTGGCCGGTAGCTGATTTCCTTAAAGGTGGCGGCGACCGTTTGTTTAGAAACGATAATGGCAAATTTATAGACGTCAGCCAGGAAGCAGGGATACATGGCAGCCTGATAAGCTTTGGCTTAGGCATTACAATAGGAGATGTTAACGGGGATAATTATCCCGACGCATATGTTTCCAATGATTTTTTTGAAAGAGATTATCTCTACATTAATCAAAAAAATGGAACGTTTAAAGATGACCTGGAACAACGTATGAATCATACAAGCCTTGCCTCCATGGGGGCCGATATGGGTGATATTAACAACGATGGATTTGTTGACGTATTTACCACGGACATGCTTCCTGATGATGACTACAGGTTAAAAACCACTTCTTCGTTTGACAACATTGACGTTTATCGTTTTAAGTTTAAGCAGGGCTTTTATCACCAGTACATGCAAAATACTTTACAACTTAATAACGGGAACGGCCAGTTTTCGGAAATAGGTTTTTACAGTGGAGTCGCTGCATCGGACTGGAGTTGGGGTGCCTTAATGTTTGATGCCGATAATGACGGGCTAACTGATATATATGTATGCAACGGAATTTATCATGACGTAACAGACAACGATTTTGTTGATTTCTTTGCTAATGATATAATCCAGAAAATGGTATTAACGGGGCGAAAGGAACAAGTGGATGAAATAATTTCTAAAATACCTTCAGTTCCTATATTGAACAAGGCTTTTAAGAATGAAGGAAACCTGAAATTCTCGGATGCCGGTGGATCGTGGGGTTTTACAATACCGTCTTTTTCTAATGGTGCTGCCTATGGAGATCTTGATAATGATGGAGACCTGGACCTGGTAATCAGTAATGTGAATGAAAAGTCGTTTGTCTATAAAAACAATAGCAGGGAAAATGCTAAACATAATTATATCGCCGTATCCTTAAAAGGAAAGGGGAACAACACTTTCGCTATAGGCAGTAAAATCAAAATATTTAAAGATGAGAAAGTGTTTTACCATGAAGTACAACCAAGCCGCGGCTTCCAGTCATCGGTAGACTATAAGCAGGTAATCGGTTTAGGAGATTTAATGCAGTTGGATTCTATGATCATTGTTTGGCCCGACAAGACATTCAGCAAATATGAAAACCCGGAAATTAATAAAGTTCACATATTGCAACAACCAACGCAGCCGGGAAATATATATGAGGAGAACAAAAAGGAGCTTTCAACTATGCTGAAGCCGGTAGCAAATGCAATGGAAAAGCATACTGAAGATGATTATACGGATTTCTACTATGAAAGGAACTTACCGGAAATTCTTTCAAAGGAAGGTCCGCAAATTGGTAAAGCTGATGTAAATAACGATGGATTAGACGATGTATATATCGGGGGCGCAAAAGGGCAGGCGGGGCAATTATACCTCCAAACCACTAATGGCTTTATTAGAAAAGATCAAAAAATATTTAATCAATTTTCCAACCTTGAAGACGTAGCTGTATTATTTTTTGATAGTGATGGTGATAAGGATATGGATCTGTTTATCGGGGCTGGTGGTAATAATGTTCCACCAAGGTCTCGTCTACTCCAGCACAGGCTATATAAAAATGACGGCAAAGGGAATTTTACCCGCGATTCGCTGGCGTTTCCTGCCAACGATATGAACATATCGGTTGCTGCAGCACATGATTTTGATGATGACGGTGATATCGACCTGTTTGTTGGAAGCCGGAGTGTGCCCTATACTTACGGAGTAACTCCTGCAAGTTATTTATACGAGAATAATGGGAAGGGACATTTTAGGGATGTGGCGCCCTTAATGAGTACTGCCATAGCTAAGGCAGGGATGGTGACCGGCGCTGTATGGGCTGATGTAAGCGGCGATAATAAAAAAGAACTCATTGTAACCGGTGAATGGATGGCACCAAGAATTTTTTCATTTAAAAACAAAAAGTTTGAAGAACAAAAAAACTCTGCACTCGCGGGATTAGACGGTTGGTGGCAAACCGTTGCAGCCGGAGATTTGAATGGCGATGGAAAAGCCGATCTTGTTTTGGGAAATATGGGAGAGAATTTCTACCTGAGACCAGACCCGGCAAACCCGGTAAAAATGTGGCTGAATGATTTTGACCAAAGTGGTTCAGTAGACCAGTTCAGAACTACGACCATCGATGGGAAAGATATGCCGGTATTTGTAAAACGTGATGTAACGGAACAGTTCCCGGCCCTAAAAAAAGAGAATTTGAAAAATAGTGATTATGCTACTAAAACCATACAGCAGCTATTTAATAAAAAATTGATAGAAACGGCTACGGTAAAAAAAGTTAACTACTGTAGTTCGATAATAGCAATCAGCGATGGGAAGGGAAGTTTTACTATAAAAAAATTGCCTCAGAAAGTGCAATTGTCAAGTGTCAATGCTGTGTGCATTGTGGATGTTAATAATGACGGTAAAATGGATTTAATAGTCGGGGGAAATAAATCTGGTTTCCCACCACAATTCGGACGGTTGGATGCCAGTTATGGCGATATTCTCATCAATACAGGTAACGGAGAATTTATACGACAAGAACCACGGGTATCGGGATTAAATCTTAAAGGTGAAGTAAGAGATATTAAAGAGATCAAGGGTAAAGACAAGCGATACATTTTAACCGTACTTAATAACCAGTTCCCGGTTTTATATGAATGAAAAAATGAGGGTATGTAAGCAAATGATTTTGAGAAAGTATTACATTAATAGCTTTTTAATCCTGGGAATAGCGCTGGCAGGCTGCACCTCAAAGAATAGTACTGTGCCATCCACGTTTGAAGTATTGGATGATACCAGGACAGGTCTCCATTTTGTCAACAGACTAAAGCCAAACAAGGAGTTTAACATGTTTAACTACATGTACTTCTATAATGGCGGTGGCATTGGTGCCGGCGATTTTAATAATGATGGGCTGATTGATTTGTTTTTTTCCTCCAACCAGGGCGACAATAAATTATATATTAATAAAGGAAAATTGGCATTTGCTGATGTAACGAAAGAAGCCGCCATTCCGCAGGATAGTGGCTGGTCCACTGGTGTTTCAGTTGTTGATATAAACAATGACGGATTACTTGATATTTATGTTTGCAAGGTTGGGAAATATGAAGTATTAAACAGCAAAAATCAGTTCCTCATCTGCCAGGGAATTGATAAAAACGGTATCCCTTTCTATGAAGATAGAGCCAGTCAGTACGGTCTTGCGTTTTCAGGCTTTAGCACACAAGCACTTTTTTTTGATTATGATATGGATGGAGATAATGATATGTTCCTATTGAATCATTCGGTCCATCAAAACGGATCCTTTGCCTCCCGTTCTAATTTTTTGAATACGTATAGTGAACTTTCCGGCGACCGTATATTTCGTAATGATACAAATTCCCCCTTAACCGGAGGGGGGCAGGAGGAGGCCGTATTTATCGACGTTACTAAACAAACAGGTATTAGCAGTTCTTCTATCGGCTATGGATTAGGTGTGGTAGCAGCTGATATCAACATGGATGGTTATCCCGATCTCTATGTCGGGAATGATTTTCATGAGAACGATTATCTCTACATCAACCAGCGCAACGGAACTTTCAGGGAAGAGAACGATCAGCATTTAATGCATACAAGCAAGTTTTCCATGGGAGTAGATGTGGCGGACATAAATAATGATGGCAGGCCTGAAATTATTTCTATGGATATGCTTCCGTCCGATCCTTATATTTTAAAACGCTCTTTCGGCGATGATGAGTATGATATTTTTTTGGATAAAATAGCATCGGGGTATAATTATCAATATTCAAGAAACAACCTGCAGTACAACCGGGGGAATGGGATGTTCAGTGAGATAGGCATGTATTCAGGGATATATGCCACTGATTGGAGCTGGGCTCCACTTTGGATGGATTTTGATAATGATGGCTTGAAAGATTTGTTTATTTCCAATGGCATTCCCAAGCGCCTGAATGATATGGATTATATCAATTTTGTTTCCAGTGAAGAGGTTCAGAAAATGGTGAATGAAAACAAAATGGATGAAAACAATATAACGCTGGTGAATAAGTTTCCAGAGATAAAAATTCCCAATAAGTTTTTTAAAAACAAAGGTGAGTTGCAGTTCACAGATATGGCTAATAGTATTGGCAATGACAAGCCTACTTATTCAAACGGGGCCATATATGCAGACCTGGACAATGATGGTGACCTGGATGTGGTTGTAAACAATATTGATGATCCTGTATTGCTGTATGAGAATAAAAACAACGATAAAAAAGATAAGCGCTTTACCGAAATAGTACTCAAAGGTTCAGAAAAAAACAGGAATGCTATAGGCACTAAGGTCATTGTTTTTACGGATACCGAAGTCAGAACGTATGAGAACTACCCGGTAAAAGGATTTCAATCGAGTATGCAGGTGCCTATCCATATCGGTCTTAACAATACAAAGCTTGATTCCGTTTTTTTGATATGGCCTGACAATACGTATCAATCTATTTCACCTGACGACAGTGCACGGCTTACTTTTACTTACTCAAAAGGTCTTGCAAAGTTTGATTACACAAGGATCAGTTCTTTTGTTAAGAACCCTGTAAGGCCTATGGAAAATATCAGCTCTTCGGTGAACATCAATTTTAAGCATATAGAAAACCCGTTTAATGAATTCAACAGGGAACCATTGATTCCTCATATGGTTTCTACCGAGGGTCCCGCACTGGCGGTAGCGGATATTAATGGAGATGGACTTGACGATGTGTTTATAGGATCTTCCAAAACTCATCATAGCGCAATTTTGTTGCAACAACCGGGTGGAAAGTTTGTGCAGGTCCCACAACCTGAAATGGAAAAGGACAGTATGTATGAAGATGTGGATGCTGTCTGGGCTGACATGAATAATGATGGCTATACGGACCTGATCATTGCAAGTGGAGGCAATGAATATTATGGGAAAGACAAACATTTATCGCCAAGACTCTATCTTAATGATGGTAAAGGCCAGTTCAGGAAATTGGGCAATGCTTTTAATAATTTGTTTTTAACGGCATCTTCAGTCGTTCCTTCTGATTTTAATGGTGATGGCTTTATAGATCTGTTTATAGGGGGAAGAGCCGTGCCCTGGGAATACGGGGAGATACCTGATTCTTATTTATTACAAAATGATGGCACAGGAAAATTCACAGATGTTACTGAAAAACTAGCAACTGGTTTATCAAAGGTCGGAATGGTGACCAGGGCTCTATGGGTGGACATGGATAAAGATGCTGATGAAGATCTTTTAATATGCTGTGAATGGGGTGGCATCGAGCTATTTATAAATAATAAAGGTCTTTTTGTAAAAAGATCGCTGACTAAGAATAAGGGGTGGTGGAATTTTATATTACCTGTGGATGTGAATAATGATGGAAATATGGATTTGATCGCAGGAAATCTCGGAATGAATAGCCGCTTAAGTGCCTCTGCCAAAGAGCCGGTAAGCCTTTACTTTAACGATTTCGATGATAATGGCAAAAAAGAGCAGGTATTGACATACTATATAGATAAAAGAGAATTGCCCTTTGTAAATAAAGATGAGCTGCAAAAAAAGCTACCATTTATTAAGAAAAAATTTCTCTATGCGGGAGATTTTGCAAAAGCTTCTATCACAGAAATTTTTGGTTCAGAAAAATTAAAAAAGGCACAGGTTTTGACAGCCGATTATTTTAATAATGCAGTCCTGATAAATAATGGCGGGTTGAATTTTTCTACAATTGCGCTGCCCTGGCAGGCGCAACTAAGTTCTTACCGGGATGCAGCAGTGATCGATGCAAATAATGATAAACTGCCGGACATCTTACTGGCTGGAAATTATTATGATAACAATATTCAAATGGGAAGATATGATGCAGATTTCGGGACGATACTGGTGAACAAAGGCAACGGCAGCTTTAGTTGTGAAAATACGAAAGGGTTAATTATAAAAGGCCAGTCGCGGCGCATAAAACAACTTACTATTGCAGGCCAGCAAGCTTACATACTCGCAAAAAATAATGACAGCGTTTTGGTAATAGGATTTTCATCCCAGGGAAAACAGGAAAGGTCAATGCCGTAAATCATGTTTAATTTTTAGATGTACGGGTAACTAATTTGTGTCAGCCATTTACTGCTATCTGCCAAATTTGTTCGGTCTGTAAGAAAAATCTGGTAAGGAAGTGCAACATTGAGATGTTGATGATCCGCCGCATAAATTTTTATTTGTTTTAAAGCAGCATTAACAGCCCCCTGGCCGCCATTTACTTCCGTAACAAGAATATCTCCGTTTTTTAACAACTTCAGCGTTGTAAAATTTCCCTCGTCCTTCAATGGTTTGCTAACCGGTACAGCTACTAACAGCAGGAAATCATTAGCTCCGGAAGGTTCGATATTGAAGATAGGAGAAGCTTGTTCTTTAACCTGCTTTTGTTCAAGATGCTTTTTTATTTCATTTATCAACCCGTATATATCTTCGTTGGTTGGATAATGTGGAATTTTTATCCTTCTTGAAACAAGGAATTCAAGCTTTATTTTCTCTTTTCTTATCTCCACTCCATAAATATGTTTAACCTGGCTGATATAGTTTTGCATAGCGGCCAGGATAGATTCTAACCTGCGATCTAAGTTCCGGGCATCTAAATAATGACTGATTTTATTAAGCGGGTTGTTTCTGTTTGAGTTCAACGTAATACTCCATTCAATTTTTATACTGTCTTTGCCCTGGGGAACTAAATGCAATAGACTAGGTACAGCCGCTCTGTTTTTTTCTATATCAATTTCAAAAGAATTGTAACCCTGTTTGGTTTTTATAAACTTAAATTCCCCTGATTCAGGTAAAGCAACCGTGGATCCTTCGGCAGCTGAAAATTGTTCCGGCCACCATTTTTTCCAATTAGAGTCGTTTTCTAAAAATCTGTATACGCCATTTAAATTGGCTTTTGCTGTGACCGACTTTAGTACAATGATCTTTGCGGGAATAAAAAAAATACAGCTTAATAAAAACAAAAGTAAAATTGCAGTTCCACCAAACAACCATTTTTTCATATAATAAAAAATATATAGTTAAGCGTACGAATGCGCAAATAAAGTTAAATTCACTAAATATCAGATAGAAAAAACAAGATACATTATGCGCACGTTAATTTTTGCTTTTTGTTGTATAATAACTACTATTTGTATAGCCCAGGATCCCTGGAAGATAAAAGCCGCGGCTATTGATCCCAATAATTATTATGGCATTACAGTAGCCAATGGCATGATAGGAATTGTCTCTTCTCCGGAGCCGTTTAAAGTAAAAGAGGTTGTATTGGCCGGAGCTTATGACCTCTATGGTCGTGGCAGGGTCAGTAATTTTTTAAAAAGCTTTAACCTCCTCAACATGTACCTGGAAATA
>JAKFEJ010000315.1:0-12984 GCA_036675745.1 Chitinophagaceae bacterium | reverse complement strand
CCTCTGACTTCTGACCTCTGATCTCTGACTTCTGATCATGCCTTTACTAACCCTTACTTCCGATATTGGTCACCAGGATTATCTTGTAGCTGCTGTAAAGGCGCAGTTATTACAGATAGACCCTGCATTTACTATCATTGATATCTCACATAGCATCGCTCCGTTCAATTATCCCCAAACCGCTTATATCTGCCGCAGCGCTTTTAAAAATTTTCCTGATTTCACGTATCATATTATTTTAGTAAATCTTTTTGAAAAAAAACCCGATCAGTTGTTGCTGGCCTTTCACAATAATCAATATTTTCTTTGCGCCGATAATGGATTGCTGAATATGATATTGGAAGGAAAACCGGAAATGGTGATGGGTATTCCGCTGGACAAAAAAGCTATTAAAAACACTACTTACTGCGTAGGTGTAATGGGAAAAGTGGTCAATCAATTAGCCCGTGGTGAATCGATTCAGAATATCGGGATACCTGATACCAGTTATATAGAAAAAAATCATTTGAGGCCATTGCTCGATAATAACTGGATAGAAGGGCAGATCATTTTCATTGATAATTTTGAAAACGTGATTGTGAACATTACCCGCGAACAATTTGAACAACAACGAAAAGGCAGAAGCTTCCGAATTGTTTTTAAGCGGGATGAAGTAATAGACCGTGTCAGCGAAACCTATGCAGATGTACAGGCAGGCGAAAAACTGGCGCTGTTTAACAGTGCAGGTTACCTGGAAATTGCTATTAATAAAGGCAATGCCGCCGGTCTCTTCGGACTAAAAGGTTTTTCAGAAAAAACAAGTAAAGCGGAAGGCATCCTTCAAAACCAGCTTTTTTACCAGACAGTCAGGGTGTATTTTGAGTAATCCGGAACTAAGATTTTCGTGATTAAATGGATTATGAGGAAATGGCAATCAGGCCGTACTCTTTATTTATTTGTTTTTAATGTTTTAAAGTTGTTAAAAACCTGTTCAAATAGCGCTTTAAATCTTTAAACTTCAAGACTTTTACCCCTATTTTTGCGTTCCTTCATCCTTCGCCATGCCTCCACGCTATTCAGCGGGACAGGCTGAATGACGAGGAATAAAAACTCAACTCTTTATGAATTTTAGAAAAGTCAATAACCTGACCGGATGGGCCGTATTTCTTGCTGCACTTGCTACTTATATGCTAACCCGTGAAGCACGGGGTAGCCTTTGGGATACTGGTGAATTTATTGCCAGTGCTCAAAAATTGCAGCTTCCCCACCCTCCCGGCGCTCCGGTATTCGTATTGCTGGGTCGTTTTTTTATCATCTTATTTGGTGATAATGGTCAAACGGCTGGCAATGCTGTTAACTTTATGTCGGCGCTGGCCAGTGCGGCTACTATTCTTTTCCTTTTCTGGAGTATCACCCATTTTGCCCGCAAAATGTTTGTTGGTGTTGGTGAAGCGTTGAACAGTAATCAATTATTTACAACAATGGCAGCCGGTGTTGTCGGTGCATTAGCCTATACATTCAGCGATTCTTTCTGGTTCAGCGCTGTTGAAGGTGAAGTATATGCCTTGTCTTCTTTCTTTACGGCCATCGTATTCTGGGCCATGCTGAAATGGGAACATGCGGATGAGCATGCAGGTAATGATTCTCATGCAAGGGCACGTTCAGACAGATGGATCGTTTTCCTATTCTTTATGATTGGATTATCTGTCGGCGTTCACTTATTGAACCTGTTGACCATCCCGGCTATTGTAATGATCTATTATTACCGCCGTTATCAGCCAACTACCAAAGGTGCTGTTCTTGCTTTTCTGGTAGGTTGTATTATCACGGGTATTGTACAGGTAGCTGTTATTCAATATTCGATGAAGGCCGCCGGGCTGTTTGATGTATTCTTTGTGAATTCATTCGGCCTGCCATTCTTTTCCGGCTTTGCTATTTACTTTATCGCTTTAGCGGCAGTTATTGGTTGGGCACTGACATTTACAGAAAAAAATATTTCTAAAAATAAACTGATCATTTGGTTCATTCTTTTCCTGGGTCTTTCAGCACTGCCTTTCTTTATGAGTATGGGATCAGGAGGAGCAAAATTTGCTAAATTCCTTTTGATCGCAGGCATTGCATTTGTAATCGGTTATTTGATGAAACCAGGTGCATTGCGGGTACTTAAACTGGCATTGTGGAGTTATGCTTTTATCATGCTGGGCTATTTTGTTTATTTCACTGCGTTGATCCGTTCCAATGCCGATCCGGCTATTGATATGAACAACGTTGATAATCCAATCAATCTTGTTTATTATTTAAGCCGTGAACAATATGGAAGTGCACCATTGGTATATGGCCCGCATTATGCAGCGGAAGTAGCCAGGGAAGATAATGGTTATGCCAAGATCATTGAAGGCGAAATGAAATATGTAAAAGGAAAAAATAGTTATATCCCGGTTGGCCCTGCAAGGGAATATGATTATGAGAGCAGTGACAAACAATTATTTCCCCGGATCTGGGATTCAAGCGATGATCAGCAACATGCTTATTTCTATTCGCAGTGGCTTGGCTTAGGTCAAACACAGGATCCTCAAACAGGGCAGGTAAAATATGAGGCTCCTACTTATGCTGATAACCTGGAATGGTTCTTCACCTACCAGAATGGATTGATGTACTGGCGTTATTTTATGTGGAATTTCGCTGGTAAGCAAAATGATATACAGGGATTGGGAAGTGTCAGAGACGGAAACTGGATCAGCGGCATTCCTTTTATTGATAACAATCGTCTCGGTGATCAAAAACAACTTCCTGATAGCATCCAGGATAATAAAGCCAATAACAAGCTTTTCATGCTGCCATTTATCCTTGGTATTATCGGTTGCGTTTATCAATATTTTAAAAACAGGAAAGACTGGATCGTCAGTTTCCTGCTGTTCTTCTTCACCGGTATCGCTGTTGTGCTTTATCTTAATCAACCGGGTAATCAACCACGGGAACGTGACTATGCGTATGTAGGATCATTCTATGCTTTTGCTATCTGGATTGGTTTAGCTGTCGTTGCCTTTGTAAGAATGGCAAAAGAAAAAGCCGATAAAGAAGGGTTTAAGAATTTATTGATCTATGGTTCCGCACTTACTTTTATTATTATTTTAATGAGCTCATTGCGTGGATCGTTTAGCTCCACCCTGATGACCTGTATTTATATCACTGCATTATTTGTGGTGATAACAATGGGTGTTACCTATATAGTCAGGGCTCTTTCGTCCGGCGGAAATAACTGGAAGATACTGAATATCTCCACTGCTGTCATTTGCCTTATTGTTCCTGCTATCATGTTGCAACAGGAATGGGATGACCATGACCGCAGCAGTAAAACATTAGCCCCCGACCTGGCAAAAGATTACTTAGAAAGTTGCGCACCCAATGCGATAATTTTCACATTCGGCGATAATGACACTTACCCCCTCTGGTATGCACAGGAAGTAGAAGGCGTTCGCCCCGATATCCGCATTATCAATAATAGTTTGTTGGGTATTGACTGGTATATCAACCAGCTTCGCCGCAAAGTAAACCAGGCCGACTCTGTGGATGTGATCTGGACAGAGGAACAAATTGAAGGACATAACAGGGAATATGTTCGCTATAAACCTAAAGGTGATCAAACTACTTTTTATGATCTGTACAGCATCATGAAACAGGAGTTGGGTAAACCTGCAATAGATCCGGAAACAGGAAGAGATGTAGGCGCCGGAACTTTCCCCGTATCAAGATTGGGAATACCAGTAGATATAGCAAAAGTCAGAGCCAATAAAACGGTGAATCCTGAAGACAGTGTTATATCTCCGATGGTATTTGAAATACCGCAAAGAAAATTAGGTGGCATGAGCCGTAGCGACCTGATGGTACTGAACATCATTGCTGCCAATAAATGGGAACGTCCTATTTATTTCACCAGTGCTTATGGTGAATTAGGATTTGGTCAATACTTACGCAAAGATGGATTATCGTATCGCCTGGTTCCTATAAAAACCGAATATCCGGCGGCTAACTGGGCCCTTGAAGGAGCACTTCGCCAAATGCAATTGGGCGGTACCCAGATCCGTGATAATAACGAATCGGTCATGTACAATAACCTGATGGAAAAATTTGGTTTTGGCGGAGCAGGTAAAAAAGGTGTTTATTTTGATGAAGAAAACCGTCGCCACCTGCTTAATATCCGTGCTGTATATGCAGAGGCTGCAGGCAATATGGCGGATAATGGTAAAAAGGAAGAAGCGCAGAAACTTATGGATAAAGTAGAAAATGGTATTCATACCGACAATCTTCCTTATGCGATGGTAAGCCGTTTCAATAGTCATAATCAAACAGGTTTGCTTTACCTGGAAGCTGCTTATAAAGCGGGAAAAGCAGACCTGGCAGAAAAAGTAAGAGTTGTAATGCGTAAAGACCTGGAACAACAGAAGAAGTATTATGACTACCTGAAAAATAACCGGCCCGAATTGTTTGGCGGTACACTGGAAGGAACCGAAGTGTACTTTAATGATGCCCTGTTGATGGCGTTGGGTGAAATTGAAAAAAGATATGCACCTCAAACACAATCTCAAACACCTGTTGAGGGTGGCGGCACAATCATTAACATACCAAACGACAGTACGAAGAAAACAGATACTACCCGGTAAAAATAAACTGTTAAGTTTTTATAAGAATCCCCGCACAAATGGCGGGGATTCTTATTTTCCTAATTTTGTTGTATGCGTACTAAATTACTGATAACCGGAATGATCTTTTTTATCTCCTGCAGCAACGAAGCACCGGCAGATAAAGAAAATGTTGAAGACACGATATTGACGGAGGATGTTTTTGTATTTCCACCTGACAGACTGCCCTGGATATCTGATTTTGACACTATTAAAAACGAATTTTATTTGAAGCAGCAAAGAACAGTGAGCCCTGATTCTTTGACAGCGACAAATCTTATCAACGACCTGAATGCGGCATGGGAAAATGTTAAGTTGGTATTGGTAAAAACATCCAATGACACTTTGTATGTTTCTATTCCTGACAGTGAATTCCTGGGACAGCAGATGGGAAGTGCAGGGGCTCAGGCATATATGGCTTCTACTACTTATAATCTTACCGAACTGAAAGGCATAAAATATGTTAACTACAGCATGCAGGCAGGCGATCATGTTTCTCCCGGAATTTTTAGCCGCAAAAGTTTTGAAAACTATCGCTGAACAAAATTGTTATAAATAGCATTGTATTAATAAGTTTAAAATTTAATTGTTTAAGGCTTAAAGTCTTGGCTATTTGATTTTTCCCAAAAAACCAACTTGTATTATTATCGTAAATTGCTGAGAAGTAAAAAAGCAAGAAGTCTGAGGCTGAAAGTTGAAAATGTTACATATTATGAAATCTTCTTTCCGTCATCTGACTTGCCGCTTCTTACCCGGATATCTAACATCATTACTATGAAAGGATTTCATTTTACCAGGTTTGATCCGAATGAAAATGGGAAGAGCCGTTTTGATCAAATGCTCGACCTTTTTATGCAATTGCTCACTTATACAAGTGGAGATATAGGTGAATCTATGCAATGGCTCAATGAACTGGATAAAAAATACCAGCTTACCGATGATGAATATGGTATAGGTGATTTTATTGATGAACTGAAAGAAAAAGGATATATCACTGAAGACAACCAAAAAGCTGAGATAAGAATAACGCCCAAAACCGAACAAGGTATTCGTAAAAAAAGCCTGGAAGAAATTTTCGGAAAACTAAAAAAAACAAAGCAAGGTGATCATCACAGTTTCAAACCAGGGCAGGGTGATGAACAGAATCCTGAAACAAGACAGTTCCAGTTTGGGGATATGCTGGAACAAATCGACTTTACCGAATCCATCCGCAATGCGCAGATCAATCATGGGGTGGAAAGTTTTCGCCTGCAGGAAGATGACCTGAGTATCCGGGAAACGGATTTCAAGGCGCAAACCTCTACCGTATTGATGATCGATATTTCTCATTCGATGATCTTATATGGTGAGGATAGGATAACACCGGCCAAAAAAGTAGCGATGGCTTTGAGTGAGTTGATACAAACAAAATATCCAAAGGATACATTAGATATTGTTGTATTTGGAAATGACGCCTGGCCGATAGAAGTAAAAGATCTTCCTTATTTACAGGTTGGTCCTTATCATACCAATACGGTTGCAGGACTTGAACTGGCGATGGACATTTTGCGAAGAAGAAAAAATCCGAACAAGCAGATATTCATGATCACTGATGGCAAACCGACCTGTTTAAAAATCGGCAAACGATATTATAAAAATAGTTTTGGATTAGATAGAAAAGTAGTGAATCGTTGCATGAATCTTGCAGCGCAATGCAAAAAATTAAAAATCCCTATCACAACATTTATGATAGCGACTGATCCTTACCTGCAACGGTTTGTACAGGAGTTTACAGAAATGAATCATGGAAAGGCATTTTTTGCTTCATTGGATAAACTGGGTGCGTTTATATTTAAGGATTTTGAAAGTGGGAAGAGAAAGACGGTGTACTGAACCCCTGTCCCCTAAAGGGGAACTTAGGTCGAATATGCTTTTTGTTTTTATAATTGCTTCTTTATGGAAAATAAGGAAACCCTCCCCTCCCTGGAGGGGCGAATTTAGGGAGCGCTGAAATTAAAACGAGCGGGGTGGGTCATTGATACTTCGACAAGTTCAGTAGCGAACAAAAAGTTCAAGAGTGCGACGCAACAAAAGTTAAATAGACATTCAAAAGCTGGAAACATAAATATGAATATTACTAAAATAAAAACATTAGGTGCATTAAAAGCTTCGGGTTATCAACCTAAAAGTATCAAAGAAGAGATACGTCAAAATCTTATTGATAAACTGAAGAATAAAGAAACTACTTTTCCCGGCATTATTGGCTATGAAGACAGTGTAATACCTGATGTAGAAAGAGCTTTGCTGAGTAAGCACAATATCCTTTTTCTTGGCTTGCGTGGCCAGGCAAAAACAAGAATGGCAAGACAAATGACTGAGCTGCTGGATGAATATGTTCCTACTGTTTCCGGCAGCGAGATCAATGATGATCCGCTCAAACCTATTTCAAAATATGCACAGGATCAGTTGGCAGTATATGGGGATGATACGCCGGTGCATTGGATACACCGGAGCGAACGCTATGGAGAAAAATTGGCAACACCTGATGTAAGTGTAGCTGATCTTATCGGTGATATCGATCCTATCAAAGCTGCGAATCTTAAACTTAGTTTCGCTGATGAAAAAGTGATCCATTACGGCATTATTCCCAGAAGTAACCGCAGCATTTTTGTTATTAATGAACTACCTGATCTGCAGGCAAGGATACAGGTGGCCCTGTTTAATATCCTGGAAGAAGGTGATGTGCAAATAAGGGGTTTTAAACTAAGATTACCATTAGATATTTTATTTGTATTTACCGCCAACCCCGAAGATTATACCAATCGTGGCTCTATCGTTACACCGCTTAAAGACCGTATTGAAAGCCAGATACTGACACATTATCCAAAATCGCTTGAACATGCTTTGGAAATAACTGAACAGGAAGCGATCATCAGCGATGAACAGAAAGCAAAGGTGAAAGTAAGCGACCTGGTAAAAAGATTGATAGAGCAGGTAGCATTTGAAGCAAGGGGAAGTGAATTTGTAGATAAGAAAAGCGGTGTAAGTGCAAGGCTTACTATTTCCGCTTTTGAAAACGCAGTCAGCGCAGCGGAAAGAAGGGCTATCATCAACAACGAAAAACAAACACAGGTATGGATAGCTGATCTTGCAGGTATTATTCCTTCTATCACCGGTAAAGTAGAACTGGTCTATGAAGGTGAACAGGAAGGACCTTACCAGGTAGCGATGAACCTGGTGGATAAAGCTATCCGTACACAGTTCACGCAATACTTTCCTAACCCGGATACATTAAAGAAAAGAAAAACAACCGGCAAACCATCGCAAGCCACAAAGGAAGATGAGAATCCTTATCGTTCTATAACAGGGTGGTTTGATAAAGGCAATCACCTGAACGTATCATTTAATACAAGTGATAAGGACAAAACAATTTTATTATACCAGGTAGATGGCCTGCATGCATTGGTGAAAAAGTATTTTGCGCAGGCCAATGAAGCCGAAACAGCTTTCCTGATGGAATTTGTTTTGCATGGCCTTGCCTCCTATTCACTGATCAGTAAAAAAATATTTGAAACCAAGATCGAATTCAAAGATCTTATCGGCAGTATGATGAACCTGGGCGGGACTGATTATGAAGAAGAATTTGATGAAGAAGCCTAGCCCTGGATACAAGTTGATAAGTTGACAGGTTGAAAAGGACGTTTATTAGCTGTTACCTTATCAACTTATCAACCTGTTAAAAGAATATTCCCAATCGTATAGCCCAGCGGTTCAGGTTTATTTTTCCATCATGCCAGTCTTTATTACGTGTTACATCAACAAATCCGTTTTCAAAACCCAATCCAAAGAAAAGATCTGTTTTTTCATCCAGTTGATATTCGCCACCGGCGCCTAACAGCAATCCGGAATTTAGTTTCGTTATATTGCTGTAAATATTTCTTTTCTCTACATTGCCGTAGTCCGCTCTTGCACGCAAAGGCACTCCAAGGTAAGTTCCGAATTGTCCCCACCATGCAATATTATTATTACGGTTAGATTTTAATTTTATAGAAAGAGGTACCTGTATATATTGCAAGCGGATATCGTATACCTGTGATATAGCAGGATCCAGGCCTTTATTCGCATCTGTGTATTTGATGCTGGATGAAGCATGAATAATTTCAATTCCGCTGGCAAAAGCGCCGCGGCCATCATTGAATAAAAAATCAGTCATAAGTCCGTAAGCGAAACCTATTTTACTTCCATCTTTTTCTATCCCCGCTTCATTAGGATGAAGCACATTGCTGATCCCCGGGTCAAGCTTAAATCCCAGGCGAACACTGCGTCCGCCAATTTTTGTTTGTGCAAAAGATAGATTGACCAGTAACATCGCAATTAACAAGCCTGTAATTCCTTTCATAAAGTGTGATTTAAAATGGGCGCAAAGATGCTAAATAATATTTACTTCTCTTTCCAGCTGAACGCCAAACTTACTAACAACACTATCCATGATCTTTTCACTAAGTGCAAATATTTCATCACCACCAGCATTTCCATAATTTACCAATACTAATGCCTGTTTTGCATGAACACCTGCATCACCACTGCGAAAACCTTTCCATCCGCATTGCTCGATAAGCCAGCCTGCAGCAAGCTTTACTGTTCCGCCAGCATTTTCATAGCCGACTATATTCTCAAATTGTTGTTTCAATTGTAAAAATTTTTCTCCTGCAACCAAAGGATTTTTAAAAAAACTCCCCGCATTACCTATGTCTTTCGGGTCGGGCAATTTAGATGAACGGATATTGATCACAGCCTGCGAAATAGCCTGAATACTCAATTCTTTTACTCCCATTTTCTCCAGTTCCTGCTCAATGGCTCCGTAGCTTGTATTGAATTGCGGTTGTTTACCCAACCTGTATGTAACATCAACTATTACGAACTGGTCTTTATATTTTCTTTTAAAAATACTTTCGCGATAACCAAACTCACAGTCTTTTAATTTGAATGTATAGTTTCCTTTTTCTTCTAAATGGAAAGCCGTAAGTTCATGAAAAACATCTTTGATCTCCACACCATAAGCGCCGATATTCTGCATCGGTGAAGCACCCACGCAACCAGGGATCAGCGACAGATTTTCCAATCCGGCCCAGTTGTTTTCTATACAATGTAAAACAAACTGGTGCCAGTTAACCCCTGCCCCGCATTTTATATATACATAGTTTTCATCTTCCTTTATTTTTTCAATCCCATCTATTTCATTTTTCAAAACCAATCCATCAAAATCTTTTGTGAATAGAATGTTACTTCCACCTCCGAGAATGAGGTTTGAAGTTTGAAGTTTGATCCCGATAGTTATCGGGATTGAAGTTGTTGCATCGAGTAAGTCCTTTACCGAATGGAATCTTAAAAACTCACGGGCTTTGGCATCAATGCCAAAAGTGTTATAAGGTTTCAACGAAATATTTTCCTGAACTTGCATAATGATATCCGTGCCACGGTTCTAAACCGTGGCACGGCAAAATAACGCTAAAAAATCATGAGAGAAAAAATAGCTACCATTATAGGTTCAACCGGTATGATCGGGAATTACCTGTTGGAAGCATTACTGGAAGACAATTATTTTGACATTGTAAGGGTTGTAGTACGGCGGCCATACCAAAAAACAAATCCGAAAATGGAAGTAAAGCTGGTTGATTTCCAGGATGCCGAATCATTTAAACTGGCACTGGAAGAAAGCGATACCATTTTTTGTTGTATTGGTACTACACAGAAAAATGTAAAAGGTGATAATGATCTTTACCGGAAAATTGATTTCGATATTCCTTTAAAAGCGGCACGGTTTGGAAAAGAAATTGGTTGCGAAAAATTCATCATCATTACATCGGTAGGCGCTAATAGCCATAGCAGCACTTTTTACCTGAAACTAAAAGGCGAATTAGAGAATGCAATTCACTTGGTGGGATTGAACACTGTACATATTATGCAACCCTCTATGCTTTTAGGCGATAGAAAAGAAAACCGGGCAGCAGAAGGATTATTGCAGGGTTCCATGAAATTATTTTCCGGTTTGCTCTTTGGCGGAATGCGGAAATATAAGGCCATACATGGAAAAACTGTAGCCGCAGCTATGCGGAATGCTGCTAAAAAAGATGAGAAAGGTTTTTTCAGGTACACGTACGATGATATAAAAGAGCTTAGCCTCACCTCTCTTTCTCCTCTCCCAAGGAGAGGAGACGGTGCTGCTTATCTTTAACGATCTTCATAACCACCACTTCAACTTCGTATCGCTATTCAACATTTTCGAAGAGCCTGATTGTTATCGGCCTTTCCGAAAAGCGTGGGCTGTGTGATGGTGGCCTTCCCTAAAGGGGAAGGTCGGGATGGGGCTCTACACTACATCCACATCCGGAACAATCACCACACTCCTGAATCTTTTTTCATTATGCAAAACAGCCACCTGCTCCAACAAGTCTTTTTTACATTGAATAAGCAGGTTCCGGTCTTTCGGCAATTTCAATAATACTTCCATTATGTATTGATTGCGGATACGCCCTACTACTGGCTCAGCGGGGCCTATCAGATAATTGCCATATTTATTTTTTAAGGCATTGGCAAATTGATGAGCGGCACTTTCTACTACTCCTTTTATTTTATGTTTGAATGATAAATTGATGATGCGGGAAAAGGGAGGATAAAAAAAATGCTTTCGTTTCTCCAGCTCATCAGCAAACATTTTTTTATAATCATGTTGTTGCACGTATAGTAACACCGGATGCGATGGCTGCGAAGTCTGGATCAACACTCTTCCTGTTGCCTCTTTTCTTCCGGCCCGCCCACTCACCTGCTCCATCAATTGAAAAGCCCTTTCATTGACACGAAAATCAGCGAAATGCATTAAACCATCCGCGTCTAATATTCCTACCAGGTCCACATTATCAAAGTCAAGACCTTTCACCACCATTTGCGTTCCCGCCAATATATCAATACGTCTTTGTTCAAACTGTTGTATCAATACATCATGTGCATTTTTCCCTCTTACGGTATCTATATCCATCCTTGCCACTTTCGCTTTCTCAAAAGTTTCCTGCAGCATCTCTTCAATTTTTTCCGTACCAAAATTCTTTTCAGCAAAATTGTGACTGCCACAGGCTGCGCAGGTAAGTACAGGAGTATAAGTAGTGCCGCAATAATGGCAAAGTAATTTATTGGAGAATTTATGAAAGGTCAGGGATACGTCGCAGTATTTACACTGTGGTACCCAGCCGCATACTTTACATATCTGGTATGGCGTGTACCCTCTCCGGTTCTGGAATAGGATTACCTGTTTATTTCTATCAAGTGTCTCCTGCACGGCCGTTATCAACGCAGGAGACAACATTACTTTCGACCTATCTTTCTGTTCGATCTTTTTTGTATCTATCACTTCAACAGAAGGTAACTGAACGTCCCCATATCTTTCCATCAGTTCTACTAATCCATATTTTCCTTTTGTTGCATTATAATACGACTCCAATGATGGTGTAGCGCTTCCTAAAATAACTTTTGAATGAAACAATGTTGCCAGGTAAATAGCCGCATCACGGCCATGATAGCGGGGTGCAGGCTCCTGCTGTTTGTACGAACTGTCATGCTCTTCATCACAAATGATCATACCCAGGTCAGTATAGGGAAGAAATACCGATGACCGTGCGCCTAATATCACTTTCATCTCACCGCTTTTAACTTTATTCCAGATCTCCACTCTTTCATTTTGTGAAAATTTAGAATGATAAATACCGATATAGCCGCCGAAATGTTTTTGTAATCTTCGTATTATCTGTGAAGTGAGTGCTATTTCCGGCAACATATATAATACCTGCCTGCCCTGCCGGATATAATCTTCAATAAGCTTGATGTAAATATTTGTTTTGCCGCTGGAAGTAACACCATGCAACAGGCAGACTTGTTTTGTTGCAAAAGATTGCCGGGTTTCCGCCAATGCTTTTTCCTGTGCCGGGGATAATTCAAAATCAACTTTAATATCCTTTGGCAAATACTGAAGCCTGTCAACATTTCTTTTTTCAGTCCATACTATTTTTTTATCTACAAGACCTTTTAACTGTGAATCGCTGGCTCCTGATTTTTTAAGTAATTCTGTTTTTGTTACTTCCCCTTCTGTTTTAATAAGATACAGGTAACTTAACAAAAGTTCCATCTGCTTTTCCGCCCTTTGCAATTTTTTATCTTCATTCAACAGCTTTGCCAGTTCTTCCTCATTATCGTATTGCTGATTCAGTAATACATAGGTTTCTTTTTTGGCGGAATAAGTTTGTTTCAATGCTTCCCATACATAGCAAACTTTTTTTTGGATCAACCGGTTGATAAC
>JAKFEJ010000508.1:0-13009 GCA_036675745.1 Chitinophagaceae bacterium | reverse complement strand
CGATGATAATACGCCAATCCCTGCTCCACCCTTGTTTGTTGAAGGATGATCTCACTCAACCATATCTTATAAGGGTCTTTCTCCCCTTTCCAGGGCATTTGCCGCTTGTTTTTCTGTTTATTCCATTGTAATAACAGCTTTGAAAATTGTTCTTTTTGGGCCGACTTACCCTCTTTTAAGGTTTGTTTCTGCATAGTATGAATGCTAAATATCTATCATCCCCGGAAATACAGATTAGAAATAGTTTGAAAAAAATATGCTATTCCCTTGACTATCATCATTTTTTGTTTTAAATTGTCATTGCAAACTTATAAATCTTGCAAAAATGAGAAAAGCCGATCTTGTAAACCAGATATCTGAAAAGACAGGAATTCCAAAAGTAGATGTTTTGGTTACACTCGAAACCATGTTCAAAGAAGTAAAAGATACCCTTGCTGCAGGGGAGAATATCTACATCCGTGGCTTCGGTAGTTTTATTACCAAAAAAAGAGCTGCGAAGATCGGCCGGAATATTAAAAAGAATATTGCGGTTCATATTCCTGAACATTATATACCTGCATTTAAGCCAGCCAAAGAATTTGTTGCTGAAGTAAAAAAACTGAAAGAGACCAAACCTGATACAGGCCCGGGTGAAGAAGCTTAATCCCCTATTTAAGAATATTTTATCTTGCTTTCACCAATTTTATTGGAATTATTAATTTCCACGACGGTAACTTTGCCATCCAAATAAGAACAAAGTGAAGAAACCTCAATGGATAACAGTTGGCATAGCCGTATTATTAATAATTTGTATTTTTTTATTTGGCCGTACAGTACCCGATAAAAAAAATATCGCCGTTGATACACATCATGAAAATGATGGTCATGACCATGGCACAGCTTCGGGTATTTCTATTGACTCTATTTTGACGATCGCTAAAAAACAGCTTAGTATTGAACAGGTTACAAGACTAAGTATGCTGGAAAACTCTATCTCACGCGGAGATGTAAAAGAGCAGCAATTAAAAGTATATCATCAGCTATCTCATTTCTGGGGAGACTCCATGCGTTTCTTTCCGCCCTATGCCTGGTATGAAGCGGAAGCCGCAAGGTTGGAAAATTCGGAAAAAAACCTCACCTTCGCAGCCCACTTATTTTTAGAGAACCTGCAACAGGAGCAAAACCCGGAGTTGATGAGATGGGAAGCGTTGCAGGCTAAAGATTTGTTTGAAAGGTCTTTGAAGATTAACCCGGATAATGATTCGACCAAAGTTGGGCTTGGCGCCTGCTACCTGTTTGGAAATATTTCTTCCAATCCTATGGAAGGAATAGCCAAGATCATGGAAGTGGTTGAAAAAGACAGTAGCAATATATATGCACAGATCACATTGGTAAAAGGAGCGCTGATCTCCGGGCAAACAGATAAAGCGATCAGTCGTTTACATACTGTCAACCGGCTTCACCCGGAAAACATAGAAGCCATACTGATGCTGGCAGAAGTATATGAACGAAAGGGGGATAAAGCTGTTGCCGCCGGCTGGTATTCCAAAAGTTTGGAATACATTAAGCGGCCCGATGCCAGGACAGAGATAGAGAAAAGGATTGCTGAATTGAAAAAATAGTCTCCCGTAGATGGTTTAGCTGGGGAGGTTTTAAATAGACTAAACTTATTTTATAAACAAGATTTAAAAATTATTTGAGTATGCCTTGTGGTAAGAAAAGAAAGCGTCATAAGATTGCGACGCACAAGCGTAAAAAAAGACTGAGAAAGAACCGTCATAAGAAGAGGAAATAATATTTATTTCTTTTCTTAGTACGAAACTACCCGAGGCTGTTTCAAAAGCCTTGAATACAATAATCGCCGGTAAGTTGGGAAGACCGTAAGTTTTGATTTTCAACTTACCATTTCTTATCGCCTTCCCGTCTTACCGGCAGATTTGATTTTTGAGACAGCTCCGGAGTTTCAGTTGACTGGTTGTTTTGCCGCCCGTATAAGTTTGCACCCCACCCAATTGCTGCAACTTTATCCCACCGCATACAATGTACGGATTACTGGCAACCGGTGTTTACAGCACTAAGGACATTCATTTATGGTAAGCTGTAATGAACAAAGAACTCATTATTAATGCCGCTCCGCAGGGTGTAGAGATTGCCTTGCTCGAGGACAGGAAATTAGTAGAACTGCATAGCGAAAAGAGCGATGCCCGTTTTGCTGTGGGAGATCTATACCTGGGAAAAGTGAAAAAACTTATCCCGGGACTGAATGCCGCGTTTGTTGAAGTAGGGTTTGAAAAAGATGCCTTTCTTCATTACACGGATCTTAGCCCTTACGCTAAATCATTGCTGAAGTTTACCGCAATGACCATGAATGATAAAAGCGAAACAGGATTGGATTTTGGCAAATTTGAAGTAGAACCTGAGATCATCAAAACAGGAAAGATCAACGAAGTATTAGGTGGCAAGCCCAATATTCTTGTTCAGATCCTTAAAGAACCTATCGCTGCCAAAGGACCCAGGTTAAGCTGTGAAATTTCATTGCCTGGTCGTTTTGTAGTTATTACTCCTTTTAATAATATCGTTGCTGTCTCCAGGAAAATTCATTCTTCCGAAGAAAGAAAAAGATTGCAAAAGATCGTTGAAGCAATAAAGTCAAAAAACTTTGGCGTTATTGTGCGTACCGCAGCAGAAGGAAAGAATACAGCGGAACTGCACGAGGATCTTTCAGAATTAGTAGAGATGTGGAAGACTATTCAGAGAAATCTGAAAGGCGCTGTGGCACCAGCTAAAATACTCGCCGAACAGACCAAAACAAATAGTATTCTCAGGGATCTTTTGAATGCTGACTTCAATAAAATTGTAGTTAACGATAGAACGATCTTCACAGATACTAAAAATTATATTCAGCGCATCGCTCCTGAAAAAGCGGATATTGTTTCCTTTTATCAGAACGGCTCTCCAATTTTTGATTCATTCGGTATTACCAAACAGGTAAAATCTTCTTTTGGCAAAACAGTGAACATGAATAGTGGTGCTTACCTGATCATTGAGCACACTGAAGCCCTGCACGTAATAGATGTAAACAGCGGTTATAAAAGCGTAAGTAATAACCAGGAACAAAATGCACTGGAAACAAACCTGGAAGCTGCTGAAGAAATTGCCCGGCAGTTACGTCTTCGTGACCTCGGTGGTATCATCGTTGTAGATTTTATTGATATGAAACTTCCGGAGAACAAGCGGAAGCTGATGGAAAAAATGGAAGAGTTCATGAGCCCCGACAGGGCCAAGCATGCAGTACTTCCTATTTCTAAATTTGGTGTTATGCAGATCACCCGGCAAAGGATGAAGCCGGAGATGAATATTAATACGCAGGAAGTTTGCCCAAGTTGCAATGGTACAGGAAAAATATCTTCTACCCTGTTATTGGAGGATGAGGTTGAAAAAAATCTTAGCTACCTGATCACTCACCAGCATAAAAACCTGAAACTTGTGGTGAACCCTATTATGCATGCTTATCTTACCAAAGGCTGGCCATGGAAAACCCGGATGGCTGCATGGAAAAAGAAATTCGGACAAAAAACAAGGATCGAAGCAGACACCAACTATCATCTTACTGAATACAAATTTTTTGATCAGCGTGATGAAGAGATAAAGTTATAAACCCTCTAAATCTCCCTAAAGGGAGACTTATGAACAGTATAAAATTAGAGAGGTTTATATTATTCAAGAAAAGAAAACAAAGGACTTAAGGCTCTTACTGCCCTACAAAAAACACCGCATTACAAAACATCAGCTTACCGTTTTCCCAGAAATTGCGAAACAATACATTATCGGATAAATATGAGATACTACCTCTCCCAATATCCTGTACACCGAAAAGCAATCCATCTTTCAATTTATCTTTTAGTTTGTATCCTACAAATCCTGCTACCTGGTTGCCCTTTTTAATTACTCCTGTATTCCATCCATTTTCTTTTATAAAATCATACACATTGGTATCCATTTTCAATGTATAATAATAATCAGGATAGCCATACATTAATGGGTGGGTATTGTCTACATCAACTTTATAAATGGAACCGGGCGTGGTAGCAGGCAATTCATCTTTTTCCCTGTTTTCAAACGAAAGCAATGCTGTATATGGATCTTTTTTTGAGGCAGAATCCTTATCGCCATCCTTTTTTAAACGAATTGCACTCCATTCCTGTTTTGACAACTGCAATACGGCACTTTCCAGTGCTACTGCCCGTCCACCATTTCGCACCCATTGATGAAACTGGTCTGCAGAAGACTTTTCGGTTAAAAACCGATAATTACCATCCGGCAAAATCAATACATCAATCTTATTCCATGCCACCCGGTTAAAATCATTAGCGTTAATAAGAGTAATAGGATATTTTAATTGCTGTTCAAAGAAAAACCATACTTCCCCTGCAGCATTTGAACCTACACCTTCACCCGTAAGCATGGCAACTTTTGGTGTTTTTATGGGATGAACTTTGGAGCTACCAAAATCAAACCCTTTATCTACCATGCCTGTGCTAACAGGGTTCATTTTAATATTATTTGAATCACAAATCCTGCTTGTCATCTGCCACAGGTTGTTTCCAAATTTTTCATTCCCCTTTTTTAATATTATTACCGAACCCCGGCCGAACTGTTGACCACCTGTTTCAAATGGCATTTCTGCAAACCGGATCTTTATTCCCTTATTAAGAAGTTGGGCTAATGCTTTTGCCGATGAAACACCCTGCCAGCGTATAACATAACCATAAGCATCAGCAGAACTATTTTGTATTGGCTGTGCCTTTACTAAACTGCTACCCGTATTGATACGATCTTTACTTGCATAGGCTGTAAGTCCATATACATAAGGCAATGACCAGGCGGTGATATCATACGTAACAGAATCAACCAGCTTGGATTGTGGTTCAAACAGTACTTTGAGCATCGTTGCTTTGGGTTGAGCAGCACTGATAACAATATCTCCTGAGGCGATACTGAATGACTCATCCTTAGCAGTATGATAGTTAAATCCTTTCCCATTACCGCTACCGGCGCCATATTGAATGTCGTTTTTATCTAACAAGTCCAGGAGAGCCCGTATGCGTTCTGCATCATTTGGATTATTTTTTATTACATAAGTCTTATAATCACCAACAGATCCGCTTACTCCGTTATTAAAAAATTTCCGAAACTCTTTTACAAGAGCCGTCGCATTCATTGACGAAATTTCGATAGTGCTGAGTGAAGTGGTATAGTGATGTATAACCCGGTCATATAGTGTAAGTGTATCGCCTTCATCCGTATCCACTCCTAATCCGCCTGCACCACCGCCACCTTGTTCATACGTCATACCAATAGCTCCATTATAAACCGGATATGTATCGCCGTAGGAAGGATAAAAAAGATCAAATACTTCCCTGGTGAAATAGAGCCAGTTGTTTTTATCAAAATACTTTGCATGATTTTTTCCAATCGTAGTTTGAAAATCTCTTTGCCATTGTGTTATCGCTTCATGATAAGGCTGAGCTGCAGGAGCAAAATAATAAGGTTGATTGATCCCCTGTTCATGATAATCCACATGCACTTGCGGGAGCCATTGATTGTAAACAGTCATCCGTTGTTTACTTTCCACCTGGGTTTGCCAGGCCCAATCGCGGTTAAGATCAAAATTGTAATGATTAGTTCTGCCGCCGGGCCAGGGTTCTCTGTGTTCCCGGGCATCTAATGATGGATTATAATTTTCTCCTACTACAGAATTAAACCAGTTTACATAACGGTCTCTTCCATCGGGATTCACACATGGATCTATTATTATAACTGTATTTTTCAACCACTCTTTTGTTTGTGTATTCTTTGGATCAGTCAGTGCGAACAAGGTAAGCAATGCAGCTTCCGAAGAAGAGGTTTCATTACCATGTACATTATAACTTAACCAAACCAGGGCTGGCGCATTTTCTGACGGCATCATTTTATCTTTTGCCAGATTGGCTAAGCGGATATTGTTCATCCGGATACTTTCCAGGTTGCTGATATTTTCTTCTGTAGAAATAAATGCAAGATATAATGGCCGGTGTTCATTGGTTTCACCGTATTGTTGCATTTTTACGGCTTTGGGTAATGACTGAGCTACATATTGAAAATAGCTGACTACTTTCCAATGAGGCGTATAACGTGTGCCGATTTTATAGCCTAAAAATTCTTCGGGAGATTTTAATTGAGCGACAGCGATGCAGGTAATAAATAGCAAGATGTGCAGCGATAGTAATCGTTTAAGCATTTAAAAACATTTTAGCGAAGTAAAGCAAAAAAGAAAGGTGAAAAGCAAATAGTATAATTGAATTACTCTATTCACTTTTCACCTCTTTAGATATGTTCTGTTAGTACCCGTCGTTCTGTTTCAGGATATCCGGACCAACAGCATTAATTTCCCGGATAGGTATTGGGAACACCAGCTTATTGGCATCGTAAGCAAAACCATCTACTGAGCCTTTTAACCTTTTTACATCATGAATGCGTTGACCTTCGTGAGCTAATTCCAGTCTCCTTTCCAATAATATATTATCCAGTGTAACAGGAATAGCTGTCTGACCTACCCTATCTCTTATCACATCATTGATATCTTCATCAGGTGTGGCCCCAATATTTGTACCTAAACGAAAATTGCATTCTGCCCTTGTCAGGTACATTTCTGCTAAACGTATGATCGGTATATTCCGGTATTGCAATAGCCACTTGCCACTATAGATTGTACCGTTATCATAAAAAAGGGCAAGGCGATCATCAGCTGCCCCATATAAACTGAGATGTTTGTCTAAAATTTCCACATCGCCATCTCTTGCTCCAAAATCACCAATTGACCAAAACAAATGCATATCATTTTGATCATCCTGCGCAGTTACCTGCATAGCAAGGATATCTTCTGATGAATTGGATGTATTATTAAAAGCTTTATCATATGTGTCTGTTAAGATATATTCCCCACTTTCAATAACAGTATTAGCCTCATCTCTGGCTTTTGTATAATCGGCCATCTGCAGGTAAACCCTTGATAAAATGGCCGATGCTGTATAAGTAGTGGCATATACATCATTTTCTTCCGGTAACAATGTTTTGGCCTGGTTAAGGTCATCAAGAATGAGGTTGTAGGTTTGTTCTATAGTACTGCGGGGTACCCGGTTAGCCTCAGAAATATCTCCAATTGTAGGAGTAGTAACAATCTGAACACCAAGGTTGGAAGTAACATTGCCTGCGCTATACGGTTTTCCAAACAACTTAACCAGTTCAAAATACATTTCACCACGCAAAAACAATGCTTCCCCTTTTACTCTGTCCCTGTCTGCTTCATCTACAATATCAATTGCTTTCAAAATGTTATTGCAAATATTGATAGTATTGTAAGCAGCCGCCCAGGTAGCTCTTACGTAACTATTATTGGTCAAAATAGCCTTGCTATAAACTTCGTCTGGTTGGTTATAAGTACCTACCCATGCTATTTCAGCATCAGCACCTAATAATTCAGAATACAATTGCAGATCGCCACCCAATAAGGAAGTACTACTTGCAGCATCGTACGCTCCATTCAGGGCTGCTTTAATATTAGCATCATTGGTAAACACCTGCGTTTCATCAATACTCTGAGTTGGCAGGATATCCAGTTTTTTTGAACATCCTGCGACAATTATGATAAAAGCTGAAACCAGTATTATTGATTTTTTCATTGTAGTTAATTTTTCGTTTGAGTTTTGTTAGAAACCAATGTTTAAACCCACAGAAATATTTTTGATTTGTGGAGCAGCATAAAAATCGCTGCCCTGGTTTCTGTTGCCTGCCCTGTAATCAGTATTTACTTCAGGATCCCAACCGGGATAATCAGTAAAGGTGAGAAGGTTAACTCCAGTAACATATACTTTAGCGGTACTTATTTTTAGTTTTCTTAGAACTGATACAGGCAAATTGTATGCGAGTGTCACATTTTTCAACCGGATATAATCTGCATCATAAACGTATCGGCTAGATGAACTGATACCATTGCCGTAAGCCAGGCGCAATTGTGGTACATCAGTAATGTCGCCAGGTTTTTGCCACCTGTTCAATTGTTCTCTTGTCTGATTATCATACCAATCAAAACTGGCACTCATAAAACCACCAGCACCATTCATTACCTGGTTGCCAAATACTCCCTGGAAAAGGAATGACAATTCAATCCCTTTAAACGAAACGGTATTGCCAAGGCCTGCTATCACTTTAGGATTAGGGTTGCCAACGATAAAATCGCCGGCGAGATTATAATCATTGGTAGTGGTTTTGCCATCCTGCAGATAATATAAAGCGTCCCCATTTGCCGGATCCACACCAGCATACTTTGGTCCGTAAAAAATGCCGATTGATTCACCTACAATAAGTGAGTTCATATATCGTCCGTCATTACCAGGAACGCTGGTCTGCTCGCCATCCAATTTCACTATTTTATTCTTATTAAAAGAAACATTAAGATTGGATGTCCATCTAAACGTTTTGTTAGAAACATTTTCTGAATTGATCACGAACTCAATTCCTTTGTTCTCCATAGAACCGATATTGACAGTTTGAGTTGTAAAACCGGAGTTACCAGGAACGGGTACATTATAGATCAGATCCTTTGTTTTACGATTATACACGTCTATCTCGCCACTTATTTTATTATTAAATAATCCAAAATCAAGTCCGATATCCACCTGGTTCGATTTCTCCCAACGCAATTCCTTATTTGCTAACTGGGTTGGTGAAAGTCCGCTAACACCATTATATGAAGAGCCACCCCATAAACCCAGGTGGGCAAAATCGCCAAAGCCGTCTGCATTACCCGTTAAACCCCAACTCCCTCTCAATTTCAGAAAACTAAATGTGTTTGAGTTTTCCAGGAAATTTTCTTCACTCAATATCCATCCTGCAGAAATCGCAGGAAAGAAACCATACCTTCTGTCGTTTCCAAATACAGAAGACCCATCTAAACGTCCGCTAAATGTTAAAAGGTATTTGTCATTAAACTTGTAATTAGCACGTGCAAAATAAGACAGAAAGGATGAGTTCGTAGCTACCGAGGTTCCCCCTTTTATCAAAGCAGCACTTTCCAGTTTTTGTAAATCTTCAACAGGGAATTGCTCGCCATATACGTTTGCATATTCCGAATTGTAATGCTGGTATGACATTCCCAATACTGCATCTATATCATGCACATCGGAGAATGATTTTTTGAAATTAAAGTAGTTATTGATGTTATAATCAAGGGAGCGGTACCAATCTGACTCTCCATAACCATTAGAACCTGTGCCATATGTAGTGCTAAATCCATAAAATTGGTCATCGTTCTGATTTTGAATATCGGCTCCCAATTCAGTTCTGAAAAACAAAGAAGGAAGAATATTATACTGGCCGAATATATTCCCAATGTTCCTGTAGATTAAAGAATTAAATTTTCCGTTTGCAAAATCAACATAGGGGTTAGAATAAGTAGTGGTAGGAGAATTATACAAATTTCCATCCAGGTCTCTTAATGGTGTAACAGGGGATAAGGCCACGATTTGCATTGGAGTTGAAAACTCATTATCTACAGGTACGCGACCTGCCGATGTTTGTGAAAGGCTTAAATTAAAACCAACCTTGAATTTATCATTAACATTATGATCAAGATTGATTCTTGTTGATAAACGTTTAAATCTGTTGCCAATTAAAATTCCATCCTGGTTGTTATACGAAGCACTCAGGTAAAATTTTGTTTTATCATTACCACCTGATGCAGAAATATCAATGGCAGAAGTGCGTGCCTTATCATTAAAGGCCAACTCTTCCCAATTTGTATTTGTTTCTAAAGTACGCCAATCGGACCAGCCTGAATAACGGGTCAATCTTCTTTCTGCATGTTGAAGCCATGAGCCTGCGTATTGACTCGGATCCAAAGGATCTATCCCTTCAATAATGTCGCTGTTAATCGCAGCTTCCCGTACAAGGCTCACGTACTCACTGGCATTCAGAAAGCCTCTTAAATGGGTGGGTTTATTAAATCCATATTGCGTATTTACCTGGAAATTTGTTTTTCCAGCTTTCCCTCTTTTTGTAGTAATAAGTACAACTCCATTAGCGGCCCTTGAACCATAAATAGCGGCAGCGGATGCATCTTTTAAGATGTCAAATGATTCAACATCATTAAAATTTATATCAGCTATAGGGTTACCGGAATAAGAAGAATTATTAATTGGCACCCCGTCAACTACATACAAAGGGCTATTTGAGGCAGAAATAGAACCAGATCCCCGTATAAGGATTTTTACACCTTCGCCGACTTTACCATTATTCGCTTCTACAAAAACTCCGGCAGCTCTACCTTGCAAAGCCTGGTTAAGATTAGTTACAGGCATATTTTGGACATCAGCGCCCTTCACCTTAGCAATATTTCCTGTAAGATCTTTTTTAATTTTTGTACCATAGCCAACCACAACTATTTCATCAAGGCTTTGCGATTGACCATCTTCCAGAGATATATTAATTAAAGAACCATTAATTGACACCTCTTTGGTTCCAAAACCCAAATAGGAAAAAATCACGGTAGTGGCTTTTTCTGATACAGTTAGTTTGTAAGCTCCGTCAGCATCAGTTACCGTACCTGAATTGGACCCTTTTACAACTACCGATACCCCTGGTAATGGATCTCCTTGTTTTGCGTCAGTAACTTTTCCTGAAATTGTTTTTGTTTGCGACCATACTAACTGGCCGGATAATAGAAAAAATCCTAAGAGCAGCAGCTTTAGTTTTCTCATATGTATTAGTTTTAGTTTTGCTTAAAATAAAAAAGGTTGTTTATCAACCTTTCATTCAATCTGTACGACAATTTAACATTATTTTAAGCTGCATGCGATTTCTAAATATTAAAATTAAAAAAGGCTATCGCAGTAAAAGAGACAGCCTTTTCTTCTTTATATAGTTTTTTATTCCCTATCCCTGCTTCCCATATACAACATTATGTATTGTACTAATGTAACCACCGCAGCTAATGCAGCTACCACATAAGTCATTGCAGCCCATTTCAAAGCGTCTTTTGCTTTTGGATATTCATCAGAAGAAGTAGCATTTGTATGATTCAGCCAGGCTAAAGCTCTTTTGCTGGCATCAAATTCTACCGGAAGGGTGATAAGAGAAAATAGTACAGTAACAGCCATTAATATAATACCGACCAGCAATACGGTAGTGTTTCCACCGGAAGCAGCCATGATCACTCCTACCAGTAAAATCCAGTTTACGAGGTTTGAACTTACCTGAACCGCCGGCACCAGTTTACTCCGCATGGTCAGCCATTGATAAGCGGTGGCATGCTGTACGGCATGGCCACATTCGTGGGCCGAGACTGCAGCAGCGGATACGCTTGTTCCATTATATACATCCGGGCTCAGATTCACCGTTTTATTAGCCGGGTTATAGTGATCTGACAAAAAGCCATCTACTGAGATTACTTTCACGTCATAGATTCCATTTTCCTTTAACATTTTTTCCGCTATTTCCCTACCAGTCAGGCCGTTCCGCAGGGGTACTTTACTATATTTCTTAAACTTGTTCTTCAGCACCATAGAGACAAGCATGCTTATCCCCAGGAAGAGGAAGGAAACAATCATAATGGATGGTGTCATATCAACGAATTTTAGTTTATTTATTAAAGGATAACAAACTTGTAGCCATTTAGGTTAAGAGCTTTTTTTCAGCCGTTTTGTCATTTTTATTTGGGCCTCATCCTTATTTTTTGTAAGACCTGAAATTTCAGTGTTTACACTTATAAGCAGATGAAAAACAACAGATTACCAACATATTATTGTATTTTAAAATCCAGCGATAACCACCCTTATTGTACCCCAGAAGTTATTCACAGCATTAAAATTTTATTTTGAAATGTTGGGTAGAATTGTAACTTAGCTAAAGAATTTAATGGGTTAGTAAGTAAAGGGATCAATCGTAAGGTTGGTCCCTTTTACATTTTAATCGCCCAATTATAGTTATTCACGTTTGCCGATTCTTTTTTTGCTTCTTACCTGGTGTTTTAATATGTTTTAAAAAAGATCTTCGCTGGCTTTCTAACTAATCTTTTATACAAACAACCCGTTAATTTATCTTTAGCGCATGAGTAAGGTTAAAACAGCTTTCTTCTGTCAAAATTGCGGGTATGAAAGCGTAAAATGGGTAGGTCAATGTCCATCATGCGGACAATGGAATGTGTTTGTTGAAGAATTGATTCAAAAAGAAACGACAAAGAACAATAATGACTGGAAAAATTATCATGAAGAAAAAAGAACAAACAAAACGGTATCGCTGAATGAAATAAAAAGCAGCGAAGAAAAAAGATTAGCAACTGCAGATCCCGAACTCAATCGTGTTTTAGGTGGCGGAATTGTTCCGGGAAGTATTGTCCTGATTGCCGGCGAACCAGGTATTGGTAAATCAACTTTGTTTTTGCAAAATGGATTGTGGTTAAAAGATGCTGTTGTTCTTTATATCAGTGGCGAGGAAAGTGAGCAGCAAATAAAAATGAGAGCGGACCGGATGAAACTTCACAACGAAAATTTTTATCTGCTGACAGAAACTTCTACTCAAATAATTTTCCAGGAAATAAAAAAACTGAAACCGCAATTGGTGATCGTTGACTCGGTTCAAACTTTACAAACGCCTCTTATTGATTCGTCGCCGGGAAGCGTATCGCAAATAAGAGAATGCGCCGCGGAATTTCAGCGCTTTGCAAAAGAAACAAATACTCCTGTTTTTTTGATTGGTCATATTACCAAAGACGGAAGTATTGCAGGGCCGAAGATCCTGGAACATATGGTGGACACGGTTTTGCAGTTTGAAGGCGACCGCCATTATGCTTATCGGATTTTACGTACTTTGAAGAATCGTTTTGGCAGTACATCAGAATTGGGCATCTATGAAATGACGGATGAAGGCATGAGAGGAGTAGTCAATCCAAGTGAAATACTTATTACACAAAAGGAAGATAACTTAAGCGGTATCG
>JAKFEJ010000539.1:0-1846 GCA_036675745.1 Chitinophagaceae bacterium | reverse complement strand
TGGTCTTTTCTGGCGACTGGGAGGACAAATGTGCCTTGTACCTGGAAACAACCAGATCTGTCGAAGTGGAAAATAAAAGGGGAAAGAAGAAACAATCCCTTTCAAAGAATTCTGATTATTCATATTTGCGCTTCAAATGTCCCGGTGAGTAGCCATGATGTTTTTTAAATGTTTCAATAAAGCTGCTGACCTTCTCATATTTTAGTAAGGAAGCTACTTCACTAACCGTCAGGGGATTTTCAAGCATCAATTGCTTTGCATATTCCATTTTTATTTCAAGGTAGTATTCGTAAAGGCTTTTTTGAAATACTATTCTAAAATAACGTTTTAATGTGGACTCACTTAAAGTTACTGCTTTTGAAATTATGGCGAGGCCAGGAAATATTCCCAGTACATTTTCTTTCAGCATTTCTTCCGCTCTTATTATTCTCTTATAGTAGAGGGTGTTACCTTCAGTTATTTCTTTTTTAAAAGATTGAATGGAGACCCGGGTGAAAAAGTCTGCAACGAGTAGCATAGCCGTGGCCCTGACACGAAGGGTTGTCTTCAATCCGGCAGCACTACAGATGTCGGATATGATGCGGTATTCCTCAGGCAAAGATGAGTCAAACAATATCGTTGGACGTTCTTTTTGATTTAAATTGTTAATAAATGATTGGATGGTTGTATCACAGTCGGAGAAAGCCTCTGCAAGCCACGAATAAGATATTGATAAGTCAATAGCATAAAACCCGTTGCCTGCAGCAATTTCAAAATCAATTTCCGTGTCTCCCGAAAAAAATATGATGTTTTTATCATAGGACAATTTTAGCGATTTACGACTGGTTTTGTTCGTTAGGTTCAGGCAGTCAGTGTCTAGAAAATAGACAATATGAAAGGATTTCTCTTCCCGTAAATCATGATGAGCCAGCTTATGAAATGAGATTGCCTTGTTGAGACAAAAGTTCCATATACGCATGGAGAGACCTGGATCCAAATGATTTTTTCTTATGATGCCTGTGCCGTCCGAAGCAGGAATTCGTATAAGGTCATTTGATGCAGTAGTATTAAAGATGTTTGCCAGTTCGGTAATAGATTTTTTCGAGTCAAGTTCTGTGAATATAAAATGGAGCTTGTTCATGTGTTTCAACGTTACGGATGGATAGGTTTTATTTTCTTTAGGTTACGGTTACAAAAATTATAATTTTTTCCGAATAAATACAGTTATTCCACACAATACATTCATAGTTGGAGGCGGCGCCAAAGATGATCACAATCAAAGAAAAACTTTCCAATGAAAATTAACAACTAAAGCCGAAGGCAGATAGCAGAGGTGTTTATTCGGTGGGGAGTGTGTCTGTTTATTTTATTTAAGTGTTTTCGCTTATCAATTTTAAGTGAATATTCCGACAATGCTTCTTTTTTGAACTTTAAAAGGTACTTTTTGGACTTACGACGGAAACTGCTTGTTGTTTATACTATTACTTTTGACGTAGATAAACAGAATATTGCTTAGTATTTTTTATTTCCCTCCAAAAGAATCCTAGTTGAAAGATCGGTATGAAGACAACATAGGACTATTTCGAATCGCCATCTTCAAGCTTGACTTTATCTAACGCCCTAATTGAAGATTATTTTCTAACTCCTTAGTGTTTTCATTTCAAAGTTTAGTTGTAAAAAAAAAGCAGGACTCTGCTTAATGGAATCGTATTGCCCAAAATAAAACCTCAGGACATGAAAACAAAAAAATTCTACTTTCTTATTCCTTATCTCTTTATTCTAATCTCTGCTGTTCACTCACAAAACATTGATCAGCGCTGGCAAACCAGCGCATTTGCTTATTTGCAAAATGAGCAATACAGTTTTA
>JAKFEJ010000686.1:0-1848 GCA_036675745.1 Chitinophagaceae bacterium | reverse complement strand
CTAATTTTTCTGCAGGTGCTAATGTAGGCTTGATCTTTATGCTCGCCATTGACCAGGAGTATGATGAACTGGATATGGCTATCCGTCTTTTTCAGAATACCATGATGCGGGCAAGATATTCTTCTATACCGGTAGTGGTTGCTCCTCACGGTTTGGCATTAGGCGGAGCTTGCGAATTAAGCTTACATGCTGATAAAGTTTGCCCGGCTGCTGAAACTTATACCGGTCTTGTTGAATTAGGCGTTGGATTAATTCCCGGCGGCGGTGGTACTAAAGAATTTGTATTAAGAGCCTCAGATGAAATGCACGAAGATGAGCCAGATACAATCACTTTAAAAAATCGCTTTCTAACTATAGCAACTGCTAAAGTAGGAACATCGGCACAGGAAGGTTTTAATATTGGTGTGTACAGAAAAGGATTGGATGAAGTAGTCATGAACCAGGGTCGCAGAATTGCTGAAGCAAAAAGATCAGTAATAGAATTCTTTGACAGCGGTTATACTTCTCCCGTTCAGCGTAAAGACATAAAAGTATTGGGGCAATCTGCTCTTGGAGCATTATATGCAGGGATACATTCAATGAAAACCGCCAACTACGCTACAGAGCATGATTCATTAGTAGCAAAAAAATTAGCTTATGTCATGTGTGGCGGTGACCTGAGCGAACCTACATTGGTTTCAGAACAATATTTACTGGATCTTGAGAGAGAAGCTTTCTTATCATTATGCGGTGAAAAGAAAACATTGGAAAGGATTCAGAGTGTGCTGAAGAGTGGCAAGCCGGTTAGAAACTAGGAAGCCGGAACCCGTTCCGGCAACATAAGAGTTGGCGCAATTCAAAAACAACCCACATCAAAAAATGCAATACATAGCTTTCTTATATCTTTTATCCTTTCATTTATTCAATATAATTTGGACTGTCCAAGGTTGAAGAATGGGACTTATATTGCAAAACATACATCCCCTAACGGAACAATAGATTACCAATTGAGAATTTCAGATGACAAATTCATTATTAAAATAAAGGACACGATAACTATAAAAGGGAAAATCAACTGGCTCGGTAATTGTTTAGTCGATTTTAAAAGTGACAAAGTTTCAATTGATACCTCGGAATTTGGTAAAATGTTACACGCATCATTTGGGGATGCTATTATTGAACTAAAAAACACCGTTAGAAAAAAAACATATTTCCGAACAACCTATTCCGGCAATTTGCACATAACTATAAATGAGGGTTATTTCTCGAAAGTAAAATAGAACTTCGCCCAACAAGTGGTCCTGGACGAAAGGGCATTCTTTGTAACAAAATTTAATAGTAACATTAAATCGATCTACCGGAACAGGGTTCCGGTATCCGGAAGGCGGAACTCCGTTCCGGCCCACAGAAAAAAGAATATTGTGACATTTATTACATAGCAACCTAAACCGCCTGAGCGAAACAAAGTTCCGGCATCTATATGAACACCCTGTTTTCTATACAAGAAATCTCCCTCATTGGCAACCTTCCGAAGAAACATTTTTTGTTACATACAGGCTTGCAGGTTCATTGCCTGTATCAGTTATCACAACACTAAAAGAAAATTATTTCAAAGAAAAAAAACATCCCGACAACCAAACTATTGAAAGAAAAGAAATACTACGGCAGGATTATTTTTTCGCTTTTGAAAATGAGTTGGATAAGAACCTGAACGAACCTCATTGGCTCAAGGATGATGCGATTGCCGTTGTTGTAATGAATTCCTTGATTTTTAATAATAATAAGCTTTATACTTTGCTAGCCTCCTGCATTATGAGCAATCATGTACATATCCTGATCAGGCTTTTACCGGATTCGCCTTCCTTAAAT
>JAKFEJ010000510.1:0-13138 GCA_036675745.1 Chitinophagaceae bacterium | reverse complement strand
TCATCATCAGCATGGCCTATCTGTACCATCGGGCCATAACGTCCCATTCTTGCAACAACAGGTTTTCCGCTTTCGGGATCAACACCCAACTCTCTTTCACCTTTTATTCTTTCAGCCGTTTCTATTGTTTTTTCAACATCTTTTTTAAATGGATTATAAAAATCTTTTAGCATTTCGCTCCACTTCATCTTTCCTTCCGCTACTTCATCAAACTCTGCTTCAATCCTGGCTGTAAAGCCATAGTCCATAATATCATCAAAGTATTGTTTCAGGAAATCTGTTACTACCAGTCCGAGATCGGAAGGAAACAGTTTTGATTTTTCAGCACCGGTATTTTCATGTTCTGTTTCTTTGCTTACAGCATCCTTTCTCAATTTCAATACCCTGAACTCACGGCGAATACCTTCTTTATCCCGTTTTTCTACATAACCTCTTTTTAATACCGTAGAAATAGTAGGTGCATAAGTAGAAGGACGGCCAATACCCAATTCTTCTAATTTTTTTACCAGCGATGCTTCGGTATAGCGGGGCAGGGGACGGGTAAAACGTTCCGTGGCCTTCATTTCTTTCAGCGGCAGTTGCTGTCCAACAGTTAATGGCGGAAGCATTCCTTCCTGTCCTGAGCCGGTCGAAGGATCGTCTTCAACCTCATCATCATCTTTGTCTTCACGATATACTTTCAGAAAGCCGTCAAACTTCAATACTTCACCCGATGCGGTTAACTCTTCTTTATTTGTAGAGATCAAAATTTTCGCAATCGTTTTTTCCAGTTCGGCATCAGCCATCTGGCTGGCCATCGTTCTTTTCCAGATCAACTCATACAAGCGTTTCCAATCGGGTTCCTCCACTGTACTATTGTTCATATACGTGGGGCGTATGGCTTCGTGTGCCTCCTGTGCACTTTGATTTTTATTCTTGTACTTGCGGAACTGGTGATAATTATCTCCATACATTCCTTTCACAGTACTAGTGATATCGCCCAGAGCTGTATCGCTCAGGCTTACACTATCCGTACGCATATAACTGATATAACCATTTTCATATAGTTTCTGTGCAATAAGCATAGTGCGGCTTACACCATAACCTAATTTTCTCGACGCTTCCTGTTGCAGGGTAGAAGTAGTAAAAGGTGGGGCAGGAGAACGTTTGCCCGGTTTCACCTGTATATCATTCACTTTATAATCGGCGCCGATACAACTTTTCAGGAATGCTTCTGCATCCGCCACGGCGGATTGTTTTTTTCCTTCTGCAACGAACGTTACAGGTTTATCCGAAAGATCTGTGGCTGTAAACAGTCCTTCGATCTTAAACGTACTGACAGGAACAAAAGCATTGATCTCTCTTTCCCGTTCGGCTATCAATCTTACAGCCACACTTTGTACACGGCCAGCACTCAGGTTATTCCGCATACTCATTTTACGCCACAACACAGGGCTGAGTTCAAAGCCTACAATACGATCCAGTATTCTCCGGGCCTGTTGAGCATTCACCAGGTTCATATCCAGCGTTCGGGGATTAGCAACCGCATGTTGAATCGCGGGTTTAGTGATCTCATGAAAAACGATCCGCTTTGTTTTTTTCGGATCAAGACCCAGCACTTCACACAAATGCCAGCTTATGGCTTCCCCTTCACGGTCCTCATCCGTTGCCAGCCATACTTCACCGGATTTATTGGCCAGTGCTTTTAAATCTTTTACCACTTTTTCTTTGTCCGCCGAAACAATATATCGTGGTTCGAAGTTTTTTTCAATATCAATACCCATCCCTGCTTTTTCCAGGTCACGGATATGTCCAAAACAACTCTTTACCTGGAAATCACTTCCCAGTATTTTTTCAATCGTTTTCGCTTTCGCAGGGCTTTCTACTATTAACAGGTTTTTCGCCATAATCACTCCATATTATTATATACAACAATCCTAAAAACGTTGCCGTACAATTTCTAAAAAACCGCTTTCCGGCGGCCGCAAGTTAGAACAAGAATAATAATTTTTTTCGGAAACCAGCTTTTGGCATCGTCCCTTGCGTCCCGATTGCTATCAGGATCAGGGTTCAGAACGCTGATCAGCAAAGGGTTTGAGGGCAGCAAGATGGCTAAGTAAATAGACTAAAAGGAATTTTATGAAAGGCCCTCTTTTTTTACCAGGAGGTTAAAAAAACTATAATCCGGATGCGATAACCGCTGCAATTTTTTTTGACCATTTTGCATATTCCTTGCCGGAAGGATGAAGTCCATCTTTGGTAAGTAATTCTAAATCATAAACGGCCTCTCTTGTACCTGGAGTAATTTCGATATAATGGACCTTATATTTATTAGCGACATCCTTACCAGCGGCATTGTATACATCAATTTGTTCAGCGATTTGCTTGCGGTCCCTTCCCTCTGCAAAAGGTGTAACACCCCAGTCAGGAATAGAAAGTACGATCACACGGGAAGAATCATTGTTAGTGTAAGTAAGCGCTTTTTTCAGCAATGACTCAAATTGAAGTATATAATCATCTACTGTTCTGCCCTGGTATTGATTATTTACTCCTATTAATAAAGTAACAAAATCATAATGTTGCTTCAGGTTTGCTTTTTGGATACCAGCTTCTAATTCATCCGTTGTCCACCCGGTTTTGGCAACAATTGCCGGCGCTTTAAAAGCAAATCCCTGTTCACGGAGAAGTACAACCGTTTGATTCGGGAAATTTTCACTTTCCTTTACCTGTTCTCCGATGGTATAGGAATCGCCAAGAGCGAGATATGTATATGCTTTTTTTTGTTCAGGATGTTGCATAGCAACTATGAAAATAAGAAGAACACACATTCCGATTGCTGCTGCCAGTGAAGAACTTGCTTTTTTTATAAGTATTTCTCTCATGTAAGTTTAAATAGGGTTACATGAACTCAACAATTCTCTTGCCAATTTCCGCATCCCTGTATATCCGCCTGTGACCAAGTCCCTTTGTGATTACGAATTGAATATTCGTATGATTTTCTTTTTTTATAGTAAATACGTCTTTTAAAGGCGTTACTTTATCATCCTCATCATGCAACCACAAAATTTTCGCCTTAATTTTTGGAAGGGTGCGGCGGATTGAAAACCATGAAACAGGATAACCACTTATACGGGTTATGATCTGGTCAAATTCATTTCTTACCATTTCATCATTGATACGAAGGAATTGGAAAAAAAGATCAATTGCTGTTTTTGTTTCAGTAGCAGGAGCTATTAAAACAAGCCGGTAGTTTTCATCGTGTTTGATCTCGGCTAATGCTATGCTTACTGCAAGGCCACCAAAGGAATGAGCCATGACGGATTTAATGGGGCCGAAATTCTGATAAATATGTTTAATGAAATCCTTGTAAATAATGGCATTTACCTGCTTTCCCGAACTTCTTCCATGTGCCGGTGCGTCAAAAGCCAGTACTTCATATCCTTTTTTGATCAGGGCATTAACATACTTATCAAAATTAATAACAGAAGATTCAAAGCCATGAATGACCAATACTTTACGGCTTCCCCCTTTGTTCCAACGGTAACCAACGATATTAAAATGCTGAAATTTGAAATTAAGTTTTTCTGCCTCTTCAAATATCGCCGGCAATTTTTTTACATTCCGGAATTGCGGTGTGCAAAACAATTCAAATGCTTTTTCAGCAGCCTTCTTTTTGGAGATAGAAGCAAGAAGCCTGAATTTTGCCTGGATATAACGAAGAGCAAATTTTTGTTTAAACTTCATACAAAAAGAATAAGGATGAACAAATGACGTGGATTGTTGTATGTTGCAAATCTATTTAATCATTCGCTAAACATCCTTTACAGGCGTTTCGACATGGATATTGTTATTATTGGTTCTGGAAATGTAGCTGCAGTATTGGGCAGAAAATTTATGGCAGCGGGTCATAAGATTATACAGATCATCAGCCGGAATGCTTCTGCTGCCAGTGAGTTGGCTTATGAATGGGATACTGAGTCGGCCAACTATATGAGCCTTATTACTAATGATGCTGATGTATATATCATCGCCGTTTCAGATGATGCATTGGAAGAAGTGACCAATGATCTCAGGCTTCCGGGTAAAGTAGTAGCTCATACTGCGGGATCTGTTTCAAAAGAGATATTAAAAAACGTCAGCAACCATTACGGGGTTTTCTATCCCTTACAAAGCTTGCGAAAAGAAATAAGCTTCCTTCCTGAAATACCGGTATTTTATGAAGGAAGCGATAAGTTAGCGACCAATGTATTGCAAAAACTTGCACAATCAGTTTCTTTTGAACAAGCAACTCCTGCAGGAACTGAAGACAGGATGAAATTGCATATTGCAGCCGTAGTAGTTAGTAATTTTGCCAATCATCTGTATGTGCTTGCCGAAAAGTATTGCCAAAAAGAAGGTATTAATTTTCACCAGTTGCTGCCATTAATAGAAGAAACTACAGCTCGTTTAAAAAACGCTTCTCCTTCGGGCACCATGACAGGGCCTGCCAGTCGTAATGACCAGGAAACTATTCAGACACATCTTGATTTGCTGAAAGATCATCCCCATCTTCAAAAAATTTATCAATTGCTCACTGAGAGTATACAGCAAACCAAATGAAGTTACCGGTTACCAGTTACCTGGAACTGGTAACCGGTAACTGGTAACTCTTTCACTGTTTTCCAATACATTTGCATCCGCCTTTGCCGGAAAAAGTTTGAAAAAGTAGTTGTTGATTGGCTCCGGCGGATAAGGCCTAAAAGAAAAGAGAATGTACACGATCAAGTTTAAATTCGAGCAAAAAGGACTGGAACCTGTTACACTAAATAATATTGAGTCCGGACAAACTTTGCTGGAAATAGCCCTGAAAAACGATATTGAACTTCATCATAACTGTGGTGGTGTTTGCGCCTGCACTACCTGCCATTTATACATAGAAGACGGAATGGATAGTATTGATGAACTCAGTGACAGAGAAGAAGATTTTATTGACAGGGCTGTAAATCCAACATTGAATTCAAGATTAGGATGCCAATCCCTGTTGCTTGACGGGGGCGGAGTGATTGAAGTTAAATTACCCGATCAAACACAATTTTTAGGAGAATAAAAAGAGTAAGAGGGCAGAAGTAAGAAGTCTGAATTCTGACCTCCGATAATCATACTTCAGACTTCTGCCTTAATTATGAGTCATTTTGAACCGCCTATACATTGGAACGATCATGAAGATATCGCATTGAAACTTTATGAACGTTTTGGCGATGAGTTTAGCGAAGGGAAAATTTATCGTATCCGCTTTACGGATTTGCTGGAATGGGTATTGCAGATCCCGGGGTTTGAAGGCACAAGAGAACAAAGTACAGAGGGGCACTTAGAAATGATCCAGAGTGCATGGGTATATGAATGGAGGGATAATCAACCCCCATCCCCTAAAGGGGAGTAAAAGACATCCTGCTTCTCAACAAAATCTTTACATCCGGAATGCTTTCAAAGAAATAGATTTACAAAAAAATTCTTAACCTTTTTCCAATTTATGTCTGGTAATTTCTTTCAGACTCTTCAAAGCTCCCCTTCAGGGGATGGGGGCATGAATTCCGATCTTTTTAAAAATATCACCACTTTTATTTTTGATGTTGACGGCGTTCTTACCGACGGCACTGTGCTGGTATTGGAAAATGGTTTGCAGGCACGTCGTATGAGCATCAGGGATGGGTATGCGTTGCAACTCGCTATAAAAAAAGGTTACTGTATATTAATTGTTTCAGGCGCTGCGGCTTCCCCCGTCATTGACAGGCTGAATAAATTAGGCATAAAGGAAATACATATGGGAGTGGCAGATAAAAAAGCTTTTATAGAAATATTTATTTCTAACAATAATTTAAAAACAGAACAGGTGCTATTCATGGGTGATGATCTGCCTGATCTGCCAGGCATGTCAGTTGTTGGTTTGCCTGCCTGTCCTGCAGATGCTGTTACAGAGATAAGAGAAATGTCCAAATATATTTCCCCGGTAAATGGTGGCTATGGTTGCGTAAGAGATGTGATTGAAAAAGTGATGAGATTAAAAGGCGACTGGCAGCATACGGAGGATATAGCATCGCGTTAACAGAAACCTACCGTATTCGATCCCGATAAATATCGGGATCGTACTTCTTATTGGGTGTATCTTTCCAAAAAAAAATCTTCATGAGATTGATAGCAGCTTTCCTGAAAATGATCCGCCTGCCCAATCTTTTGTTTATAGCATTAACGCAGTCGCTTTTCCAGTTTTGTATTTATTACCCGTTGTACGATGGTAATATACCGGCTAATGATACAGGAAGGTTTGTTTTATTGGTTTGCGCCTCCTTACTTATTGCTGCCGCAGGTTATATCATTAATGATTATTTTGATATCAACATTGATGAGGTCAACAAGCCTGAAAAAATGATAGTAGATAAAGTGATCAGCCGCCGCTGGGCCATTGCCTGGCATTTTATACTCAGCATCATCGGCATATTGCTTACAATGCTGGCATTGCCCGTGTTTGATAAATGGTACCTGGTAGCAGGAAATGTATTTTGTGTTATCCTGCTTTGGTTCTATTCCACTACATTCAAAAGAAAATTACTGATCGGGAATATTGCCATATCGCTATTGACAGCATGGACCATGCTTTTGATTTTTTTCTCAAAAGTTTCCGTCTCCGATGCATTTGATGCAGCCCATCCCGGCCAACCAAAATTCTTCCGCTTCGCTTTCTTATATGCAGGTTTTGCTTTTATTATTTCATTGATCCGTGAAGCGATAAAAGATATTGAAGACATGCCCGGCGATGCCCGTTACGGTTGTCGCACGATGCCCATTGTTTGGGGAGCAAACGCAACGAAAGTATATATAGCCGTCTGGATGATCATCCTGATTTCCATGCTCGTAATCGTACAGGTTTATGTGTTGCAATTCCAATGGTGGTGGGCTGTTGTCTATTGTATTTTGATGATCATTTTCCCCTTACTCTATATTTTTTTAAAATTATTCAAAGCCTCAGCGGTACAGGAATATCACAGGCTGAGTAGCTGGACAAAGTTTGTGATGCTTACAGGTATTCTTTCGATGATCTTTTTTTATTTTTATTTATGACCCCAATAATTCTCGCCTCTCAATCGCCACGCCGGAAACAATTACTGGAATGGGCGGAAATTCCCTTTACAATTGTTGTAAAAGAAACTGAAGAAACTTATCCTGAAGGGTTGACACAGGACGAAGTGGCCATACATATAGCCCGGCAAAAAGGATTAGCTGTTCAGAAGATAGTGCCTGATGACTCTATTATTCTGGCTGCCGATACAATTGTTGTGTTGAACGATCGTATAATAGGCAAACCGAAGAGCAGGGAAGATGCTATGGCGATTCTGCAAGACCTGTCAGGTAGTAAACATGCTGTAACAACAGGTGTAGTTATCAGCAAAGGGAAAAGAGAAATTGCATTTGCTGATACCACTGATGTTTATTTTCATGAACTGACAAAAGGTCAAATCGAATTTTATATTGATAAATACAAACCGTTTGATAAAGCCGGCGCTTATGCCATACAGGAATGGATCGGTGTGGTAGGTATCAAATCAGTAAACGGCGATTTTTATAATGTAATGGGCTTGCCTGTAAGCAGGGTGGTGCAGGAGCTTAATAGGTTTTAAAAGTTTAAGAGTTAGTTGTCAAAGTCTGAATGTCTTCATAACTTAATAACTTCAAAACTTTAAAACCTTGTCTGTAACCGAACGACTGCTCCATTTCATCTGGCAATTTCAGTATTTTAACAAGAACGAACTAATTACTACTGAAGGCGAGTTGGTGCAGGTGATTATACCCGGCCAATATAATAATCACCAGGGACCGGATTTCTCTAATGCTAAAATCCTTATAGGAAATACAACCTGGGCAGGAACAATTGAACTTCATATTAAAGCATCCGATTGGAAAAAGCACAAACACCAGGAGGATAGAAATTACGACAATGTCATTCTTCATGTTGTTTGGGAAGATGATAGAAACCCTGACACGGGAGGAGATATTACAGATCAAAGATGGAAAAATGTTCCGGTAATTGAGTTAAAAAGCAGGGTGGCTAAAGTATTATTGCAGCGGTATGAAGAATTAATGCAATCACCTGCATTTATACCTTGCGAAAAAAGCATTCATTCCGTTCGTGATATTACCTGGAAAAGCTGGAAGGAAAGGTTATTGGTAGAACGTTTGCTGCGAAAAGCGACAATCGTCGAAAATTTTCTGCAACAAAATAATCACCATTGGGAAGAAACATTTTGGTGGATGCTGGCCAGAAATTTTGGAATGAAGGTAAATGCTGAAGCGTTTGAAGCTATTGCAAGGTCAATACCGCTCACCGTTTTGTCCAAACATAAAAACCAGATACACCAGCTGGAAGCATTGTTATTAGGGCAAGGAGGATTACTCAAAGAAAATTTCGATGAAGATTATCCCAAGCTATTGCAGAAAGAATATAAATTTTTGCAAAGCAAATACAATATACAACCGATACAATTACCCTTGTTTTCTTTGCGGATGAGACCTGGAAATTTTCCAGCTATCCGCCTTGCAGAACTGGCTATGCTGGTACATGAATCAGCCCATCTTTTTTCGAAAATAAAAGAAGCCGCTTCGGCGAAAGAGATAAAACATTTTTTTGAAGTAACCGCTAACGATTACTGGCACTACCATTACCGGTTTGACGAAACGTCAGGATTTAAAAAGAAAAATATAGGAGTAGCCATGATTGACAACATCATCATTAACACCGTAGCTCCCGTTCTTTTTGCTTACGGAAATTATCATAACGAAAATAAATATAAAGACAAAGCATTGCAATGCCTGGAAGAAACTGCGGCTGAAAAAAACCTCATTACCAAAGGGTTCAGGCAATTGAACATTGAAAATAAAAATGCCTGGGATTCGCAGGCATTGATTGAACTGAAAAATGAATATTGCACAAAAAAAAGATGCCTGGAATGTTCTGCAGGCAATGCTATATTGAAGCAAACCAATTAAATTTTATTAGCGGTCAAACTCCTTTGTAAGGAGGTTTAGCAAACTATAAAACTTAAAACTCAAAACTTTCCTACTTCCAGTTTCCCCAATCCACCTTTACCTCAATATCGGGATGAATACTTTTCATAACAGGGCAGGTATTACCGGTATGTTTTAGTATTGTTTTTGTTTTTTCATCAATTTCTTTCAGGGAGCCGGGTATATGGAATGTTAATTCTATTCCTGCGACCCTTCGTGGATCGGGTTTCATAATTTTTAAAACCTCCACGTTTATATCTGTCAGGTCGAATCCCATTGTTCTCGCCTTGATGCCCATTACCGTTACCATACAAGTGCCCAGGCTGGTAGCCAGCAAATCGGTTGGAGAGAATCTTTCGCCTTTTCCATTATTGTCAACCGGGGCATCTGTTTCAATGGCAGAGCCACTTTTCAGGTGGGTACAGGTCGTTCTCAGCTCATTATTATAAACTACTGTTGATGTCATTTCAATTTTTGCCCTAAATTTACGTTACTAACATTAATCAAACAGACGATCTGTGAAGAAACTTAGCCTGATTATCATTATCATCGCAATTGCCACCGCTTCTTTTGCCCAAAATAATCGTGAGCAAAAAAGAGAGAAGAAAGAAGCTAAACGGCAAAAAATAAATGAACTGGTACGCCAGGCCGAAGAAGGTGTTTTAATTTACCAGAAGCAAAGCATCTTCGGCATACAACTTCGTACCAATGGTTACGGGGCTTTTTATGAATTGGGAAAAATGAAAAGCAACCGGAAAACAAATATTTATCGCATTGACTTTACCGAGATAAAAGATAGCAAAGAAGAAAAATTATTGGGAGGCAGTTTCATTTTTGGCAACCCTTATATTTATGGTAAGATCAATAATTTTTACCCGATAACATTGGGATTTGGCCAGCAATACATACTAGGACAAAAAGGAAATAAAAACGGTGTAGCTGTCACCGCTATTTATAATGCCGGGCTGGCTGTTGGTTTATTACGTCCTTATTACCTGAATGTAAACGATCCGGCAAATAATGAAGAAAAGACTATAAAATATTCTGTCGAAGACAGCGCCTTATTTCTTGATCAAAGCGCCATTATTTCCGGCGGTGGGTTTGGAAAAGGATGGAGTGAAATAAAGGTAAAGCCCGGTGCGTTTGCAAAAGCCGGGATGCGTTTTGATTTTGGACGATATAATGAGTCCGTATCTGCACTGGAAATAGGCATGAGTATCGAAGCCTATGCATCAAAAATACCTATTATGGCCTTCCGGGAAGACAAGCGATTGTTTTTCCAGGGTTATATTGCTTTTCTTTTTGGCCGGCGCAAATAAAAGTTTAAAAGGTTTAATAAGTACAAGAAGTTCCATATGTTCATTTAATCCTTTAAACTTCTTAAAAATCTTCAGCCTCAATAACAGTTTAAAAAATTCCCAGGTTTAGATGCTAACCTATTAAGGCTTTTGAACCTATTGAACTCCTTAAACGTTATCTCTTCAGGTTTCCACGTATTTTTGCAGTATGACAGAACTTCCAGTTGTTACCGTTATTGATGAAAAAACTACCAGGGTAAAAAAACCCGATTGGCTCCGCGTAAAACTGCCTATAGGCGAAAGCTATAAGCATGTCCGCAACCTGGTAGATACACATAAACTACATACCATCTGTGAAAGTGGCAATTGTCCGAATATGGGCGAATGCTGGGGAGCAGGTACTGCTACTTTTATGATATTGGGAAACGTTTGTACAAGAAGTTGCGGATTTTGTGCCGTTGCAACCGGGAGGCCGGAGCCTCTTGATTGGGATGAGCCGCAACGGGTAGCAGAAGCGATTTACCTGATGAAAGTGAAGCATGCTGTAATTACTTCAGTGGACAGGGATGAATTAAAAGATGGCGGTTCTATTATCTGGCAAAATACGATCAGGGCGGTAAAAATGCTCAATACTGGTACTACATTGGAAACATTGATCCCTGATTTTAAAGGTAAAAAGGAAGACATAGAGCGAATTATTGAGGCAGCTCCGGAAGTAGTATCACATAATATTGAAACGGTTGAACGTTTAACCAGGCAGGTTCGCATCCAGGCTAAATACTGGCGTAGTATGGAAGTGCTCCGGATATTAAAAGAAGGTGGGAGAAGAACAAAAAGCGGTATCATGCTTGGCCTGGGCGAGAAGAAAGAGGAAGTGATTCAAACAATGAAAGATCTTCATGATAATGGCTGTGATGTTGTCACTATCGGACAATATTTGCAACCAACACATAAACATTTACCTGTACAAAGGTTTGTTCATCCTGATGAATTTGCAGAATATCGTGAAATAGGCTACAGCATCGGGCTTGACTATGTTGAAAGTGGCCCGCTTGTTCGTTCTTCTTATCATAGCGAAAGACATGTATTTGCAGGCTTGGGTAGAAAAGAATGGGAAATGAACAAAGCAATTGCCTGACAAAATTTGCCATCACTTTAATAGTTGTAACTATACAGGCAGTTTTTTTATTGGAACAGCTGCTAACGAATTGTCAATTTTTCTTGACTCCGATATTAGTTATCAAATGACAAATACTTTTTAGCCTCCGGAATGGTAAGAGGAAATACTTAATATTATATTTATTTCAAATTTTTTGGTTAAAAATCTGTAGAAAATATTCCCTATTTCCCATTTGGCATAGTTTTTACTGCTTATTGCGAAATTCATTCATATGAAGAGGCTCGCTTATCTTTTAGCACTTGTTTTTGTTTCATTGCTTTCTGTTGTTTTTTTTACAACAGTGACTGCAGTAACACTTGCGTCTTATTCTAAGGCTGAGAAAAGCATTGCAACTGAAAAGGCACAAATTAATTCAGAAAGTTCTACAGTAAACAGGTAATAGAAGCATACGTAAAATTATTTTCCAGGAAGTGTGATCACATAAAAGACGGAGGTAATGTATTATCCTTTATGAAACTAAGAGTCTAATTCTATTAAAATAACTTAGAAGTAAGCCCGGTCTTATCCGGGCTTTTTCTATGATATCCAATAAAGACTATTTGAAAGAAGGCTTAAGAAATTCAAATAAAATCCCGGTTATAACAATAACAACCGGGATTTTTCAATACTATCATTTTTTTTCAGAATGCCAGATACATACTAAAACGCTTTTTTAGACGGATCAGAAGCCATATCTATCATAGCAGTCAGTTCACTCATTAACTTATCATCACTGCCATCAAAACCTACAGCTTTAAAACGGATCAGGCCGTCTTTATCAATTACGAATTTGGTGGGAATACCATCTACTTTGAATTGTTCAACCACTTTATTATCATTATCCATCAGTACATGAAAACTGTATTTGTTGGCAGTAATAAAATCGCCGGCATTTTTCTCCTTATTGGTTTCTCTTTCCCAGGTATCAACAAATATGAATTTTACATTTTTGTCATCCTTGTATTTCGTTACCATTTTCTGCATACCCGGAAAACTTGCTTTGCAGGGACCGCACCAGGTAGCCCAAAAGTCTACTACAACTACTTTCCCTTTCAGGTCAGCAATATTTACATTCTTACCATCCAGATCAAGCAAAGCGAAAGAAGGAGCTGTTTCGCTAAGCATTGATTTACGCAGCTCTTCTATCATCTTCAAATAACTTTCTTTTTCCAACGCCACCACATAATCATCAAAACCTGCCTCTGATTTATTGCTTTTTACATAGGCATTCTTTAATATCTCCTTTATTTTTCCTGTGGATTTACCATCCTTTACAAACTGTTCCAATTCTTTTTTATACTGCTTTGCAGGCAATACTTTTTCAGCTAATAAAGCATACGTATTATTTTCATCTGCATTTTGTCCTTTTGCAATAGTGATAGCGGCTTCTTTTGCATAGGGTAGCCCTTTCTTATATTTTCCTTGTTTATACATGACCATGCCATAAGTGTCAGCATACATACCATAGGTGCTCTCTTTCTGTCTCCGCCATTGTTTTTCTGTTAAACCATCCGGCTTTATACCGCCTGGTTTTTTCCATTCCGCTTTGGCATGTGAAGTAGCAAAACCGGTAAACTCTTCCGCCATTTCAAGATCTTTATCGGTTTCCTGTATTCTCCAGGCTGCACTATTATAAAGAGATGCCAGCACATCTTTATCAGTAATT
>JAKFEJ010000553.1:0-1859 GCA_036675745.1 Chitinophagaceae bacterium | reverse complement strand
GCGGCGAGTCCGGCCAATTAATATGTTTTTGTCAGTCAGAGTATCCTGGCCGAGACTCGCCTGAGAAGTAGCATCTTTTCTTTCAGGTTTTGCATTTAAGACAATAATTACAAAACAAAATAATAAAGCAACAAAAATGAAAAAAGTAACTGGCATTGGTGGCGTTTTTTTCAAATGCAAAGACCAAAAAAAAATAACAGAATGGTATCAAAAACATCTTGGTTTAAACACAAACCCATATGGGGCAACGTTTGAGTGGTATGAAGGTTCAGACAGCACAAAGAAAGGACAAACACAATGGACTCCGTTTTCCGAAACGACAAAATACTTTGAACCTTCAACAAAGGACTTTATGATAAATTACAGGGTTGAAAACCTGGAAGCACTTGTTGAGGAATTAAAAAAGAACGGTGTAACCATTGTTGACACTATTGAAACTTACGACTATGGTAAATTCGTCCATATCCTTGACGCAGAAGGAAACAAAATTCAACTATGGGAACCCAAAGATTGAAAATGACAAAATAGTTGGTGGAGGAACCAAATGATTAGCCAAAACTAAAGACAGACAAGAACGCCATACCGCTAACATTGACCAATAGCGGGCTTGACATTGGAACAATCAGCAGCGGTAATTCTGTTGTACTGCGGCTCGGGCCCTGACGAACAAAGCCCAGCTTTAGTTAAACTGTTTTTCCCAGGAAAAAAGAGGGCTAATTGACAAGACAAAAGGGTACTTCTCAGTACGCAAGATAACAAGCACAAACCGCCAACATTGAAGGCCTAAACGAAGCTTTGCGCCGGGAGTAGTTGGGCATTAAAAAAAATTGTGGCGCAAAGGTTCGTTTAGGTCTCTGTTGAATTGCAATCTTATTTGCCTGCAGCGTAAGCATGATATCAGCATCGCACCGATTTTCTGGTAAAGCGGGCTCGTTATTTTATTCAGCATTCGACCAAAGATGGGTGCATTTCAAATTGTCGCAGCGTTGCCGCCATACGCTATTGCAACAGAGGGAATGCCGCATCCCCTCCCGGGAGGGGAAGAAACAGTTTCGCATAAGGAAATTTCGATGGGGGTGGGTCTTGGTAATGCGACAATCTGGAATGCACCCCAAAAGATTTCAACTAAAGTTTTTACGTAAATTCGAATAAAGAAGAAAACCCGCTACTCCGCTTCGTACCCCTACCAGGCAAGGATTTTATTTCATCACATAAAAATTTTAGCAATGAAAAGGAATTCATTTTTCCGCACATTTTTTTTACCGGCATTGCTGCTGGCACTATCTGCATCCTGCAAAAAAGAGCTCAGGAATGAAACTGCAGGAGAAAATTTGTTATCCATTTCGGAGAAGGTAGCGGCTAACCATGCTGATAAGTCCGGGGTATCTGCTGGTGCGGTGGAAAGAAAGCCCGAAACCGAGCTACTGAAATCCGTTCGGCGTGCTACTGCGAAATTCCATTCTACCACCCAGGCTCTGGACGCGGGATACGAGCCCGACAATCATTGTGTTTCCGTACCTGGCCTTGGTGGAATGGGCTACCATTGGGTTAATCCTTCCCTGGTTGATGCGGTCTTTGATCCGCTGAAACCGGAGGCGGTACTTTATGCAACCGGCCCAGGCGGCAACCTGCGGCTTATAGCAGTGGAATATATTGTTGTAAATGCCGGACAAGCAACTCCCATGTTCGGTGATCAGCCATTCGACGTTGGTGGCACACCCCTTCCAATACCGCACTGGAGCCTGCATGCCTGGTTATACGAAAACAATCCATCCGGCATGTTCAAGCCGTTCAATCCCAACATTAGTTGCCCATAGAGAACAAAAGAAGTTCTCTTACTACTCTGTTTGTTTCTCAGG
>JAKFEJ010000405.1:0-13172 GCA_036675745.1 Chitinophagaceae bacterium | reverse complement strand
ACTTTAATTGTTTTACAGATTACAAGAAAATGATAACACAGGTTAAACCTGATGCTGTTTTTGTAGCCGTACCAACCAAATTTCATTATACCGTCATTAAAGATCTGCTTGAAAAAGATATACATGTCTTTGCAGAAAAGCCATTCTGCCTGACCGTACAGGAAGGCAAAGAATTGGTAGAACTTTCGACTAAAAAGAATCTTGTTACCCAGGTTGGCTATCATAATAAATTCATAGGCACTTTCAGAGAAGTGAAAAAATTAGTTGATAGCGGTGTTCTCGGGGAAATTTATCACTTTACCGGCGAATCATACGGGCCTGTAGTAACCAGGAAAAAACAGGATACATGGCGTTCTGATCCTTCAGAGGGAGGTGGCTGTTTATTAGATTATGCTTCACATGTAATTGATTTGATAAATGACATACTTTCTCCCGTTAAAGCGTCAAAAGGAACATTATTAAAATCAATATACTCTAATCATGTTGAAGACGCTGTCTATTCTTTGCTGGAATTATCTTCAGGTATTTCCGGCGTTTTATCCGTAAACTGGAGCGATGATACTTATCGAAAGATGTCTACTTCAATTACAATTTCAGGTACTAAAGGGAAGATCATTTCAGACGCAAATGAATTAAAGGTTTATTTGAAATCAGATAACCTGCCAAACGGATATTCCAAAGGATGGAATGTAAAATATATTACTGAACTGACCGACGGCGTAGATTTCTATCTTCGGGGAGAGGAATATTCAGCGCAGATAGATTATTTTCTTAAAGCAGTATTGAAAAAAGTTCCCAATACGATCAATACTTTTTCGAGTGCATATAATACTGATAACGCCATCGCAATTATTAAAGAAAGTTCAAAATCAAAATAATGGAAAAAATCCTTTTTGGAGATAATCAATTCTTTGCAGTCAACCATATTTCAGATGAAAAATCCCGGGCACAATCTATTAAATTCAAAACTGACGATGCCATCATAAAGACCCTTGATGACGCCAGGAACGAAGGCATCAATACTTTTATGTGTACTACCCATGACAGGATCGCAAATATTTGTGATATAATAAGAAAGCAACCGGAAAAATACAGCGATTTTAAAATATTCCCCTGCATGCCTTATGCTCATAAATATGCAAATGCTGTCACAGAACTTGGTATAACCGGAACCTTGAAACAGTATGTTCCGGGAAATTTTTTTGGTTCTCTCTTTAAAGGTGGAGTTGCCTACCTGGCCAAAGACTATACCGCCATCATGGAATTATTAATTGATTCTGAAATGAAAATGTTTAAAGGGATCAACACACCTGTTATCTTCTTACAAAATGTAATTACAGATCTTCTGTTGGGACTAAGAGCACAAGAAATATTTGTTGCTTTTCACAACTACATAAAGAAAAAATATAACGCAGAAGCAGGATTTATTACGATGAATATGCCCAGACTTTTAGAGGTATTGGAACAGGGCGGTATCAAAAATCCCATTATTTGTTCTTCTATAAATAAAGCAGGGTTCCGGATGTCAGGAGGGCTGGAAGTCTATGAAAAAACGTTGAAAACAAAACAATTAAGAGCCATTGCCATGCAGGTCTTGGGCGGGGGAGCAATTTCACCCAAAGAAGCAATTGAATATGTTAGTAACTTACCTAATATTGAGTCTATATTATTCGGAGCCTCTTCTAAAGCGAACATTCATGAAACTGCTTCTTTGATACGTCATTATAGTCAAAAGCAGCCAGCCATGTAGGGTGAGATTAAAGGATGCAGTTGTATTATTCAATAACCTGATTTACTATCAAAAAATGAAAAACTAAGCTTGCAGGAATAGATACAAAAAGCGCACAATGAATCAAAGACTTACAAACTTACTACGCCTTACTTTTGTCGTATTAGACTTAGTTGTATTGAACCTGGTTTTTTTAATATGCGAGTATGTTTTTAATGATAGCATTCAATCCAATAAGATCCATTATACCTATCTCTGGTTTTTTTCTAACATAGCCTGGGTCTTTGCAAGTTGGGCAACAGGTATTTATCATGACAAGCATATCTATTCATTTGAAAAATTTTCAAAACGAACCGTATCGGCTTACGTTTATTTACTTATACTGGAAATGTTTTATTTCTTTTTTAATAAAGAAGCCGATATTTCAAGATTATTCCTGCTTAGCATTCTTTCATCATTTGCTATAAGCTTAATGATCAACAGGTTTCTGCATCTTGCCATGCACCATTTTTTCCAAAACAAAAATCATATTGTAAGGAAAATAATTATCATCGGCTATAATGAAAGAGCAAAAAAGCTAGCGTCCTATCTTGAACAAGAACCTCTAAAGACTGAGATTGTTGGTTTCTGCGAAGAAGATAAGAATATCACTGAGCTTTCCCTTTATCCCATTGTTAGCAACATTGAGGATGCAATTGAAATATCAAAACAACATAAAGTAACTGAAATATTTTCAACCATTGCGCCTGAACAACAATCAGGAATTTACAAACTTATTAATGAAGCTGACCAGGCTTGTATCAGGTTCCGGATTATCCCTGACTTTACTCATTTTATCCGCATACCCGTCCATCTTGATTATTTAAAAGACATCCCGGTTCTTTCCTTACGAAAAGAACCCCTGGATGATGTAGGCAACAGGATCAAAAAACGTCTTTACGACCTTTTAATAAGTTCATTAGTTACCCTATTTATACTTTCATGGCTTGTACCTATTGTAGCTTTATTGATATGGCTCGATTCAAGGGGGCCTGTTTTCTTTATTCAACAACGGAGTGGTAAAGGCGGGAAAACTTTCAATTGCATCAAATTCAGAAGCATGAAAGTAAATAAGGAATCTAATGAAAAACAAGCAATAAAAAATGATGCCCGCATTACCAGGTTAGGAAATTTTTTGCGAAAATCAAGCCTGGATGAAATGCCTCAATTTATCAATGTATTGATGAGTGATATGAGCGTTGTCGGACCAAGACCTCATATGCTGAAACATACCGATGATTATTCCAAATTATTAAACAGGTATATGGTTCGCCACTTTCTGAAACCAGGTATTACAGGCTGGGCCCAGATACATGGTTATCGTGGTGAAATAAAACATATGCAGGATATAAATAATCGGGTTGAATATGACCTTTGGTACCTGGAAAACTGGAGTCTTTGGCTGGATACACGTATTATCCTGACGACAGCTTTCAATATGGCAAAAGGCGAAAAAAATGCATATTAAACTGCATTGAGTTGATTAAGTACCAGGATCAATCGTTTAATTTACTTTCTACACCAATCACCTGATGAAAAAGACCATTCTGTTTTTTGCGGCTATTCTGAGTACTAACTTTTTAATAGCACAGAAAAAAATTAATCCAAAGATTACAACGGTGTCTCACAAAATAGGTGATGACAGGATACTGATAAAAACTTTTCACTACGGAAAGAAAAAAGATCTTGTTTTTATAAACTTACATGATGATGAAACAACTTCAGTTACTGCCACAAAAAATCTTCTGCAAACAAGGGGAGGCTTGCTGATAAAACTGGAAAACAATAATAAGAGAAATATCAGTTTCAGGCTTAATGGCGGCATCCATACATTTGATCCTAACCGTATCTTTTCACGCAATGGAATCCGGCTATCCCTGGCTCGTTTTAAGAATATAAATAACAACGCAGTAGAAGAAGTCGGAAAATTTGCCAAGCGTATTTTACGGATTTTCCCTAAAGAACCTTTTTTTGTAATTGCGTTACATAATAATACAGAAGGGAATCTTTCAATTAAAAGTTATCTCCCGGGAAGTGAACATGAAACGGATGCCGAAAAGCTGTTTATCGACAATAACCAGGATCCCGATGATTTTTTTCTGACTACCGACAGCCTTCTTTTTCAGCAGCTTTCATCCGAAAAATATAACACGGTTCTACAGGATAATTTGCGTGTGCAACAAGACGGTTCCTTAAGCGTATACTTTGGAGAAAAAAATATCTGTTATCTGAATTGTGAAACAGAACATAAAAAAGTAAAGCAATATGAAGAAATGATAACTGTAGCTTTAAAGTACATCAGTCAAAAAATAGAATGAATTTAATTATTCCCTGACCTGTAATACTACGAACTGTTGTTCCAGCGCCAGTGATTGCTGATATAATTGCTGAATAAAATCTTTTCCCCACCTGGCGTAGAAATACAGCATATTATCAGTACGCTCCTGCAATCCATTTCCCGGGAATAATTTCGACCTGATCATTTGTATCTGTCGTTGCTGATCAGAAAATTTTCTTTTCTCAGCACGGAGCATTTTCTTTTCTAATTCCCGTAAGCGGTGCAGTGTAGTTGTTTTGAGGGAATCTACATGTTTTTCCAACGTTGTATCCACAGCGATTGCCTGCTGTTTAATTGCTTCATACAATTGTTCCGTTGCGGATAGTGTCCCGTTTAATTGTAATTTTTTATCCGTTTCTCTTGTCACCAATTTGTTTACCAATTCCTGGTCAGTTAAAAAAATATCTTCAGCAGTAAACCCGACCTTATTTATCTTCTCCTGTATTTTTTTGTCTATGATCAAAAATGAATTTCTCAATACCTGCACGGGAAAAGGTGTATTGTAATATTCAAACAGGTCTTTTAATTCAAGCCAGTAAGCCAATTCACCTCCGCCACCAATAAAAACAATATTGGGCAGGATAGTTTCCTGGTACAATCCCCGCAGTATCACATTCGGGCTGAAACGCTCAGGATGATCCTGTAATCCGGTCAGCAATTCTTCTTTTGTAAAGGCTATTTTTGAATTAAGCACTTCATATTTTTCACCCCGTACTTCGATCCGTTCTCTTATATTTCCTTCCAGGTAAAATAAATTAATAGCCCTGGGGTGAGCCTGGACTTTATACAATTTCCCCAGGTTCTCAGATGTTTTTTCAACAATACCTGATGGCGTTTGGTTTAGCAGGTCATCTTCAAAGACCTTTATCATTTGCCTTTTCAGTATAGCATTATCAGGCAGCAGAACGATCAAACCATATTCCGCAAATAAGGCGTTGACAATTTTAAATGTCGCCGTTTGTATATCTTCCCCCAATCTATAACAATCCTTCAACAGGCCAACAGCTGCTTCGCCATTGGGCAGAACAGCCAACTGCCCTTCTATAATATCAATCAATTTTAAAAAATCCTTATCAATCTTCATTCTCCCTACAGCCCCGGTTTGTTTTGTATTCCAAACCAATCTTTCACCATCCAGGTTTATATGATTCAATTCCTCAAGGTCTGCATCTTCAGAACCGATATAATAAACCGGTACAAATTTGTGTTGCGGCAATGATCTGTTTAAATGATCTGCCAACTTAATAGTATGAAGAATTTTATAAATAAAATATAGAGGGCCTGTGAAAATATTACTCTGGTGAGCTGTGGTGATAGTAAATGTATCAAGAGATAATAAGGCTTCAATATTTCCCTGGACGGCATCGGATACTTCTAAACCAGCATATTGTTTTTTTAATTCGCTTACCAGCACTTCCCTGTTTGTTGGAAATTTTTTTCTTGCTTCAATAGCTTCCCGTATACCTTGAACACTTGGGGGATGGGCGATAAAGGGTCTTAAAGTTCCCGCCTGATCAATATAATCCAATGCGATCCTGGAGAAAGCACCTGTTTGCCGGTAAGATAAACGTGTAGCTATACAGTCCATAATAAATATAAAAATAAGAAGTTAGCAACGATACTACTTACCCCTCAACAAATTTTTAACGAAATCGTTCAAAAACAAAACGGGAAGCCTTAATAATTAACCTGTCTTTGATGCTAAGATAGATTTTTTGAAGCCCCAGGCTCTTCGAAAATGTATTAAAACATTTGTAAATTCGTGGGAAGATGCTTACTTATGGAAACCTACGGGAAGATATTACTCATCGCTATGCCAGCTTTTTTGGCTTTAGTACTATTTGAAAAATGGTATGGCCTGCGAAAGGGTAAAGATACGGTACGCAACATGGACATGATCAGCAGCCTGAGCAGCGGGGTTACCAATGTAACCAAAGATGTTATTGGCCTCTATTTTATTATACTCTCCTACCCGTTTTTTCTCAAGCATCTTGCACTTACAAATATTCCCAATACGATCATCGTTTATGTCATTGCCTTTTTTGCACTGGACTTTGCGGGCTATTGGGTACACCGGCTACAGCATGTGACCAACTTTTTCTGGAACGGGCATATCGTTCACCACAGCAGCGAAGAATTTAACCTTGCCTGCGCTTTACGGCAAAGCATTTCATCCATCGTAAAAACGTTCGCCATTTTTCTTCTGCCAGCCGCATTACTGGGTGTTCCCGAACAAGTAATAGGCGTAGTAGCCCCCTTACATTTATTCGCCCAGTTCTGGTATCATACACAGCATATAAACCGGATGGGATTTTTAGAAAAAATAATCGTCACTCCTTCTCATCACCGGGTACATCACGCTATAAACCCGGAATACATTGATAAAAACTATGGGCAAATATTTATTTTCTGGGATAAATGGTTCGGCACTTTCCAGGAAGAATTAACCGCGATTTCCCCTGTATACGGTATCACAAGACCAGTAAGAACCTGGAACCCTATCAAGATCAATTTTCAACATGTATGGCTGCTTGCAAAAGATGCATGGAGAACAAAGAACCGGAAAGATAAATTCGCTTTGTGGTTCAAACCGACTGGTTACCGTCCCGCAGATGTGGCAGCCAAATATCCTGTTTATAAAATTGAAGATGTTTATCATTTTGATAAATATAACACACGAACCTCTCCTGCTTTAAATAGCTGGAGCTGGATCCAAATGCTAATGATACTGTTTTTTATCAGTTATATGTTTGGCAATATCGCACTGATCAACAGCATTGACCCATCTTATATTATCTGGTATGGAGCTTTCATCTTCTTAAGCGTATACGCACTAACAGATCTTATGGACAGAAATGCATCCGCCATTATAGGGGAGATCTTCCGAAGCGGACTTGGACTTGCTTTCCTCTATCAGCAAAATGATTGGTTTGGGGCTTCTGCTTATCTTTCCCCCGTTATGTACATACTGGGAGCCTACTTTATTATTTCTACTGCTATTACAGCATGGTTCGTAATGAGACATCGGAAAGAAGACCAGGCTTTATTAATAAATGCATAAGAAATACATGGATTGATTTTATGCACCCTCCTTCTTTTCAGGTCCCTATAATACGCTACCGGGATTTAGTTTGCTTTAGTGCAAGAAAGCGGCAACCTCATCATTCAGTTATAGTGTGATCTTTTCTTTTGTCAACTCATTGTTGATTGTACGCCATATATTCAATGGGTTTTCATTTTTTAATTCATCAGGTAAAAATTCATTGCCCCAGTTTTGAAATGCAACGGGCCTTGCAAACCGCTTGATGCCATCAGCGCCTACTGATGTAAATCGTGAATCCGTAGTAGCAGGATACGGGCCACCATGCTGCATACTAAGGCAAACCTCTACCCCGGTTGGTACATTATTTAAAATAAACCTTCCGCAGATATTCTTTATCGCCTCTATGATTTCCTGATGATCATTGATATCATTGGCGGTTGCCATCAGTGTTGCTGTCAATTGTCCTTCCAGATGTTTAGTTACTTCCAGCATTTCCGTTACATCCTTGCAACGAACAACCAGTGAATAAGGCCCAAACACTTCCTGGTGCAACACAGGATTATTTAAAAATGCCTCTCCCGTTGTGGATGCAATAGTCGGGGCGCCTTCATTCAAATGCGGATCTTTAGTGGATACAGCTATCGTTTCAACACCTTCCTGCCCTAAGGCCGTACCTCTTTTCTCAACATAACTTTTAAAAATACCGGGATGCAACATTAATCCCGGAGAAACTTCTTTGATAGATTCTCCCAATTTGAATATAAAAGCATGTAACCCTTCACTTTCAATGCCAATTATTAATCCCGGGTTGGTGCAAAATTGTCCAACACCCAGCGTAATGGATGAAGCATACATTTCCGCTATTTCACTGGCAGCTTCGTTTAGTTTTTCAGGCAAAACAAAAACAGGATTTACACTTCCCATTTCTGCAAAAACAGGGATCGGTTTTGAACGTTGATTAGCCCAATCAAACAATTGTTTGCCGCCAAGGAAAGAGCCTGTAAAACCAACAGCTTTTGTATGAGGATGTTCAATCAATGCTTTGCCTGGTTCAAAATTCGCTCCGTGAATATGTGCAAATATGCCATCAGGCATATTGCATTTTGCAGCCGCTTTTAATATAGCCTGCGCCACCAGTTCACTTGTTTGCGCATGAGCAGGATGTGCTTTAACTATTACAGGACAACCGGCAGCAAAAGCACAGGCCGTATCACCTCCTGCAGTGGAGTAGGCAAACGGAAAATTGCTGGCCCCGAAAACTACAACAGGACCAAGGGGTACTAACATTTTTCTCAGATCCGGTTTTGGCGGATTTCTACCAGGCATCGCTGTATCAATTCTTGCTTCCAGCCAATCTCCTTTTTCACAGGCGTCAGCGTAGGTGTTCAATTGATAAATAGTCCTGGCCTTTTCATTTCTTAACCTTGCCTCTGCCAAATTGGTTTCGCTCATGGTTGTTTGTATCAATTCATCGCCAGCGGCTTCCAGTTCTTTTGCGATCGTCCGCATAAAACCGGCCCGCTGTTTCAATGACAGCTTCCGGTAAACATGAAAAGCCTTCCAGGCCTGTTGCATTACTTCATCTATTTCTTGTATCGTAGCATCTTTAAAATCCATAATTTAATTTTTTGGTCACTATTAGTTTCAGTTTTTATTTACCTGGATCGAAACACGGAAGATAAGTATTCCCGACCCACCCGGAATCATTCAGTTATTTTTTTTACAACAACCATACCCTGTATTTCGTTTCACCATGCGGTTACTCAAATAATACATATAGTCCCCTAAAAATAAGCTAACAAGTACAAAAAAATACCCATTCGGGGGTATTTGCTATGTGGCGGTATGCGCTTACATTTGGCGTTCCTGTAAAAAGAAGGGTAAATCATTAGCTCCTTCGAATAGTTTAAAGAAAAGTATTGATCAATTCCACCATTACCGTCCAACCACCATCCATGCCGGGCATATGCCCGGCTCTTTTATTGAAACTCTTTTCTCCATTTTAGCTCTCCTTTCAAAGTATAAAAAGCCAGTTCCTGCAATTTGCCGAAAGCATTATAACTTTTCCATTCTTTTACTTTTATGCCATTAACATAACTGCCCTGTCGCAATATTGTTTTCCCGGTATCTCTATGCAACCATATACCTTGCCGGAGACCGTTTTTATAATAACCAGAATCTTTTACAATACCATCCGGGAAAAAGTTCATAAATAATCCATGATGAAGGGCATGATCAAAAACGGGCTTATAATTATTCCTTGTTGTTACATTCTTAGCTATCAATCGTGGTAAAGACCAGTTTTTTTCTTTCCTTCCTGCATTACTGAATGAATAATCAACATCCAGGTATCTCATGGCCGCCTGTTTATTTTTTTGATATAATGTGGCCAGGGGAAAAGAAATTCTCCTGGGATGATACCGCGTCATTTCATTACTTATCCTGTGATATTTATCTGCGCTATAAGTACGTAAAGCGATCAATTGACCATCGGAATCCCAATGTTTCCATACTCCATGAGGCAAGCCTTTCACCAGGTTTCCTGAATCGCAAGGTATACCATTCTGATACCAGCTTTGCCAGCTACCATGTAGTTTGCCATTTTTAACGCTTGCTGCAAATAAAGGTTTATCATTTAATTGCTCATTAATAGTCCCGTGTTTGGGTAATGAATAAACATTGACCGGGTGAAAAAAAACAGTGGCAACCGTAGTTGCCCCCTCTCCTGTTACTTCCGTTGCTGCCACATCCTTCCTCCCAGGTAGCTGGGCTCTCAGCACTGAAACAAACAACACAAACAGAAACAGGAAATAAAATTTTCTCATTGGGAAAATTGCATAAGCAAATTTACAAAAAGGGCTACTGTATTAACAGTAAAGTCATCAGTGGACGGAATGGCTTTCAATGGAAGGTGAATTATACACTTCCATAATCATAAACTTCTTTGTCCCTGATGGCACAGGCCATACTACCTGCTGGCCTTTTTTAAACCCGATAAGGGCTGTACCAACCGGCGCCAGCACCGATACTTTGTTTTTCTTTACATCCGCCTGCTCTGGCATCACGATCGTAACTGTTATCACCCGGTCGGTATCCGTATCTTTAATGATAGCTGTAGAATTTAAACGGATAACATCTTCGGGAAATTTATTTTTAGTTAAAATAGTAGCCTTGCTCAGCTCCTCGCTCAGGCTTTTAAACTTCTGCTTTTCATTTACTACAGGCATGGGCCTTCCACTTTGAAAATATGCATTTAACAGATCATAGTCTTCCCGCAATAGAATGACCTTGTTTTTTTTTGTTGTTGTTGTGTTTGTTGTTGTCATAACGGTTTAGTTTAATACAAAAAATTGATTTTGCCATTTTGGTAATAAGGGGTCGTTATTTTTCAGATAGATATCTTCAAAACTTTTTGTCCTGGTAGCATCTATCTTTTTAAAGAACTTATTCGCCGGAATATTGCCGGTGCTTTCAAACCCGCAGGCCTCCATGATCTCCTTCGTTGCTTTGATAGTATTAGTATGAAAACTGGCTATACGAACATATTTATCAGTTATATCCAGGGCCTTGTACAATTTCGGGTTTTGCGTAGCAATACCCACGGGGCATTTACCACTATCACATTGCAATGCCTGAATACATCCCAATGATAACATCATCCCTCTTGAACTGTAGCAGGCATCTGCACCTAATGCCAGGGCTTTCAAAATATCGAAGCCGGTTACAATTTTGCCTGCCGCGATAATTTTTATTTCTTTTTTCAATTCATAAGCTCTTAATGCTTTTGTTACAAAAGCGAGTGCTTCATGCAAAGGCATACCCAGGTTATCCGTAAATTCCAATGGCGCAGCGCCTGTACCACCTTCTGATCCATCAATAGAGATGAAGTCAGGCAGTATGTTCAGTGTTGTTATTGCGTGACATATATCTATAAATTCTTTTTTATCACCGATACATAGTTTAAAGCCGACAGGCTTGCCTCCTGACAGCACCCGTAACCTGCCCAGAAAATTTATCATCTCAGTGGCATTTGTAAAAGCGGTATGCGCAGGTGGTGAAACAACTGTCGTGCCTGCCGTTACTCCTCTTATCAAAGCAATCTCCGGCGTGTTTTTAGCGGCAGGCAAAATGCCACCATGCCCCGGCTTGGCCCCCTGTGAGATTTTCAGCTCAATCATTTTTACTTCCGGCCGCAATACATTTTTTATAAATTCTTTTTCGCTAAAATTTCCCTGCTCATCCCTGCAACCAAAATAACCTGTACCGATCTGCCAGATCAGATCACCACCTTTTAAATGATACTCACTGATACCACCTTCACCGGTATTGTGTGCAAACCCGCCCAGCTTTGCGCCTTCATTCAATGCCTGGATAGCTGTTTTACTTAAAGCGCCATAACTCATAGCGCCAATATTATAAATGCTGCAATCATAAGGTTGTGAACACTGACTGTTACCTATCAATACCCGCAGGTCTTTTTGTTCCAGATTAACAGGATACATGGAATGCGCCGCCCATTCATTCCCCACAGCAGCCGGATCGGCCTGCATGCCAAAGGCTACGGTTTGCTTTTCATTTTTCGACCGCTGGTAAACGATGGATCGCTGGCGCCGGTTAAAAGGTTTACCATCCAGGTCGGATTCAAAAAAATACTGTCGCATCTCCGGCCTGATAGCTTCGAGCCAGTAACGGAGATAACCGATCAATGGATAATTTTTCAACAAGGCGTGTTTGCGTTGTTTTATATTATACAATGCGATAAAAAGCAGTGGCAGGGTAATTAATAAAACCCAATAACCCTTGCCACCCGATATATAGGCAGATCTCAGCACGATGATATTGATCAGGCTAATGAGCAATACGATCATCCCCCTGGCCGAAACCCGTTGTTGATTTGCGGACATAAGAATAAATTTTGTCAATAAAAAATTGAAAATTTAATAAGTTACACCCCGTAACCTATTAAAGATTTAGGCCGGGGCTAACGTATTGAAGTCTTTGAAATTGGAGAAGAAATAAAGCTTATTGCAAAAACAGGCAAAAGCTTTTTTATATACAGGCATAGACCATACCGTACCGATAGCATTGCTATTAGTATAAGAATTGAAAATTGTATGATTAATAATGCCCATTGAGTGACAAAGGTAACCTATTATTTAGTAAAGAGGAAGTTAAAGAGCAGGTGACGGGATGCAGGAGTGACTGCCAGGATGTCTTTTTCATGCATTAAGTACGCTTTTACCCTTGCTTTGAGTGGGCTTTGCGTGGGCTTTGGGTACAGGTTGATTCGCTCGTTCCGGCCTTCAAGGACGCCCTAAAATAGCCAAATTGACATTGTAAAAAAGATTGTTGTTTAATGAAGCATACGGCCCGACCTGTTGTATCGTAAAACTACCCAACTGATACACTCCTGATACACTATCCATACAGCATCCGTACATCATCAATACATTGTCTTATACTGTCTTATACTGAAAAAAATTTGATCTTGCATTGTCTTGCCAAATGATGAAATTATGGGAATTGAAAATGAAGGTAGCCATCGTCAATATTTTAATTTTGAGAACAGAAAAGTTCTATGGTTAAGGCCTGGTAACCTGCTACAAATTTTTTTGGAGTATAGTTCATACAGATTTCTTCCCAATATAAAGCAAGCTTCTTTTCCCCGCTATCCTATTCTTTCAAACATATTTTATACCCTTTGGAGAATAGTTAATCCCTCCTGTTGACAAATGGATAGAAGCATTGGAAGCCAACAAAAAATTAATAGAAGAAAACAAGCGACTATACCAGGCGCTTTTAAAAGAGAAAGATGAAAAGATTGCTTTGTTATAAAAAAGCTGGAGAAGAGATAAGAATTTACACTTAGTTTGATAATGCCCGTTGTATAGCTATAGCGGTTTTTATTTTAATAAAATTAGTACCTTAATGGTTCTTGATTGTAAGCCACCGCCTAACTTTCATACCCTTAAAAATGAACCGATTTTATACTCTGATTAGAACAAGGGCTTGTTTTCAGGAAA
>JAKFEJ010000563.1:0-1864 GCA_036675745.1 Chitinophagaceae bacterium | reverse complement strand
CGGCGAGCATACACTGAAAAGAACATTAGGAGCAAAAGGTTTAGTAGCATTAGGAATTGGTGCCATAATAGGAGCCGGTTTGTTTTCTATCACGGGTATGGCAGCAGCTAATCATGCGGGACCTGCTATCACCATCTCCTTTATTGTAGCAGGCTTGGGATGTCTTTTTGCCGGTTTATGTTATGCAGAATTTGCTTCTATGATCCCGGTTGCAGGAAGTGCTTATACCTATAGCTACGCAACAATGGGTGAATTTATTGCGTGGATCATTGGATGGGATCTTGTACTGGAATATGCAGTGGGTGCAGCTACTGTGGGTATCAGTTGGAGCCGTTATCTTGTAAAATTCCTTGAAGGCTTTGATGTTTATCTCCCTCATGCTTTAACTGTTGGGCCCTGGGATGGTGGTGTTATTAACCTACCTGCTGTTTTCATTATTGTACTAATGAGTTTGCTATTAATGAAAGGAACGAAGGAAAGCGCATTTGTAAACGGCATTATCGTTGCACTGAAAGTAACAGTTGTACTGGTATTTATTTTTCTGGGTTGGAAATATATTAACAATGATAACTACAATCCTTATATCCCGGATAATACAGGCAATTTCGGTGATTTTGGTTTCAGTGGTATTATCAGGGCAGCGGCTATCGTCTTTTTCGCCTATATCGGTTTTGATGCGGTAAGTACAGCAGCGCAGGAAGCAAAAAATCCTAAACGGGATATGCCCATTGGCATATTAGGCTCTCTTGCTATCTGTACTTTATTATATATTTTATTCGCCCATGTTATGACAGGGGTTACAAGTTATACATCGTTTGCAGGTAAAGATGGTATAGCCCCTGTAGCAGTAGCTATTGAGCATATGGGAAAACCTGATGCTTCCGGCGTAATACAACCCGATTACCCCTGGCTAAATCGTGCAATCATTGTAGCTATACTGGCGGGATACGCTTCCGTAATATTGGTGATGCTGATGGGACAAAGCCGTGTGTTCTTCAGTATGAGCAAGGATGGTTTGATCCCTAAAATTTTCTCCTCTGTAAATCCTAAAACACAGACTCCTGCGAAAAGCAATTTATTGTTCATGCTTTTTGTAAGCTTGTTTGCTGCTTTTGTACCGGCAAGAGTTGTTGGTGAAATGACCAGTATCGGAACACTCTTTGCTTTCATATTGGTTTGCATTGGCGTATGGGTGATGCGTAATAAAATGCCTGATTTGCCAAGAGCCTTCAGAACGCCGTTAGTTCCATTAGTACCTATTTTAGGAATAGCAACCTGTCTGTTCATGATGGTATTTTTGCCAATGGATACATGGATCCGCTTGTTAGTATGGATGCTGATCGGCCTTGATATTTACCTGGTGTACGGCGCTAAGAACAGTCACCTGGGCGATGGCACCAATAACAGGAAAGGAATGCGGATTGCCAATTTCACGGGACTTGCACTTGCTGCATTATTGGTAGTGGCAGGCTTTTTACATCAATATACTGTTGGTTTTGACACAGATCAAACATTGCTTTATATCTCCCTTATATTTGCAGCTATTCACCTGGCGTTTTTCGCAAAAAAACTTTTATCAAAACAAGGCTATTAATTTAGTTTTTATAAAAAGGGGTGATGCTTTAAAAGTATCGCTCCTTTTATTTTGTCCCCTCAAACCATCGTATTTCAGGCAATGTACAAGTTGCATCAGGTTATGTAATTTGGGAGTGTCAGTCCATATTTACATAATTTTTTTACACTATAAATTCTTTACACCTGGTAAAAATAGCGTACCTTGGTTTATGTAATTTAGGAGTATCAGTCCATATTTACATAAATCAAAAATCCGATGATACAGCGGGAAATGAGTTCCATAGCGGCT
>JAKFEJ010000509.1:0-1868 GCA_036675745.1 Chitinophagaceae bacterium | reverse complement strand
CAAAATGTCTAAACAAAATGAGTAGCAATGCAACACAACTGATCCACAGTATCCCTGTTGATCCTTTAACCGGAGCCATCTCCGTTCCCATTTATCAAACCAGCACTTTTGTACAGGAAGCGCCGGGAGTAAACAAAGGGTATGACTATGCAAGAAGCGGCAATCCAACAAGAGCCGCATTGGAAGATGTAATTGCAAAGTTGGAAAACGGCAGCACTGGTATTGCTTTCGGTAGCGGCCTGGCAGCTATTGATGCCGTAGTGAAATTATTAAAAAGCGGTGACGAGATATTAGCCGTAGATGATATTTATGGTGGCGCCTTTCGTTTATTCACGCATATTTATGAAAAATTCGGTATCACAGTCAACTATGTTGATACAACAAATGTTGAAAATGTTTTCAATGCTATTACTCCCAAAACAAAACTGATCTGGATTGAAACACCAACTAATCCTACACTGAAAATTTCCGATATAGAAGCTATTGCAAAAATCGCTAAAACCAACCGGTGTTTACTTTGCGTGGATAATACTTTTGCTTCGCCCGCCTTACAGCAACCTCTTTCGCTGGGAGCTGATATTGTAATTCATTCCGCTACAAAATACCTCGGCGGCCATAGTGACCTTATTGCCGGTTTGGTAGTGACCAAAGAGAAAGAACTGGGAGAAAAAATAAAATTTATTCAAAATGCAAGCGGCGCCATCCTTGCCCCTTTTGATAGTTGGTTGGTTATACGGGGTATTGAAACATTGAACCTGCGGGCAAAACAACATTGTGCCAATGCACAACTTATTGCAGAGTTTTTAGAAACGCATCCTGATGTAGACAAAGTATTTTATCCCGGATTGCAATCTCATCCCAACCATGCTATCGCGGCAAAGCAGGCAAAAGGATTTGGCGGCGTCGTTTCATTCACACTAAAAGTTGATACTGAAGAAGAAGCAACAAATTTTGTAACAAGTACTCAATATTTTAAGCTGGCGGAAAGCCTGGGCGGAGTAAAAAGCCTGCTTTGCCATCCTGCGCAAATGACACATAAATCTATTCCGCAGGAAAGAAGAAGAGCTGGCGGGGTAGCAGATAGCCTGATCCGCTTATCCGTTGGGCTGGAAGAAGCGGATGATCTTGTGAACGACCTGAAACAAGCTTTTTTAACTATTAAAACAAATACCCGTTCAAAAAAAGCATTAACAATAAATTAGATACGTAGAGAGAAGAAAATTTGTTTCATCGGAAATAGCCTACTAAATTCGTAGACCAAATGCAGATTCAACAACATATTGCTCCTTACTTCCTTATGAAACGTTGTTGTATTTGCCGCAGGCCGTAGAACGGCTGTTAGTCTCTACCCGGTTTAGGTTATTGACTTCCCTGTTATAAACAAATACATTTACTCTCTTCAATCTAAAAACATATAAAACTTCTATCATGAGCAACAATCTTCACTTCGAAACTCTGCAGCTACATGCCGGACAACAAATTGATCCGACAACAAAATCAAGAGCTGTACCTATTTATCAAACCACGTCCTATGCTTTTAACAGTACTGAGCATGCCGGCAATCTTTTTGGATTGCGTGAATTTGGAAATATCTATACCCGTATCATGAATCCGACAACGGATGTATTTGAACAGCGTATGGCTGCATTGGAAGGCGGGGTTGCGGCCCTGGCAACTGCTTCAGGGCAGGCTGCGCAATTCCTTGCTTTAAGTAATATCCTGCAGGCGGGTGATAATTTTGTCACTTCTCCTTACCTGTATGGTGGTACTTATAACCAATTCAAAGTATCATTTAAACGCCTCGGTATTGAAGCAAGATTTGCCAAAAACGATGATGCAGAAAGTTTTGTTCCGCTGATTGATAAGAA
>JAKFEJ010000001.1:0-1868 GCA_036675745.1 Chitinophagaceae bacterium | reverse complement strand
ACATCCATTGCATTACTCAGCGTTGGAACAGCTTGCCTGGGTTTCAGTATTTCTGTAGCCAGGTAATTACTCACAATATCATTCACGTTGCAGGCTGCAATAAAGTGACTAACAGGCAAACCTGATTGACTGGCCAAAATGCCGGCGCAGATATTTCCAAAATTTCCACTGGGTACAGAGATCACAGGCGAATGGTCTTTATCAGCCCATTGTTTATAGGCAAAGAAATAATAGAATTGCTGTGGCAGCCATCTCGCTACGTTGATTGAATTGGCAGAAGTGAGAAATAAATTTTTATTTAATTCCTTATCCATAAATGCCTGTTTCACCATTTGCTGGCAATCATCAAATGTGCCTTCTATTTCTAATGCATGAATATTTTTACCAAGAGCAGTCAATTGTTTTTCCTGTACCGGGCTTACTTTACCGGATGGATATAAAATAACAACATCAATTCCATCTACCTCATAAAATCCATTGGCAACAGCGCCCCCGGTATCACCCGATGTAGCTACCAGCACGGTAACCTTCCTGTCCTCTCCTTTCAGAAAATAACCAAGGCATCGGCTCATAAACCTGGCACCAACATCTTTAAATGCCAATGTTGGCCCATGAAATAATTCAAGCGAAGAGATAGTATCCTTCACTTTTACTAAGGGTATTGGAAAACTCACGGTTTCGCTTACGATCTGGAAAAGTTTTTCATCCGGAATAGTTTCGCCAACATAAGGACGGATAACCTGGAAAGCGATTTCTTCATTAGAAAGTTTTTCAATTCCATCAATCATTTCTTTTTTAACCTGTGGAATTGTTTCCGGAAAATACAACCCTTTATCCAGCGCCTGTCCACGAATAGCGGCTTCTTTGAAATCAACTAATGGTGATTGTTTATTTGTACTATAGTAGTTCAAAGGTTAAGAAGTTTAAAAGGTTTAAGAGGTTTAAGAGGTTTGCAACACACAAGATTGATAACTGCATTTTGCACATTTTTACATTTTCACATTAATCACTTCCACTCCTTTTTTATTGATCGTAGTAACGTAGGTATGATATTCAATTCCGATTCTTTCATATACTTCTTTCATTACAGATTCCACTTCTATGGCTGTTTTCTTTTCTTTGCTTAACATGAAAATAGATGGCCCCGAACCAGAAATACCGCCGCCCAATGCGCCGGCTTCCCTGCATTTTGTTTTTACTTCATCAAAGCCGGGGATCAGGATGCTGCGAATAGGTTCAATGATCACATCTTCAAGGGAACGGCCGATAAGATCAAGATCGTTTTTCAAAAAACCAGTTACCAGCCCTGCGATATTTCCCCATTGCCTGATCGCATCTTTCAACAATACCTGTTGTCGCAAGATCTGGCGGGCATCAGATGTTCTTACTTCAATCTGGGGATGAACTACTGTAACATGCAGATCAGGAGAGGGTATGGAAATAATATCCAGTGGATGAATAGAACGGATCAGGCTGACACCACCTAAAATACAAGGGGCGATATTATCGGCATGCTTCACTCCCGATGCAAGCTTCTCACCGTTCATCGCCAGTTGTACAACATCATCCGAAGAAAAAATATTTCCCAGTAAATGATTAGCAGCTACGGCGGCACCGGCGGCACTGGCGGCACTGGAGCCTATTCCGCTTCCGGGCTTGATATATTTTTCTATTGTTACTTCAAAACCAATGTCGCCACCAATTTTTTCCATAGCTGATAAAAAAACCACACCTGCTACGTTTTTTTCTGCTTCTGTTGGTAAATTAAAATTATCCCGGTTATGAATGATAACTTTTGGTTCATTGATCAATTTCACTTCCATGATATCATAGGGTTCATTCAATGCCAAACCTAAAATATCAAAACC
>JAKFEJ010000055.1:0-13252 GCA_036675745.1 Chitinophagaceae bacterium | reverse complement strand
GGATGATCGCTTTTCACTTCTTTACTATCATAACTTATAGCCATTGTATCAATGCTGATGCCGGGGTATAAAGTAGCTGCATTGCCTAATAAAACTCTTTCTGCACAAATACCAACAGGGTAAGAAGCGTTTTCCTGGTTGGTACCTGCTACAGTTTCACCATTATTCAATTTGGCTACAGCGCCTACAAAAAAATTGGAATACGGTGCATAGGCCTGTTTTGTGACTGCTCTTGCTTTGGTAAGCAATTCTGCATCATCTTTTTTTAATTCGATGATGTCATTATATACTTCATATTCAAATTCAAATTTCTGTTGCTGCATATATAAAAGTTATACTACAAAAATGCCCCTGTTGATAAGGGGCATTTAAAGTTAATCTATTTTACAATATTGAATAGTCTCTTCCATCTTGGTCCGCCTTCCCAACTAAACCAGATCATCCAGGCTTTTCCCACTACCCTGTCTTCGGGCACAAAGCCCCAATAACGGCTATCCTGCGATCCCTGCCTGTTATCCCCCATCATCCAGAAATAATCCATTTTAAAAGTATAATCGGTTACTTCTTTTCCATTTAAATAGAACTTGCCATCTTTTGTATAGAAATCATTCTTTTCATATACACGGATAGGTCTTTCATAGATAGAATAATTTTCCGGCGTTAATTTTAAGGCCACTCCTTTTTTCGGTATCCATACCGGACCAAAATTATCTCTTGACCAGCTTCTGTGAATAGCAAACGTATCATAAGGAAAAACGTTATCACCATTTGGCAAATCTACAGCAGGAGCAATTGTTTTTATCAGGCCATTCTTCTGCATTTTTTCTTTTGCGGCGGCTGTCAGCAACATCATGTATTCCCCCGGCCTACCCGTCAGGCTATAATCTCCTTTATCAATATCTGCATTGTATTCATCTTTCATTACATCCTGATCAAGTGTGGCTGCATTGACGGTAACCTTATAATACATTTCGGAATGGGGTGGTAATTGCTGCTTTACTCCATCAATATAAACAACATCATCTTTTATCTCTATTGTTTCGCCAGCTACTCCTACGCAGCGTTTGATATAGTTGTCGGTTTTATCAACAGGATGAACTACTATCGGGTAATTTTTAGGATCGGATAATATCATTTGATCTTCTCTTGACCCTGCCATTGCATTTCGCTTAATATCATAATAAGGCCTGGCCGATTCAAATCCTTCTGCATGTATCACTGTATCTCCTGCCGGAAAATTAAATACTACTACATCGCCTCTTTTCGGCATTGAGCCAAACCACCTGTTATAAGGCAATTGGATGGCAGTAGAATATGATTTGCCATTGGTGATAGGCAAATAATTATGAACAAATGGAACAGATAAAGGTGTATTGGGAATCCGGGGGCCATAGCTCAGCTTACTTACAAAAAGAAAATCTTTTACAAGCAATGTTTTTTCCATTGAACCGGAAGGAATAACATAAGCCTCGAAAATAAAAGTACGGATCAGCGTAGCGGCAACTATAGCAAAGATGGCCGCATCAAACCATTCTCTCCACACCGCTTTTTTATGTTTTCTCGCAGCTTCAGCTCCAATGAATTTTGTATCCTTTTGCGCAGCCAGCCAGGGAAAATAAAAAGGCGCCAGCAGTGCAGCGGCAGTATGATGACCCAATGAGAACTTACCAAATACTTTGACGAATTCAATAAAGATACCGGGAGTAATAAACCATCCTACTACAGGAATAAACTGCCAGAACACCCAATGCCTGGGACGTTTGGCGATATCCTGCATCACCCAGGTATTATAAAAAGGTACATAAGCTTTCCAGGATTGTTCACCGGCTTTTGTAAACAGCTTTGCTAAACCAAAAGAAGGCAGGAAGACAAGTAGGATACCGATAAGATAGATAACGAGTAAATGTTGTAAAGGCATGAGCCTGATTTTATTTTAAGGGTCAAATGTATTATAATAATTGGCGAATCAAAATCTGATGGGCGAAAGTTTTGCTAAAGAGGAGGAATGGCAACTTGATGCTGGATGCTTAACGCCAGATGCTAGAATCTAGTATCCAGTATCTTTCCTCACCTTGGCATCACATAACTCTTCACATCTTCACCGGTTATTGTTTTGGCAGAAAGAATTACAAGACGTTCCACTACGTTTCGCAGTTCACGGATATTTCCGGTCCAGTCATACTCCTGCAATAATTTAATGGCGTCTTCATCAATACTTTTTTTTGCAATGCCATAATCAGAACAGATATCATGCAGAAACTGGTCAACCAATACAGGTATATCATCACGTCTTTCATTTAAAGAAGGTACATGAATAAGTATAACACTCAGGCGATGATACAAGTCAAGCCGGAAAGATTTTTCATCTACCTCTTTTAAAAGATCCTTATTGGTAGCAGCTATAACACGAACATCTACATTAATATCTTTATCGGCTCCTACCCTTGTTATCTTTCCTTCCTGCAAGGCACGCAACACTTTGGCCTGGGCGCTCAGGCTCATATCACCTATTTCATCAAGAAATAAAGTACCTCCATTCGCCTGTTCAAATTTGCCAATACGTTGCTTAACCGCCGATGTAAATGACCCTTTTTCATGACCAAATAATTCACTTTCGATCAGTTCGGTAGGGATAGCCGCACAGTTCACTTCTACCAGCGGTCCGCTTGCACGATTACTTTTTTCATGCACCCAACGTGCTACCAACTCCTTACCTACACCATTTTCACCGGTGATGAGTATCCTCGCTTCAGTGGGTGCTACTTTTTCAATGGTATCTTTTATACGTTGTATCGGTGCGGAACCACCGATCATTTCCTGTACACGGCTCACTTTTCTTTTCAGCACTTTCGTTTCCGTTACCAGGCTGCTACGTTCCATCGCATTGCGGATAGTGATCAATAGCCTGTTGAGATCGGGTGGTTTTGAAATAAAATCGTAAGCTCCTTTCTTAACAGCTTCCACGGCCGTTTCAATATTTCCATGACCTGAGATCATGATGATAGGAACATCAGGACTTGCATCGGCTGCCTTCTGCAAAAACTCAATGCCATCTAATTTTGGCATTTTGATATCACACAATACAACATCGTACGATTTCTCTTTAAATTTCTTTAAGCCTTCCTCTCCATCTGCCGCTTCATCTATTTTATAACCTTCGAAAGAAAGTATTTCTGTCAACGTTTTGCGGATTGCTTTTTCGTCATCAATTATCAGTATATCAGCCATTAATTAAGAGATTTAGTGGGCAAAAATAGGGATAAAACCCCCAACCCCTAAAGGGGAGTTTATTCAACCTCTAACAGAGGTCAGGTATTATAAATATATAATCATGATTATGGCGCTAAAGAATTTCTGATAGGGAAAGAATAGTTGAATCTAAGTTCCCCGCGGCGGGACAGCGGCGCCAGGCTTCAAAAATAAGAGGCCGGATAGAAATCCAGCCTCGTTTTAAAATCCAATATCCTATGAAAAACCATAACAAAGATGCACAATTACCCCCAAAACGCTGCATGGTCTGAAAAAAAAATATTATGCGTAATTCTACGTATCACATCAAATAATGAAACCCATCCCGCTTCCAGCGGGATGGGTTTCATTATTTAAAAAGAAGTCTTTTGTTCTTAATTATTTCTTCTGATACATTACCTCTTTTACCAGTTTTACGGTTCTTTCCACACTCGGTAAAGCCGCCGCTACAAGATTGGGAGCATAATGCAGTGGTGCATCTGCAGCCGTTATCCGGCGGATCGGAGCATCGAGATAATCAAATCCCTCTTTTTGTATCTGGTAAGTAATTTCTGATGAAACGGAAGCAAAGGGCCATTGTTCTTCTACAATAACCAGGCGGTTTGTTTTCTTTACGCTTTCCAGGATAGTTTTCCAGTCAAGCGGGCGGATAGTACGGAGATCTATTACTTCCGCACTGATGTTTTCTTTTTCCAATTCTGCAGCAGCTCCCAACGCCACTTTCATCATTTTATTAAAAGATACAATAGTAACATCCTTACCTTCTTTCTTTATATCCGCTTTTCCAAGTTCTATGTAATATTCTTCTTCGGGAACTTCCATTTTATCGCCATACATCGTTTCACTTTCCATGAACATGACCGGATCTTCTTCGTAACGGATCGCTTGCTTCAATAACCCTTTTGCATCATAACCATTACTGGGCGACACAACTTTGATACCGGGAATATTAGCATATAAGCTTTCAAAAGCTGTTGAATGCTGGGCACCCAATTGACCGGCGGAGCCATTTCCACCCCTGAAAACAATAGGGCAAGAAACCTGTCCGCCACTCATTGCCAGCATTTTAGAAGCTGTATTTAAAATTTGATCTAAAGCCAGAACAGCAAAGTTCCAGGTCATAAATTCCACTACAGGGCGAAGGCCATTTTGAGCAGCACCTACTCCAACTGCTGTAAAACCCAATTCAGAAATCGGTGTATCAATCACTCTTTTTGGTCCAAATTCGGCCAGCATTCCCTGACTTACTTTGTAGGCCCCATTATATTCAGCCACCTCTTCACCCATTAAAAAAACCCTTTCATCTCTTCTCATCTCTTCTGTCATTGCTTCACGAAGTGCATCACGAAATGCTATTGTTCTTGCCATGTATAGTTGCTTTTTAAAAGTCGGGCAAATTTAAGTGAGTAGACGGATAAAACCTAAAAAGGAATGAGGTCGGAAGCAGGAAGTCAGAGGTCGCCGATAGCAATGGGCAATGGACAAAATGCAAGGGGTGGACATCGGACCTCTGATCGCTGACCTCCGACTTCCAACCTCTCATTTCCACGTACAGACAGGGCATGCCCTGTCTCTTCCTTCTTTATATTTGCTTATGTCTTCATCTCATTTTCAAATTATCATCATCGGTGGCGGCCCGATTGGCCTTGCCTGCGGACTGGAAGCAAAAAAAGCGGGGCTTGATTACCTGATTCTTGAAAAAGGCCCGTTAGTTAACTCGCTTTATAATTACCCGGCCAATATGACCTTTTTTTCTACATCTGAAAGGTTAGAAATAGGAACTGTTCCTTTTGTTTCCAATAACGCAAAACCTACCAGGTCCGAAGCTTTAGAGTATTACCGGCGGGTTACTACATCTCATCACTTAAATATTCATTTGTTTGAAGAGACGTTATCGGTTGACAGCATGCAGTTGACAGATGACAGCCCGGCAAAAACAACTGACAGGGGGTTTGTAACCGGTAACCGGAAACAGGGAACACATTTTACAGTTACTACCAGCAAGAAACAATATACCGCCAACCACATCATCATCGCGACAGGGTTTTATGATATCCCTTATTTATTAAACGTACCGGGAGAAGATCTGCCCAAGGTGACGCATTATTATAAAGAGCCTCATTTTTATGCTTTTCAAAAAGTGATTGTTGTTGGTGCGCAAAATTCTGCAGTAGATGCGGCGTTGGAAACCTGGCGAAAAGGAGCAGAAGTGACAATGGTGATCAGGAAAGAAGATATCGGCGAAAGGGTAAAATACTGGGTTCGCCCCGATATTATTAACCGGATAAAAGAGGGTTGTATCAAAGCATTTACTAATTCAACCATTGTTGCCATCCGCGAACATGAAGTGGATATTCAAACACCTGAAGGAATTGTCAGCATTGAAAATGATTGGGTCATCGCTTTAACCGGCTATCAGCCTAATCTTGAGTTTTTGAAAAAGATCGGCATTGAACTATCCGATGACGAAGTAATGAAACCACATTATGATGAGGATACGCATGAGACCAATATAAAAAACGTTTACCTCGCCGGTGTTATTTGCGGCGGTATGAATACACACCGGTTATTTATAGAAAACTCAAGGGAACATGCAGAGAAGATAATACGCACTATCCAATCAAAATAATTAAAAAAATAGCATGAAAAAATTCTCTGAAAGCTCAGTCACTATCAGGTTTCCCGATTGTGACCCATTTAATCATCTCAACAATTCCCGCTATATTGATTATTTTATCAATGCCCGTGAGGATCATCTTGCAAAAGATCACCAGTTTAATATTTACGCCTATGCGAAAGAAAAAAAACTTTCCTGGGTAGTGAGCCAAAATCAAATTGCGTATTTAAAGCCTGCTATCCTTATGGAAACAGTAGTTATCCTGAGCGGCATATTGCAAATGGACGAAAAACAAATACTGGTGGAGATGCAGATGTGGAACAAAGAGAAAACAAAATTGAAATCGTTATTATGGACAAGGTTTGCACATTTCAATTTTGTCACCCAAAAAAGTGAAACACATTCGCCTGAGCTTATGGCTAAATTTAAACCGTTTGAAAATTCAGGCATCGGTGTCGGTTCATTTGAAAGAAGGATTGAAGAGCTGTCTGCTAAATCAAGTCTGTCCGTCAACAATGAAAATGGATAGCAGTTGTTTTTATGATCGAAATTACCATAGGAATAATTTTAGTGCATGCAAAAAACGGATGGTTTGTAGTGGGTCATCAATCAGGTGACGTTGAATACAGCGTCTGATCATTTTTTCTTTACTGGTCATTGCTGCTTCAGGAAAGAGATGAATGTACAGCGTTTATAAAATCAGCCAGTTTTTGCTTATGCAATTTTCCTTCTGTTCTTACTCCACTGCAAATATCTACTCCAAAAGGTTGTACCATCTGAATAGCTTCCTGGACATTCCCGGCATTCAAACCCCCTGCAAGAAAAACGGGCACGTTTACAGCTTTTACCAATTCACGGCTGATTAACCAATTATGTGTGTTACCTGTACCGCCCAATGTTTTAATAACAGCTTTAGGATTACCACTGTCCAATAAAATATAATCAACATATTCCTGTATTTGCAAAGCCTGTTCAATACTTTCATCGCCAGTAACATGAATGACCTGCACTATTTTCAGATCGGGCAATGTTTCACGTATATGCTGGTATTTTCCTTCTGACAACTCATCAACTATTTGTACCGTATTAGTACCTGTTCGCTGAACATGATCTATTATTTTAAGGGAAGATTGTTCGCTTGTTAATAAAAAAGAAGCAATTCCGGCAGGGATTGTTTTAGTGATATCAGCGATCAATTCATCAGCTATCGGGCCGGGCCCGCTCGGCATTTTAGCTACCAGCCCTACTGCATCAGCGCCGTGGCTGATAGCCATAGCGGCTTCTCCGGCAGATGCGATGCAACAAATTTTTATTCTGGTCTTCATATTGCTAAGATACGATGGCTTAATTATCGTATCTTTTTCCGCAAATAAAATTTCAAAGCATATGATGCCTGGGAAAAAGTCTATTATTTCCATCCTGCTTTTCATCTGCGCAATTGTTATTGGGTTTATTTTTTTATTGCGGGGCTGTTTGTCAAAATATGATGAACGTTCAGCATTGCCGGGAATGCTATATTTTGAAAAAGCCGGGCAGCAGGTTATTTTTTCTATCGTAAAATTTGAAAAGGCAACTTCCTATTCCAGCAAAGGCGGAATGGTCAGGAAATCGGTCAGCACCAATTATTTTATACAAACGAATGATGCGGTTACCGGTAAAAAGATCGCTGAAAAAAAGATAAGGCATCAAAGTGATATCAAAAATTATCCTGTAGAAATAGTAGGTAGCTCCGGTAATATTGCCTGGGTTTTTATAAATGAGCTAATGGCTTTTGATCCTTTTACGCTGGAGCAGAAAACGGGATTAGCAATACTGGAAGAAAAAAATCCAATATTGAGAGGGAGGTTTCCTGATGAAAGAAAATATTACTCATTTGACAAGTCAACAAAAAATATCTACTTCACCGCCAAAGACGGATCAACCTGGCAGCTTGATACTAAATCCATGCTGGCATCGGCCAGTGAATATGATCCTGGAGAATCACCTGCTAAAAAAGAAATCACAGAACTGGATAAATTAATAAAACTTAACCGCGACAACCAGGATAGTTTATATGAGCAGAAAATGCGTCGCCCATCCCGCATGCTGGCCGCAGGAGAAATCAACAGGAATGAATACAACCGGATGAGTAATGGATTTAATGAGGAAAGAAACCGCTTAAACATTGAAAGAGAAAGTTTACAGGAATTAAAACGGAAAGTGGAAAAAGCAGACCGAAGTAATGCTGATACCAAACAAAAGATCGAATCGTTGCAGAAAAAAAGCACTATTCATTTTAGCCAGCTAAAAGTAAACACCGATACAATTAACGGCCATTGGTATGGACTGTACAGCAACAAGGAAATGGATAAACTCTATGAGCGTTTTCAATACCAGGCAGTTTATGATGAAACGGCAAGAAGACAATTGTACAGCGGTAATTACACTCAAAATAAAAATGGCGATATTATCATAGCAAAAGACAACGCAACCGTTAACAATGGATCATCTTATTTCTTAGATGGCGGTTTATTATTGGATAAAGAAACCGGCAAGCCTGTTCAATTAACAGGTTCATCGTTTTTGATCGTTCATAAAAACCAGTTAGGGAATGAAGGAAAAATACAATTGAGCCATGTAAACGCCGATGGTAAAGTAAACTGGGTATTTAATTCGCAACTGAAAGAATGGGCTGATTATATTTATACCGGCAAACAGTTATTTATTATGGGAGCGGATAATAAAGAACTCAGTGGTTCTGATTGCAATTTGCTTTGGTGCCTTGACCTGTCAACGGGTAAGGCCAGCCGGTATGATTTTACCCCAAACTCCTAAAAGTGCTTTCAGACTCCGCTTATTGAAAAGTGTTTTAATCTTCCGACATTTTCTCAATTCTATAATACAATTTATGCTGTCAGGCTCTAAAGCCCCCTTTAGGGGGTTTGGGGGTTCTTATAGCTTTTTCTTCATCAACCAGTCTTTCTGCACGTCATTGCCCAAAATAAAATCATGATCCGCGAATTTTTCAAACCCCCATTTTTTATAAAAATCAATAGCCCGCTGGTTCTTTTCCCAAACACCCAGCCAGGCAATTTCCCTGTTACCGGCTTTAGCGATCTCAATACATTTTTGCATCAATGCTTTACCTATTCCCTTCCCTATTGTGTTTGTAGCCGCATATATTCTTGCTATCTCAATGGCGTTGGCAGTGCCTAACGAAGGAGGATTATTATTTTCTCTTATCCTGGCATAACCCACAGGTTGTTCTTCATCAAAAGCTAATAAAAAAATATTATCCTTTGCTCCTACTTCTTTTATGAGAGCCTCCCTGGTAAACTGCTCATTCATGAACTTATCCATATCTTCTTTTGTATTTTCCACAGCAAATGTTTCATAAAAAGTCCGGCGGCTCATATCCGCAATGAATTCAGCATCCTTTTTTGTAGCAATACGTACTGTTATCATACCGGCAATCTATTTAATCTCCCGAATATGCTAAAAATATTTATTGAAGATTTCTAAAATCTTCCTAACTTATATTCCTTCTCCCCCCTATCCCAACACTACCCTCTCTTTTTTTAACCACTAAAACTCTTAACATGAGAAAGATCTTTCTCCTCTGTTTGCTCGTTCCTATGCTGGGAACCGGCCAGACAAAAAACACTGTCAGCGCTTTCAGGGTATTTCCAAAAATTGAAAAATCATTGGAATTCGAAAAAGCCTTCATGTCACATGCCCAAAAGTATCATACGGGCAACTGGAAATGGCGGGTCTTTGAGATACAGTCAGGGCCTGATGCCGGAGGGTTTCACGTAGTAGAAGGCCCTCTTAGCTGGGAACAATTTGATACAAGAGGAAACCTGGGCACCGAACATACGGCAGACTGGGCAAAAAACGTGATGCCCTTTACCGCAGACCGGGGTACCTCTTCCTATGCGGAATTCAATGAAGAATTGAGTACGGTTAAGATCACCGACTATGCGGATAAGATCATTCTCAATCATATACTCCCTATGCCAGGGAGGATCAATGCTGTAATGGAAATGATGAAAAAAATGAAGAAAGCCTGGGAAGCAGGTAATGAAAGCGTGGCTGTTTATGAAGCAAGAAATTCAGGCGCCCCTGAAATAATAACCTCTCTCCGGCTGAAAAACGGGTTAAAAGAATTAGACCCTGGTTATAAAAAACCATTCCCCGAAAGATATGCCTCTGCCAATGGTGATGGAAGTTGGGATACCTTCCAGGAAGACTATGCTAAAAATATAGAAAAGCGTTGGAGCGAAATACTTTTTTACCGGGCGGATATGAGCTCTAAATAATACTTTACTTAAAATAATTGAGAGAAATAATTTGTCATTTTTTCTCTTTCAACTATTTATTAACCTTCGCAGCTAATCTTGCGAAGGTTTTTTACGTCTTTATATTCCAAATGATCAGCCAACAGGTTTCTCAAATTCATTATCCTGAACTGAAAATAGTTTCGTAATTTTTCCAAAAGAACTACTGTCACAACAATTTTTTATACCGCATCCTTCCCTTCAGCAATTTGTCAATATGATCATGGTCATTGATGAAAAGATCGAAGGTTCTCCATCAAATGTGATTTGCCCTTATCCCCCTACTCCGCAACATTGCCTGTTTTTTTATATCGGCGATCCAATCAGGATGCAGAAGGAAGGCGATCCTGTTTTTTTAACCCAGCCGCCGAGTGTAATAGTAGGACCCCAGGTTACAAGGGTCAATCTTGATATCGGCAGGCATCACCGGGCTGTTTGTGTGGGTTTTCATCCGGGCGGATTGTATCGCCTGCTTGGTATACCTATGCCACACATTTTCGATAGCGGTTTCGATGCATCGGAAATCATCGGTAATGAAATGCATACCGTCAACCTGCAACTGAAAGAAGCGGAAAGTTTCGGGAACATTAAAAATATTATTGAAAAATTCCTTCTATCAAGGATTAAAAAACTGAAAACGATTTTGCCATTCGATATCGCCATGAAAGAATTGCTCAGGCATAATGGCAATATTGCCATTGAACAGGTGGCATCTCTTTCCTGTCTCAGCCTTCGGCAGTTTGAAAGAAAATGTAAGGAACGCATCGGGCTTCCGCCAAAGTTGTTTGCAAGACTGGCACGTTTTTCCAAAGCTCACCGGCTGAAAGAACAACAGGCACAATTAAGCTGGACAAACATTGCTTATGAATGTGGTTATTTCGACCAGATGCATATGATCCGCGATTTTAAAGAATTTGCCGGAGTAACACCGACGATAATGGAAAATGCCCTGCATACTGCCCCGCTCCGCTTACAAGCGAAGTTTAAAATATAAAACGTCGTTTTTGTACTATTCAGCAAGCGGGGGAACCATTAATTTTATTTGACAAACAATAATCATGAAATCATTATTACTTATTCTCACGGTTTTCATATTTACCGCAAGCTCCGTCGCACAACAGCCGGATATCATTTTATACAACGGTAAAATATTTACCGCTGATAAAAAACAATTATATACTGAGGCTATCGCCATCACAGGAAATAAGATAGTTGCTGTAGGAAAAAATAACGCTATTGAAAAACTGGCAGGTTCAAAAACAAAGAAAATAAACCTGGGTGGAAAAACAGTTGTACCTGGTTTTAATGATGCGCATACGCATGCCGGAGCGCATTATCCATCGAGGCGATTTGAGTTCATCAAAAACCCTGCAGATCCCACACCATGGGAAACTATTAAAGACAGTCTACAAAGATTAGTACTTGAAATTCCTTCCGGCATGACGATCCGTACTGAGATCAACCCGGATCTTTTAGAAGACACCCGTGCAAGAAGAAGAACATTAGATAGTATTGCTCCTAACAATCCCGTCATTCTTTCCGCATGGACAGGCCATGGTAAGATCTGCAATTCCGCTGCGCTACAATTGCTGGGCTTTGATGAGAGTACTTCTTTTGCCGCAGGCAAATTACATAAAGACGAAGCGGGACGGCTAAACGGTATCATTGATGAGTATGCATGCTATATCGTCAATAGTATACTGGTTGAAAAATTATCAATGGAAGATATTGTTATTGGTCTTAAACGTTATTACCAGGAGATCCTTTCACTCGGCATCACTTCTAACCAGGTGATGGCCTCTCAAATGTCTGCAGAAAAGTTCCGTCAGGTTTTTACTGCAAATGATTTTGGTGCGAGGAACCGCATTATAGCTTTTCCTATGACGAATAGCAAAGGACTGGATTTACAGCCATGGATCAAATTATTTCATCCATTGAATAAAAAGAATGAAGTAAGCGGCATAAAACTGATTCTTGATGGTACACCCATAGAAAGATTGGCAGCTGTGACAGCTTCTTATTCAGATAAGCCGGGACAATTTGGTATTGTAAACTTTTCGCAGGCCGAAATTAAAAAGTACATACAACTTTGCCTGCAAAATAAACAGCAGATCATGGTGCATGCTGTTGGTGATAGTGCTATTGCCACGTTCATCCGCACTTTACGATCCCTGCACCCTGATAAATTCTGGAAAGACAAACGTGTACGCATCGAACATGCTGAGCTGGCAGTTTCTACAACCGATGATCTTAAAACGCTGCAACAAATGGGAATTGTAATCGTACAAAATCCTTTGCATTTAGGATTGCCACAGGTGATGGCTGTACGCTGGAACAACAGGAGCCCTTACCTGCAGGCGATGCGATCATTAATTGATAATAATATTCCGCTGGCAATCGGAAGCGATGGCCCGCATAATCCTTTTTTGAACATTATGCTGGCTGCTATACATCCTGGTAATCCTAAAGAAGCAATAACTGTTGAAGAAGCGGTGATGGCATACACTTCTGGTTCGGCCTATGCTGAATTTAAAGAAAAACAAAAAGGAACATTGACAGTTGGCAAACTTGCTGATCTTGCTGTATTATCGCAGGATATATTCAATATACCATTACAACAGTTGTCTGCAACAACAAGTGTATTGACGATGGTAGATGGAAAAATTGTTTTTGAAGCCCCTTAATATTTTTTTCGCCAACGGGAAACGAAAAAACTAAGAACCTAATTTGGCTCCAATCAATATTTTTCTTTCGCCCACAACTCATTCAACGGATCACCTTTTGAACTTTTGCCTGAATGATTCCAGACGCCATCTTTTACATTTCCATGAAATGTTAAGGAAGCTCCTACTCTTGTACTGTCGCGGGAAAAGAATTCGATGTTCTCAGTATATTTTCCATCGGTAAAAGTATAAGTGCCACCACCTGTTCCAAAAAATTCTTTGGTAGCGGGGTTGATCGCCATCCATTGAAATCTGGTTCCTGAAAGTAACTTTAATGTTTTACGATCGCCACGTTGCATTTGGTTTACTTTGCCATCTACCATGCGACCGGTAATGCGCCAGACACC
>JAKFEJ010000532.1:0-13271 GCA_036675745.1 Chitinophagaceae bacterium | reverse complement strand
CACACTGGTTTTAAAGGAACCTGTGTAGGGGCAGACCCAAAAGTCAATCTTGTTTACTTTCCCGACGAGTCTCCTCCTGCGTAAACTAACTAACTTCCAGAGTCTCCGAAGAGGGACTCGTCGCTTTTAAAACGGTATGCCTTTCATTACTCTTCCGTATCAAATTTTATAAACTCCCGGTAATCTCTTACTTCATAGATTCCTGTTTTGCCGCTAATATAAAATGACGCAGAACTATGCAGGTAATACAGTGGATCTGCCGCCAGTTTCCATTTCACCGAACAGGGGTTATTATGAATATAATTCAGTTTTGTAGGATAAATTTTTCCGTCCTGCATTCTTTCACATCAAATGAATCTTCCCATACCTCATGTATTTTTCCACGGATTTTATCTTTTGTCTGCACATCTTTCTGTAACCGGGCAATTATTTCATGTTGCTTTGCCTGTTTCAGCCTGTCCACTATTTCGTAAGCCATAAACCGTTTACCGCTCCCGATTATTGTATTCAGCGATTGGCCACCTCCGGCATAGTGCAGCAAGATGTGCAAATGATTAGGCATAATAACAAAACCGGTTATAGCATGTCCCCTTTCTTTGAGAATGGCAAACCAGTTATAGGCAAGATTATAACCATCTGTTAATTGCATTAACGGAAGCCAGGCATGATTTGTAAAGGTGATAAAAATATATACCTGGCTGGGTTATCTTCTGATGAATGGACATAAAAGGAAGATAAAGTATTCCGACGAGTCCCTCCACTGATTTTCCTATAGCACAAAGCCTTCGCTGGAGGAGACTCGTCGGGAAAGAAAGTAAACTCCGCCTGAAAATTGTTGTAATAAATTAACTAATTATTTAAAAAAGATTATTTTAGGGTTTTAAGCCGAATTATCGGTAACTGTCCCTAAAATTTGAAATAAATCCTCATGAAAACCACCACTCCTGCATTGATTAAATCAGTAATTATTATCCTGCCCGTTTTATTTAGCCTTTTCCTTTTTTCGTGTAGCAAAAATGATGAGCCGGAACCAACGCCCGAACCAGGACTAAGCAACGTGACTACTGTTGGCGGAACTTTATCTGGTAAAAAAAATACGGTTATTACAATTAATGGCTCCAATTTCATTACCGACCTGTCGAAAATCAAAGTCCTTGTTAATGACAATGATTGCCAGGTTTTATCTGCAACAAGTGCAACAATTACTGCCAAAATTCCACCTGCATGCGGTACAGGAAAAATAGTACTGATTATAGATGGTAAACGTATGGAAGGACCTGAGTTTACATTTGTAAATTCCTATACAATTTCTTCTTATACTAATGGCATAGCGGGAGTAGAAAATGGGCACGTAGCTACGGCTAAATTGGATGAGATTGAAAGCGTTGCTATTGATAAGCAGAACAATAAATTTATCGGTCAATATATCCATTCCAAAATTTGGAAAATCGATAACAATGATATCGCCACTGTATTTGCTGGTAATGGTACAGCCGGAATTGCGGACGGTAATGGAAGTGCCGCACAATTTACGTATCCAGAATATAGTAGTGTGGGACCGGATGGTAATCTCTACGTAGCGGATGATAACAGAATACGCAAAATTGACCCGCAAGGAAACGTTTCTACGATCTATAATTCTGGAAGTATTGGGCTTTACGGAATTAAAGCAATGCCAGGTGGGATCTATTCAGGAAGTGGCGGAAACTTTATTAAAATTTCTTATAACGGACAATTGCTTTGGCATCTGAAATCAAAAGGTTCTGGCAGTACTATTATAGATGGTGATACAAGTATTGCTAGTTTTAATATGTATGGTAATATTGAGATAGACTCTACAGAACAGAATATTTATTTTGGGAATAATCTTTTAGGTAGCAATAATGCTTCACAAATAAGGAAATTTAGCTTACTCGATAAAACTATCACGACCATTGCAGGCACTACAACCGTTGGTTCACAGGACGGCCCAGCCCAGAATGCATCTTTTAAATTAATTTCCGATTTGCGTTTTGATAAATCTGGTGGCTTATGGATTGCGGATACTTATAATAATAAAATCAGGTTACTGAAAGATGGAAACGTGACAACAGTAATCGGAATTTCAGGTCCGGGTGATGTTGATGGAGATGCGGCAACTGCAAAGATTAAAAGCCCAACAGGTATTGCATTTGATTCAAATGGCGTATTATTTATTGCCTGTTATGATTTGATCAAGCTAAAAAAAATGGTTATTGATTGATTATCGCTGCAGAAATTTTATCAAAAAAACTACACAAAAAGGCTTGTGGGCCTCACCTTGCATTCCTTTTCTCAAATCATATAAGGTTTAGGTCTGCAAGAGAATTTAATTCCCTTTCTCCGGCGGTCTTTGCCTCGGCGGTCTTGGACCTTGCGGCCTTTGAGGTGGTCTCCCCTGGTTGCCACCACCTTGTGGTCCCCGGTTTCCTTGCGGAGGACGTTGAGGTCTGTTACCCTGTTGACCTTGTTGTTTATTGCCTGTTGCTTGTTGTCTATTGCCCGTTGGTCCTGAGCCTGCCGAAGGATGCGGCCCTTGTCCCTGGCGTTGCCCCTTCTGTTGTTGCTGTTGATTACGGCGTTTTCTATCCGCTTTCTCCAATGTCTGCAAACTGATCTGTCCTACCAGGTCGGCAAATTCCGGTTCTACTTCTTTTGGTTTGGATGATGTTACTTCTACCGGTTCCAGCTCTTCGGGGAAAACACCCTGCTGATTCAGCGACCTTATTTTTACTACACGTTCTATACTCAACGGGTATTGTTTATTGCTATCCGGCAACGTGTACCACATCAGGTTTTTGAAAATATCTTTCTTTATCAAAAACGCATTTCCTTTCGCCACTTTTATCACATCACAGTTATCGGGAAAATGTTGCAATGCATCGAGGTAAGTATCCAGTTCATAGTTCAGGCAGCATTTCAAACGGCCACATTGCCCACTCAGTTTTGTCTGATTGATAGAAAGATTCTGGTAACGGGCCGCTGCCGTATTCACCGATTTAAAATCTGTCAGCCAGGTGCTGCAACAAAGTTCACGGCCGCAACTGCCGATGCCACCCACTTTACCCGCTTCCTGCCGGGCACCTATCTGGCGCATCTCCACTTTTACTTTAAACTCCGATGCATATACCTTGATCAGTTCACGAAAATCCACCCGCCCATCGGCGATATAAAAGAAAGTAGCTTTTCTTCCATCAGCCTGCATTTCCACCTGGCTGATCTTCATATCCAGCTTCAGTTGTTTGGCGATAGCACGGCTGCGGATCACCGCTTCCGGTTCACGGGCCTTGTTCTGCACCATCAGGTCCACATCACGGTCACTGGCTGGACGTAAAATTTTCTTTATGTCCGGGTTGTCTTCTTTTACATTACGTTTTTTCATCTGCAACCGTACGATCTCACCGGTCAATGAAACTTCTCCCACATCAAAACCACTCACTCCCTCTACAGCGATCATTTCTCCTTTTTCATATTGTTGCAGCGACGGATTGCGGAAAAAATCTTTCCGGGTTCCTTTATTAAAACTTACTTCTATTATTTTGCAGGTGCTCTCCACATCCGACATCGGCAGGTTATGCAACCAATCGTAGGTATTCATACGGTTGCACCCGCCGGTACTACATCCGCCGTTGCTCTTACATCCGCCTGGTTTACCGCCTGTAGCGGTACCACAACTTGTACAACCCATTGTTATTAATAATTTGTAATTAACGGGGAAGAAGGGAATTATGTACCCGGCTGCAGAATATCTATTAAGCTTCGTTGCGTCGCACTCTTATACTTCCTGTTCTCTATTGAGCTAACCTCAGACAGGCTGAAGTATCATCATTTCTGAACAAACCTGGAAAGCAATACGATATGTAGAAATAAGTGTTGACACAAAAAATAATAATGATCCTGCGAAGGCGGCTCTTTTCCTCTTTCACTCTTTTATCTCTTAGCCTTCTTCCTCAATCTGTCAAAAATACAATTTTGTCCTGAATGATATGATATACTTTAATGGTCAGCGCCTGGAACAACATTTTCCCATTAGCATTCCTTTCTATATAATAACTGGCCTTATCCAGCTCTTCTATTATGGCCTGTTGCTGCTCAATCCCGGCTATTTTATTCAGTCGCAACGCAAAATCCTGCTCCGAACCCGGTCTGACCGTCCCGGTCTGACCGGTTAATGGGGAAATCCGCAGCCGGATAGCCTGCTCCAGCAAATGATTAAAGTAACGGAGAAACTGTTTTTGTTTTTCCCTGCCCAGCTTACTGATCTCATCCACCCATTTTACCTGGGCTATCGGGCCTGTTTTCATAATCGCATTCAGCCAGTCACGCAGCAGGCTTTGCCAATCCTCATCAGAATGTTGTACTAATTGCAGGGCTTCCCGGTAATTACCATCACTTACACCGGCTACCTGCCGGGCTATCGTCGCTTCGGTTTTATTCCGTTCAATTAATGCGGTTTCAATATCGCTTGTTTCCAATGCTGGAATTCTAACCACCTGGCAACGACTCAAAATAGTAGGTAGTATCAGCGATTCATTTTCGGCTACCAGTATAAATAAGGTATTGGGCGGCGGCTCTTCTATCAGTTTGAGAAGTTTGTTGCCTTCATTACCGAGGTATTCCGGCAACCACATGATCAAAATTTTGTATTCACTTTCAAAACTTTTCAGGTTCAGCTTGCGGATGATATCGTTGCATTCATGCGCCGTGATATTTCCCTGTTTATTTTCCGCACCGATGAATTGCAGCCAGTCATACACATTTCCATAAGGATAGCTTTTGATAAACTCCCGCCATTCCGCAATATAATCGGTACTGATCGGCGGAGTTCCTGGTTTTTTTGTTACAACAGGATAAGAAAAATGAATATCCGGGTGAACCAATTGCTGGATCTTTGTACAGGCAGGGCAGGTGCCGCAGGAATCGTTGCCTGTTACTCCTGAGCTTGCCGAAGGATGCCCGTTACCCGTTACCGGTTCCTCTCCAAATAGTGATGGGCCAAGATTATGATGAGCTTTGCCATTTGCAGTTTCACAAACTACATATTGTGCAAGAGCTATGGCCAGTTGCAAAGCCCCACTGCCTTCTTTGCCAATAAAAAGTAATGCATGGCTTAGCCGGTTATGTTGTACCAACTCAACTAATTTATTTTTTACTTCGGGCTGGCCGATGATGTCTTTGAATTGCATGGGTGGCAAAGATAAGTTGTGAGGGACTTTTTGTTTTTAAATCTGTTTGTGAAATATTATTTCCCAGACAGGCAGATCGTGACAGAACAGAAGTATCGTTGATTTTAACCGGCATAGTGTCGGGGTTTTTTGGGGAGTTTAGAAAAGATAATTATAATGCTGAATAATTTAAACGGATTGGGATTGAATGGTAGGCAAGTGGATGCATTGTTATTCTTTAAACTTAAAGGTGAGATTGTGACATCAGAATATTTAAAGAGATACAATATTACTGACAGGACAGCAAGGCGTGACTTAACAGAACTTGTAGAAAAAGGCTTATTAATTAGAAAAGGAGAAAAGAAATCATCCCGATATGTTTACAGCTAAATGTCCGATAAAACTAAAGTGAATGACCAGCAAGTAAAAGCAGTTTTGTATGTGAAAGAGAAAGGAAAAATTACGAATAGCGATTATCAGGTATTAAATGATGTTTCGAGAGAAACTTCAACGAGAGATTTAAAAGAACTTGTTGATAAAAACATTTTAAAACCAAGCGGACAAAAAGGAGCAGGAGCCTTTATATGCTAAATTGAAACCTTGCAAAGAGTCAGTGTCTTGTCAGAGCTAAAAATGCTAACCCACAACCCACTCCGGCTGGCTGACGTAATGCATATCGGCTTGACCTTAAAACATCAGCTAATACCAACCACAAGTCAATTCGAGAGCCTTATAAAAGGCTAAATTGTAAGTGTTTTTATGGAAAACAGAAGCCTACATTTGTGAATATTTAAAAAATAATCTCCGGTTACAATGGAAAAAGAAATCAAGAAGCAATTTGAAGAAAGAGACAAAGTTGAAACGAAAAAACTTTTCAGCGACCTCATACAAGCAGACCAGTATGTTGGTGAACTCTATTCTATCAACTACGAATCTGCAAATGTTCAGGTGCATGATATACAACGACAGAGAGTTGGAGGGATTCCAAGTTTATCTTTTCTCATTGCGACAAGAATAAACTCTCAAGCAGACGATGTTAATTTCAAAGACGAAGATGCCTCTGTTTTACTTTTAAGAGTGATGGATGCAGCACAACTTCCAAACAGCAGTGAAGCAGAAAGAATAAGAGTTGAAACTGCACAACGAGTTAGCGGGGAAACTGACAAGCATTGGGACAAAGAAGCAATGGACCCACATACAAGAAATTATTTGAGTTATGCTGGTGTAAAGTGCAGAGTAATTGGAACATTTTTCATTGAGAAGGAAGATGAAACAAATCCTGATTCTAAATTGAATTTACGTTTTGGATGCGACATCTCAAACTACTATCCGAATAGAGGATTGAAAGTTTTCAAACCTAATGCAAAAGCATTGCAGCTAATCGTTAACTACACCGACCCAACAAACAATACAGGAGAGGCAAAGGTTAGGTTGGGAGAAATTCGTTATGCTTCTACCAATAGACAGTTTCAAGGTGTTTCAAGTGTTCATGTTTATATCAACCCGAATGATTTGCTTGCTCAAAAATCTGCATTGTTTGGCATGACAAGAACAGGAAAGTCAAACACTACGAAAATAATTTTGCAATCAGTTTATGATTTGCGTTTCCCCAAAAATAATGAGAAGCCATTACGAATTGGGCAAATAGTTTTTGACCCTAACGGAGAGTATGCAAATGAAAATACACAAGACCAAGGTGGAGGACTTACACCGACAGCAATAAAAAATGTTTGGCAAAACAAAGGAGTGACAAAAGACGCTGAAGTAGTAACATACGGCATCATGACACATCCTAATGACCCTGAAAGAAAAATGATGTTGCTAAATTTTCACATTGACGAAAACTTACAAATTGGAAAAGAAATAATTGATGGTTTACTCCAAGAAGAAACAGCCGCTTATATCCGCAACTTTTGTCAAGTAAAATTTGAAACCCCTGATGCAAACGACAGAGGCGAGTTAACGAGATTCAATAGGAGAGTTTTTGCTTATCGTGCAATACTATCAAAGGCAGGATTAAGACCGCCGACCACAGTAAGACCAAACCCAACAGGTTTATTCAGCAGGGAGTTTTTGGATAGAATGGCTCAAAGCACTTCTGATAATGCAACAACATATATTTCGGCGGCAGCCATTTTAAGAAATGCAAATGCAACTTGGGATATGATTGCAAACGCAATGTCAGGACTTGAAGAATATATCAGAGATAGAACAAGTGGATATTCCGAATTTGAAAATTGGTATGTGAACGACAGACCAAGTGCTTCAGGAGAAAGATGGGCTGATGAATCATTTCTTCGCTTACTTGGAATTCTTCAATATGCAAACGGAACAAAAAAAATTGGAAGTGCCATTCCTTATCACACAAACACAACTACTTCTGATTATGCAGAAGATATTTATAATGATTTGGTAAAAGGGAAACTTGTAATCATTGACCAGTCAAGTGGAGAGCCTGACATCAACAAAGCATCTGCGGACAGAATCATGACTTACATCTTTCGGAGGAATCAAGCAATTTTTAGAGAAGGAAAACACCCACATGATGTTTTAGTTTATGTTGAAGAAGCTCACAATCTTTTGCCAAATGGGAAAGAAAATGATTTGCAAGACATTTGGGTGCGGACTGCAAAAGAAGGAGCTAAGTATAGAATTGGTTTGGTTTACGCCACACAGGAAGTAAGCAGCATTCAAAAAAATATTTTGAAGAACACCTCAAATTGGTTTATCAGTCATTTAAATAATACGGATGAAACAAGAGAGTTGTGTAAGTATTATGACTTCGAAGATTTTGAACCATCAATCCGCAGAGCTCAAGATAAAGGTTTCCTACGAGTGAAAACTATGAGCAACCTTTTTGTAATTCCAGTTCAAGTAAAAAAGTTTGACTTATCCGTATCTTAAATTTATTCTGCTATGCCATTTGAAAATGAATTCGCCAAATACGAACCACTTCGCAGAATAGTTGAGAGTGAGAAAGTTAAACAAATTCAGGAAAGGTATAAACTAAGAGAGCAGCCAGTTGATGAAGAAGAATTAAATACTATTTCTCTTACTGACTTGCAGCCGAGTGATTGGCAACCAGACATGGTGATTGCAATTGATGGAAGCCACATGGAAGTGCCTGCAAAAAATGGTTTTCCAAATGCTGAAATCGGCTATGTTGCTGTTGCATCTGTTTTAACTTTCATTGACAAAATTCGTGAGTTAGATAAACAGGAATTCATAGACCCTGTTGAATTACGCAAAGCAGAAAAAACAGAATCGTTTGATTCAGTTTTCCCTGGGTGTAATGTGATTTTAGACAGTGAAATAACTTCAATGGCTTCAATGCGAAAAGCTGTTTACGAGGAGTTCAAAAATTACAAAGTGTTTGCTGATGGAGAAAGTTTGTTGGATACCTATGAAGTTTTGTTCAAACACAAAAGAGTATTGTCAGAGAATCGCAGACCTAAATGTCCGATTGATGATATTGATTGCGAAGAAAATTTAGTTTACAATAATGGAATTTATAAATGTGGTTGCGGCAAATACGAACTCTACTCTACTGATGCTTTGCGGTTGCATGAGTTAATGAATCCGCTTGGTTCAAATGGAGAAATGTTCGGACAGATAATGTTTACTCTTGAAAAACTTTTACTCATTCACGTCTTGCGTTCTTTTGAAAAAAATAATTGGCTTGACACATTAAAGCGAATTGCTTTCATACTTGATGGACCGTTAGCGGTATTCAGCACAGCATCATGGTTGACCAAAGTAATAACGATTGAATTAAATCGTATAAATGAAATCGCAAAAAAGAAAAACGGACAAGACATTCTAATTTTAGGCGTTGAAAAAACAGGAACATTTGTAAATCACTTTGAAGAAATTGACAGAAAAGAAACTGGCGAACCCGACAGGATTCCTAATCAATCAGTTCTTCTTCTTTACCACTCCTACATCAAAGACAAAATAATTTTTTCAAAAAGCAACAAACACTACGGAGTAGATACCTACTTTGGTAGAAAGTTTTTTTACAAAACAAAAACAGGGCAGCGACTTGTAGGAACAGTGGCATTCTTCAACGACTATCAACAGAATCTTGAAACAGCCCATGTAAATCAATTTCCAAGAATTGCAGATGCAATAAGTTTACTTGACCAGTTGGCATCTTCCCGTTACCCAAATGCAATCACTCCTTTAAGTTCAGCTCATGCGGAAGCATCCATACCTTTGAACTTAGGAAAACGCATTTTAGAAAATATCGCAAAGGAGTTAATGCAGAAAAAGAAATGATAGAAATAGAAAAAATTTTGAAAGGTTTTACAACTGCCGAGGGAAGATGGGCAAGGTTTGGACCTTACTATGCGATGTTTCCGCTTGAGTTTGCCTTTGATGTTGTAGAAGAATTTTCAGAAGAAGGCGACTACATACTTGACCCATTTGCGGGAAGATGCAGCAGCATTTATGCAGGAGGGGTTTTAGGAAGAAACAGTTTGGGAATTGAAATCAACCCTGTTGGTTGGCTTTATGGAACAGTCAAACTTCAACCTGCGGACAAAAAAGAAGTAACAGACCGCTTGCTTGAAATTTATGGTAAACGGAATTATTACAAAAGAACCATTGAACGAATGCCTGAATTTTTCCGAATGTGTTATTGTGATGAAGTGCTGAAATTTTTATTAGCAGCACGAACACATCTTGACTGGAAAAAAAATAATGTTGATGCAACTCTCATTTCAATCATCTTGATTTACCTACATGCAAAACTTGGTGAAGGTTTATCAAACCAAATGAGAATGACAAAATCAATGGGAATGAATTACTCTGTAAAGTGGTGGAAGAAAAATAAAATGAAAGCACCGCCAGAGATAAACCCTTGCGATTTTATTCTTAAAAAAATTGATTGGCGTTACGAAAAAGGGAAACCGACAATTACTGAAAGTGCAGTTGTGTTTGGCGACAGTGCAAACGAACTCAAAACAATTTCAGAGAGAGCAATTCGCAATGATATTAAATTTTCTTTGTTGTTTACTTCACCGCCTTATTGTTCAATCACCGACTACCATGCTGACCAGTGGCTACGACTTTGGCTTTTAGGTGGGGAAGCAAATGCAAATTCTCTTAAAGAGAAGCATAAAGGAAGATTTGTAAACAAACAGGAGTATCACGACTTGCTTGACAATGTGTTTGGACTTTGTTCAAAAATGATGAAGCGTAAAAGCACAATCTATGTTCGGACAGACAAGAGAGAATTTACTTTCAACACAACTTTAGATATTTTGAAAAAGTATTTTCCGAAACACAGTGTTCAAATCATTGACAAGCCGTTAAAGAAAAATACAAAAACTCAAACTAAACTTTTTGGGGATAAATCAATGAAGCCCGGAGAAGTTGACATCATATTGACGAGATGAAATATCCCACACAATTTTTTTAACAATGCCCGAGGTGGTTTAATTTTTATCGGCAAAGACGATAATGGAAATGTTGTTGGCGTTGCTGATTATAAAAAAACTGATGGATGATATACCCAACAAAGTGAAACTGGATAATTAAATGGATAATAAATCGCAGATACTAATTTATCAAACCGAAGACGGCTTAACAAAAATAGAAACCCGGTTGGAGGATGAAACTGTTTGGCTAACACAAGCACAGCTTGCCGGGTTATTTCAAAAAAGCCGTGTGACCATAACCGAGCATATTGGAAACATCTTTAAAGAGGGGGAGTTGCAGCAAGATTCAGTTAGTCGGAATTTCCGACTAACTGCCCCCGATGGCAAAAATTATGACACCACCTTTTACAATTTAGATGTAATTATTTCAGTTGGTTACCGTGTAAAATCGCTACGTGGCACACAGTTCAGGATATGGGCAACTCAGCGTTTGAAAGAATACATTGTAAAAGGATTTACACTCAACGATGACTTGCTGAAAAACGGGGGCAAAGGAAATTATTTTGAAGAATTGCTTGCCCGTATCCGTGATATACGAAGCAGCGAAAAAGTATTTTGGCAAAAGGTGCTGGACATCTATGCTACCAGTATAGACTATAGCCCAAAAACAAAATTGAGTGAAACATTTTTTAAAACTGTGCAAAACAAAATGCTCCCGATGGCTATCGGGAGGGCAGCACACGGCAATACAGCAGCCGAAATAATTTTTAACAGGGTGAATGCTGCAAAACCAAATCTGGGTTTAACCAGTTTTAAAGGCAAGAAACCAACACAGCAGGAAGCAGAAATTGCAAAAAATTACCTGAACGAAAAAGAACTGAACATACTCAACAGAATGGTAACCGCCTACCTGGAAGTTGCAGAATTACAGGCGCTGAACCAAACACCCATGTATATGAAAGATTGGGTAGAACGATAAGACGATTTTTTGAAGATGACAGGTAAGGAAATACTGCAACATCCAGGCGCCATAAGCCATCAGGAGGCAATTGATAAAGCCAGGATAGAGTATGAAATATTCAGGGAACAAAACAAAAATCAACTTTCGCAAGCCGAAGAAGATTTTATAAAACAAATTGAAACCACTGCAAGAAAGATAAGAAAGAAAAAGAAGTGAATGATAGAAGCAACGCAAAGCTACACCGAATGGAGTTTCTTTGCCTGCAGGTCTAACACTGGCTGCTTTAAAACGTTCCCATTCAAAATTATTTAAATCATATAAAAGGCTGCAAAACGCAGCCTTTTATAAAACAAACTTTTTTTAAAACGCCTTCTTCGGTTCTTCCGGCACTTTTACATTTTCAGGATATAACACCGCTTTTACTACTTCATCCAATGGAAGAAATTTCCTGGCCGCTTCCTGCAGATCCTGGATAGTCAACGCATTTACTTTTTCTTCATAATCTAAAATATTTTCGGGGTTCTCCCGGTTGATCCAGCCATTGGAAAGACTGTTCAACCAATAATCATTGCTTTGCAGGCCAACATGATATTGTTTCCTCCAGGTCTCTTTTACTTTGTCCAGGTCTTTTTGTTCTACGCCTTTTTCCTGTACAGTTTTGATGATGGCCAGTAATGAATCGGTAAGCTTGGCTACATTTTCAGGGCCGCAGGGGATACTGGCGGAAATACTATAATGAACATAAGGTCTTTTCTGAATGGAGCCAAAAAGGCCACCACCATAGATCCCACTCATTTCTTCCCGCAATTTTTCAATGATCTTAATATTGATGGCTTCCAATAAAGCCGCCAGTTTCATCTTTGCTTCACGGCTATCTTCCGCATCGCCTTCAAACATCAGCGATACAAAACTCTGCGACTCTTTTCCTTTCTGGATATTGATAGTTTGCGGGCCTTTTACCAATCTTACACCATTGTCTTTATACATATTTTCTTTTTCAGTCGCTGGTAATGAGCCCAAATATTTTTCTAATAATGGCTTTATATTTTCTCCATCCAGTTTACCTACAAAAGTAAAATGCATACCATAAGCATTATCATAGATCTGTTTGTAGATAGCAAAACTTTTATCCAGGTTGATCTTATCATATTCTTCAGCCGTAGGCACACCGCCGGCCCAGGGATTATTGTTGTAAGCGATCTTTGAAATGGTATCACTGAAAAATGTTTGCGGGTCCTGTTTTAAATATTGCAGCGATGCTTTTTGTTTGGTGATATAGGAATTGAACAAAGCCTGGTCCTTACGGGGTTTTGTAAAATACAGATACATCATCTGCAAAAAGGTTTCGAAATCCTTTACACTGCTTCTACCCTCTATGCCTTCTTCATGACCGTTGATATAAGGCATTACCGACACTGTTTTACCAGAAAGATATTTCCTGATATCAGTAGGAGACAGATCACCAACTCCCATTTGCCGGACAAGATTTGCTGCATACTGTGCATTTTCTTTTTCAGCCAAATCAAATTTTTGATAACCACCCCAACGCCATCCATCCATAATGATCTCGTCGTTTTTATTGGTTGTTGGTTTCAGTGTTACCGTTATCCCATTGCTTAAGGTAATATTCGTAACACCTAATTTTTCATTCTTTGTTTCACTGGCTATTTTACCGGCCACCGGATCTTTATCGAGTAATGCAGTAGCAACAGCTTTTTCTTCATACGCTGTTACTGTTTTTTTATT